>CAZBLJ010000025.1:0-19075 GCA_964492605.1 uncultured Puniceicoccaceae bacterium
AACAGCTCGAAGCCGGTCCTCCCGGAAAACGCGCAAGCCGCCCCCATGCGCTCAAAGGGGCCGATTGGCACGGCCTCTCCGTGGGAACCGGACTCCGGAAAGACCTTTTCGGGTAGGGGGTCGCCCGGCAACGCAGTTGTTGCCAATCCCTTGTCTCTGCGAACTTGTCAGACAAGAATAATCCCCCAAACTCCTTCCTTCATGCACACTTCCACATTCCAGCCCCGCGGTTTCTCCGTCCTGAAGTTTCTTCTCGGGATCGTTCTCCTTCTTGTCGTCGCCATTTTGGTGTTTGTGACGTTTTTGCTGTCACCGACCGCCAAATGGGCGGCCAACAGTCAACTTCCGAAGATCCTCGGAACCGACGTCTCCGTCGGCGATCTCCAAGTGAGCGTCTGGTCGGGCGACCTTACCATCACGGAGGTTCAAATCGCCGATCCGGGGGACGAGTCCGGCGAAGGCAAGCTTTTCGTCCTCGACAGCCTCCGTATCGATTGGGACCCCTCCTCGATTTTTTCCGACACCATCCATATCAAGGAAATCGGCGTCAGCGGCACGGAAGCGCACATCAAAAAACTGGCGGACGGGAGTTTCTCCTTCGAGAAGCTGAAGGTGTTTGAAGCTCAGAGCGACGAGTCGGAGGAAGAGGAACCGGTGGCGGAGGACCGGAAAGGAGGCAAGGCGATCCGGATCGACAAAGTTACTCTCGAAGGGATCAGCGGCTCTTTCGCCGACGATTCCGACACCGCGCAGAAGGTCTCCTATCGACTCAAAGATCTCGCCATGCTTACCACGGGTATTTCGCTGAATCCCGGGGGGGCAGCGCAAGCCCTTTCTCCGGGTGTGAACCTTGAATCAGTCCAGTTATCGGACGCCGCTATCGCGTACTCGGTCACCGCTCTCGAAAAGCCGGGGAACGGCACTGCGGAATCCCCTGACAGCGCGACCGCCGAAGAAGCAAAAACCGCCGATGAAGATCAACCAACGGCGGCTTCGTCCGACCCCATTTTCATTTCTTCTCTCGAGATCAAAAATTTCTCGTTCCATTTCAACGAGAAGCCCGTTGAAGGGAAACCGCTCGATGCAAAGGCAAACCTTGAAGACGTTCGGATTCGGGAGATCGCCGTGATCGGCTCCAACATGAATTTCAAGCGAAACCCAGATGGCAGCTTCGCCAACGAGATCGACCCGAGTTCGGCACCGGCGAAAGGCGATGGAGGTCAAGCCGTCCAAATCGCCGAGATTTCTCTGGGCAATTTTTCTGGAAGTTATCTGGATGAGTCGAACCCATCGAAAAAGCAGTCCTACACACTGAAGAACTTCGACTTTCTCTCGAAGGGAATCTCCGTGAATCCCGGAAACGCCGTTGAAAGTCTTTCTCCGGGTGTGAAACTCGAGTCGGTCAAGCTCTCGAACGCCGACATCGAGTATTTCGTCACCGCCTTGGCAAAACCCGCCGACAGCCCGACCGGAAGTACGGACCAAGAGACACAGACCGCCGACAACCCAACGGCTTCCAGCGAGGAGACGAAGGAGAACGAGTCCAAAGAGGCCGATGCTTCACCGACGGATCCGATTGTCATAGCCGACTTTGAAATCGACACCTTTTCCCTGCACTACAAGGACGCGCCGGTGGACGGCAAGCCAGTCGATCTTCAGGTCATAAAGTTTTATACCAAGACCAAAGACCTCATCTTTGACCCCTCTTCCCTTCTCCCCGAGGACCAAGAAAAAGTTCTCACCGCAGAACTCGGCTTTCAAGTGCAGCAAGCCCAAGAAGATATGGCACCCGCCAACTTCGCAGGTGTCGCGAAATCCAGTGTCATTGGCGACGGTATTCCGGTCACGGCCGGCCAGGTCCAACTGACCGGACTCGAACTGGCGACTCTCGGTACGTTGGTTCCCAATGGAACCCAGACGGCCATTGGAGGGAGCGGGTTCGATTTGACGGTCCGGTGGTTCGTTTCTCCCGACCAACTTGAAGGGAAGGCCGTCATCGTGAGCAACAACGGCACGCACACCTCCCTCACCGTCGCAGGCACGCCCGACAACCCGACGATCAGTGGTTCCGAGATGCTGTTAAACGTCATGGGACGGCCGTTGAATCTCGTCCAGAATCTCGCGGGAAATGCGATTGGCGGTGGCATCGAGATCATGACCGGGGCGGCCGACGCCGCCGGCAAACTTGCCAAGGGTGCCGGCGACACCGTTCTCGGATTCGGCAAGGGCCTCCTCAACACCGGAAAAGGCTTGCTCAAAGGCGACTTGAAAGAAGCCGGGAAAGGCCTTCAAGAAGCCACCGTCGGAACCGTAAAGACGGCCGGAACCGCGGTAGCGGATTCGACCGGCGCTGCGACGTCTGGAGTCCAGGGAGCCCTCTCCGCCGGCTCCGGCAACACCCGGCAGGCCACTTGGCGAAAAGAAAGCCAGAAGCGGCACGCAGCCTTCGAAACGGCCGCCAAGGAATGGCTGGAAAGCGGAACCTTTCCGCCGGATCCCAAGAAGATGGAACTCCGGAAAGAACCCGAATTCAAGGAAAACGTTTCCGCCGAAAGAGGCGACGACGATGCGCAACGTGCAGCCGACGCCGTCGACGACGGCAGTTAATCCCCGTGAGTCTCACCAGGACGAATATACCCCGACCGTGGATTTCGGCATCTGGATTCCTCTTTCGATTACCGTCCTTCTTTTTCTGGCCGGGCTGGTCCTCACCCTTCTCCCCGTCTTCCCCGGACAGGTTCTGGTTTTTGCCGGAATCGCGATTTTCCAGATTTGGGTGCCGGAGCACGGTCCGGGGAACCTGTTTCTCGGGATTGCGCTGGGAATCACCCTTTTCAGCCTTCTCCTCGACGTTTTGCTTTCGGTAGCGGGAGCGAAGAAGTACGGTGCCAGTTGGAAAGGCGCACTCGGCGCGGTGGTCGGGGGCCTGATCGGGATCTTTCTGCCTCCTCCTCTTCTCTGGATTTTCATTGGCCCGGTCGTCGGCGCCATTCTCGGCGAGATGCTGGGGGGACGCGGCCTGGGTGACGCGGGACGGGCTGGTTGGGGAACTTTTCTGGGCGCTCTTCTTGCCATGGCCATCAAAATGGCCGTTTGCTTCTTTCTAATCGGTGGCTTTGTCCTCCTGGTTATTCGCCAGAGTTCCCAGGTCGGCTCGTAGGTAGACACGGAAGCCTGTTGGAAAATCCCCGAATCTCGTGCAATCTCCTTCCATGGCCATCGTCGACGACTGGGGACGCACCCGATACGCCGAAGCGCTCTCGCGCCAACTTTCTTTCGTAGAACAACGACGCTGCGGAGAACGCACAGACACGCTCGTGCTGACGGAACACTATCCGGTGTACACGGTGGGAAAACGAAAAGGGGCTTCGAACCACCTGATCGCGGACGAACGATTCCTCAGAGAACAAGGGATCGAGGTCGTTGAAACCAACCGCGGGGGAGACATCACCTATCACGGTCCCGGACAGATCACCGGATATCTGATTACAGACCTGTCTCGATCGAGGGATCTCCACCGCCTTTTGAGAACGGTAGAAGACATGCTGATCGACCTCGTCGGCCAGTATGGCCTGGCCGCCGGACGTCGCCAGGGAATGACTGGGGTTTGGATCGAGAACAGGAAAATCGCAGCGATCGGAATGGCCGCCAGGCACTGGGTTTCGTTTCACGGATTCGCGCTGAACGTCTCCACCGAGCTAAGCCACTTCAGCGGAATCGTTCCGTGCGGAATCACCGACGGATCGGTCACCTCTCTCCAAGCGGAACTGGCCCTCGCGCCGGACCTCGACGCAGTAAAGGACCAACTCTCCGTAGCTTTTCGCGAGCGGTTTCCAGCGTAAGCACGGTATTTTTATTTGGGTTCCAGTGGAGCGTTCGCCTTTTTGGGCGGGGAGCGGGGACCTCCGTAGATTCGCTTCGACGGCCGCCGTTTCGGGGACCTCCGGCTCGTGACCGTCGTAGCCCGGATAGCCTGGACGGATAAGTCGTTTTTTAGAGCAATAAAATAGAACAGTTCTATATTTGTTGACAGATGGGCGGGCGAAGTTGGCTTGGCCGGAGACTCCTGCGGTATCCGTTTCGCCGTATGAGCTTCGCCGAGTCATGACGCGGAATTCCGGAAAATCAGGCTAAAAAAAATCCGTGCCAGCGTAAGGGAAAAGCGGGAATCGATCATTGCCTCTCAGGCAATATTGTGAAACATTCGTAAGTTCCCCACCCATGATCGAAAGAAAGTTCAGAGATTTGGTCGAACAGCTTTTCGACGGAAACACCAGCCCGACCGAAATCGCATGGATCACCGAAGAACTGCAGCGGAAAAGAGAGCGTAGAGATCTCTTCATCGAACTCGTCGAGGAGTTTCTTGAAGACTACCCCGCCAAGCAGGGTGAAGCGGAGCCCTACGGTCCGCTCCGCCGTCTTCTGCTTCGCGACCTTTCCCGGATCACCGAGAGCGATCTCCATCGGGCGGCACCCTCGGCTCCGAGAGGCAGAACCGAAGTGGATCTATCTGCTGCAGAGGCGGACTCCGGCCCGCAGGAACGTCGACGCAAGCGCCTCGATCCCGGCGAAATCTCCTTCGAGAATCGGGAAATCGAACCCGAGGAAGGTTCCCGCATCGGCCCGCTGGTCTGTGTCCTCGTCCTCGCCGTCATCGCGTTCATGGTTTCCTATGCCTCCCTGGAAAGCGATCCGGAGCCGGAAAAAACCGCCGAAGAGCCGCAGACCAAAGATCGGGACGGTCTCCCCGATGCCAGTCTGATCCGGCGGGCCAACGAGATGTTGACGGAAAGCCATGACTCCTCCTCCGGCCAGGATCCCAAGCCGGAGAACGAAGACACCGGGGCCAGCAGCTTTTCGCCGCAGTCCGAGGATTTCGACTCCGGTCTGTTCTCCACGGAAGATCCGGCAGATGTCGTGGAAGCCGTCTCGCTTTCGGATCTCGTCGGAGAGTTCGCCATCGAGTCGGTCGACGGGGAGGCCGACACGGAGGGATCCGCCGCATCCGAAGAGCAGGCCGTTGTTTTTGAGGATGAAGAGGAGTAGATCGCTCTCGGGTTAGTTGTCCTCCGGCAGCGGACCCACCCGCAGCGATAGATCGACCGGCTCGCCCTCGCGCTCGACCGTCAGATTAAGGAACTGGCCCACCCGGGTCAGGAAAAAACGCTGCCGCATCGAGTTGATCCCCGTCATGGGATCGCCATCGATCGACACGATCCGGTCCCCCTCCCGCATTCCCGCGAGATCGGCCGGCCCGTCTTCGGATATCAGGGTTACCACCAAAGGCGCATCGTCCCCGGTCCTGCGCGGACGGCTTTCCACTTCCAGGCCAATCCACCCGTATTGGACTTCTCCCGCCAGAAGCAAATCGTCGCGGACCCGTCCGATCGCGTTTGCCGGGATCACATACGAAGCGCTTACCTCCGGAAGAGAGGCCACGATCATTCCGAGAAACCTTCCGTTCAAATCAATCACCGGCGCTCCTCCCTCTCCCGGGTTGGCCGGGATGGTCGTGCGCACGTAAGCGGTGGGAAATACCCTTTGCCCGAAATTCGAGTCGACTCCACTGACCATCCCCAGGCGCGGGGCCGGATCGAACTCGAGCGCACAGCCGATGGATATCAGCAGAGATCCGACGCGCGGGTAAGGCTGCTCGTCCACCGGAATGAATGAAAACCGGCCTTCTTCTTGCCCGGACACTCGGAGAAGGGCGATATTACTTTCCGAATCGGAACCGACCAGCTGTGCTTCGAACGTCGAATCTCCCTGCTCCACATAGATCTGCCTGGCACCTTCCGTCACGCTGGCATTTGCCAGGAGAAGGCCGTCCGCACTGACGAAAAACCCCGTCCCGACCCGAAGCGAGAGCTGTCCCCCTTCGCCGCCGTTCTCATAAGCGGCCTTGATCCGGACCACCTTTTCGGCGGTTTCCGAGAAGACGGCCGTCAAGCGCCGTTCCAAGGCAAGCGCTTCCCCCGAACCCGCAGCCGAAGCCGAAGCCGGGGAGATCCCGAAAACCGCGGCGATCATCAGGAACCCTGGAATTGATCTACTCATTTGTACAAACGGCGATCTCTCTCAACCGCCGGGAGAATCTCGGTCGGCTTTTCAAAAGGGCAACCGTTCACCGGACCAGCCTTGGTCCGCAGACGAGAGCTGGTCGGCCACATAATACGCCCCGCCGGATTCCGCATCTTTCCCGGAAAAGGTCAGGTTCGCACCGGACGAAACCCCACCCCCGCTCGAAAGAACTTCGATCACGAAATCGTTTTGCGAATCGGACAAAGTCGGCGCATGAATCCTGGGCCGGGTCGGGACGGCGTTCGCAGTCTTGGAGATTTCGGCTTTCGGCACGACCGCCTCCGCTTTCTGAAGCGACGGCTGAACCTCCGTCGGGCGATCCACGCCCGCCAGCAAGAAACCTAGAACCAGAACCGAGCACGCGATTCCCGCGGAGAGCCCCGCATGGGCTTTGACCCAGCGAAGTCCCGCATAAGCCCGCGGCTCCCGGGACACAACCGACCGAACGATCTTCTTCTCCAGTTCGCGGTCGAACCTGGACCAAAACATTTCGTCCGGCTGCTCGGCCCGTTTCAGGCGGAGCAAGTCCTCGAGAGTCAGTTTCTCCGTATTCCGTTTTTTCTCCGACATTCGTCTCCGTCTATCCCAGATAGGCCTGAAGAGATGCCTGGAGTTCCCGCTTCGCGTAATGCAAACGGGATCGCACCGTCCCGACGGACGTCTGCAAGACCTCCGCGATCTCCTCATGGCCTAAGCCTTCGATTTCAAATAAAACCACCACAGTTCTATGTTTGGGAGACAGCGATTGAAGCGCTTCGTTCAATTTTTCCTGCAGTTCGTTCAGGAGAACGGGCCTCTCGGTTCGCGCTTTGGAGGAAAACGCCTCGGCCAGATCCGGGCCGATTCCTTCCTCGTTCATGTTCTCGAAGCTGAAATAGCGGCGAAATTTATTCCTTTTGAGGTGACTGAGCGTGCCGTTGACCGCTATCCGATAGAGCCAGGTGAAGAACTGCGAACGGCCTTTAAATTTGTCGAGGGACCGAAACGCCTTGATGAAGCACTCCTGGGTCAGGTCGGCCGCGTCCTCGCGATTGGACGTCATGTTGTAAACAATGGCGAAGATGCGCTGCTTGTACTTGTGCACCAGCACGTCGAAAGCGGCCAGATTTCCCGCGCGCACCCGTTCGACCAGACGCGCGTCGGAATCCGCCCTCTCGGCGGCCGAAACCGCCCCCTCGACACTTGCCGCTTTTGTTCCAGCACTCGACACGCCCGACAATCTCTCTTCCCGCTTCCCTTTTTGCAAGACGGAAGTCAACACCGTCGAAAGAGGCTACCTCCCGGTCCAGAGCCGATATGCCTCCGCGAACCGGTCCTCCCGGATCGAGGAACGGATCTCTTCCGCCATCGCGGACATGAAGGCGATGTTGTGCAGGGCGAGTAGCTGCCCCGCAAGTAATTCGCCCGCCTTGAGCAGGTGGTGGATATAGGCGCGCGAGTAGTTGCGGGAGGCCGTGCAGGGCAGTCGCTCGTCCAGCGGCGTCAAATCCTCTTTGAACCGCGCGTTCCGCAGGTTCAGGTGTTCCCTGCCGTCATTCTCCCAAGGTCGACAAAGAGCGCCGCCGTGCCGGGCGAGACGGGTCGGGTGCACGCAGTCGAAGGTGTCGATCCCCAGGGCCGCACCCTCCCACAGGTCTTTCAGGCCTCCAATCCCGAGCAGGTGGGTCGGGCGGTCGTCCCGCAGGTGCCGCCGGGCCATTTGCGCCACCTCCCGCATCTGTTGCTTGTCCGCCCCGAGCGAACCCCCTATGGCCTGACCGAAAAACTCTTCCCCCGCCACGAATTCCGCGCTGGCCCGCCGCAGGTCCTCGTAGACGCCGCCCTGGACGATGCCGTAAAGCGCCTGCCGTCCGTCGTCGCCCCGTTCGAACTCCCGGCGGCTGCGAACCGCCCAGCGGTGACTCCGTTCCATCGAACGGGCCGTGTACTCCCGATCCACATGAAAGGGCGTGCACTCGTCCAGAACCACGATCAGATCCGCTCCGAGCAGCCGTTGCGCCCCGATCGAAGACTCCGGTGTCAGGAGAATCTCCCTCCCGTCCGTATAAGCGCGAAACCGGGCGCCTTCCTCGGTGATTTTCACGCCCGGCCCCTTTTCGCCGATCCGCCGCCGGCCTTTGATCTCGTCGGCGATCCAGCCGTGGCCGATGCTGAAGATCTGAAAGCCGCCGGAGTCGGTCAGCATCGGGCCCTGCCAGCCCATCATCCGGTGAAGGCCTCCATGCCGGGCCACGATTTCCGGACCCGGCTGAAGCAACAAATGATAGGTGTTCGCCAGAATGATTCCGGCTCCCGCATCGGCCACCTGATCGATCGACGCCCCTTTGATGGCCGCTTTCGTCGCGCAGAAAATGAAATTCGGGGTCTCGATCCGGCCGTGCGGCGTCGACAGGATCCCGGTGCGTGCCATCGTTCTCCCGTCTCGGGCGGAGATTTCGAAACCGAATGAAGACGAGTCGCTCATTTCCGGGGTCGGGCCAGATAAACGATCGGGCTGTCAAGCAAGGCAACGACGACTCTTAGCCCGTAGGTGCCGAGGATGTACGTAAACAACAGGGGCTTCCACGGAACCGGATCCACCGCGAAAACCACGAAGGCCAGGACACTGAAGACGGCATTGTCGACGAGCGCGGAAACCCAGGTCGACAGGTTGTTGCGCAACCAGAGATAACGTCCCCGGGTCGCGCTCTTCAACCGGCTGAAGACCCAGATGTCGTTGAATTGACTCACGAGATAGGCGGCCAGGCTGGCGACCAGGATGCCCGGAGCGGGGAGAAACACGGCCTCAAGGTGGCCCTGCATTTCGGCGGCCGACTCCCCCAGCGCCCCGTCCGAGGGGTCGAGCGGTCGAAACGCGAGCGCCGCGAAAAGAAAGACATTGAATAGAATCAGTCCCGCGAAGCCGAGAAACACACCGCGCCGCGCCGCCCGGGCACCGTGGTATTCCGCCAGGATATCGGTGCAGAGAAATGTCGTCGAGAAGAGGATCGTCCCGAGGGCGACCGGGTCGGGAAAGACCGAAAACTGCGTCAGTTTCAGCACATGCAGGTTTCCACCGATGATCGCCACGACCATGTACGCATAGAGGCCGGCCGGACCGAACACCCGGTGCAGCAGGAGAATCGCACCGAAGGCGAAAATCAGAAGCGCCACCCATATCCATTCGGGCGGCCATTCGTGGAGCCTAGATAAAATACTCAATGTAGGCTTTTTCCCGCAGGCGCTGCAACCAGCGCTCCTGCGCTTCCCGGGAGATCCGGTCGGAGAGAATCTTTTCGATCGTATCGCGAACCTCGGAGAGGGGTTGCGGGCCCGGCTCGCGCACCTCCTCCGCGTAAAAATACAAAACGCTTTCCCGGAACGGCACCGCGTCGGTCACTTCCCCTTGCTCCAGAGCGAAAACCACGCGGGCCAGTTCGGGCCGTAATTCGCCTTCCTCGGTCCATCCGAACTTACCGCCGCTCCGGGCGAGTCCGTCGTCGCTGTATTCCCGGGCAACCTCCGGAAAGGGCCGCCCCTCCTCCAGCGCGGCTTCCACCTGTGCCTTCTTTTCCTCCACGCTCAGCGAGTCGTCTCCGGGGCTCAGGGTGATCTGATACAGGAGGACCTCCTTGTCGCGGAGAAACTGATTCTTGTTCTCCTCGTAGAACTCCCGGATCATCTCCGGACTGATCTCCGCCTGATTCCGACGCATCCTCATCTGCATCGATTGCACGATGATCTTGTCTTCCAGCTCTTCCCGAAAATCGCGCACCGTCTTGTCCTGGCTTCTCAGGTAGGCCAGAAACCGATCCCGCTCCCCGTTGAAATCGTTCTGGATCACATCGTTGAACTCCCCCTCCAGGTAGGATTTCGGGATCGTCATATCCTTCGATTTAAAATCCTCCACGATCAAAATCCTGTCGACAAGGTTCTGCAGTACGTCCCGCTGCAAGCGCTGGATGTTCCGCTGCAAGTCCTCTTCGGTCGCCGAACTCCGATAGACCGAACTCAGTAGCGGTGCCATTTCCCGCCGCACCTCCTCGAAGGTGATGATCTGCCCTTCGACTTTGGCCGCGATCGCATTGGGACGATCGGGTGCCCAATGCTCTTCGATCACGGTCTGACCCCCGGCCCGGTATAGCGAAACGCCCGCCCCGAGAGAGACAGCAAGAATTGTAAGGAATCGTGAAAACGTCATTTGGGACCTGTAGACCGAAGAGTATCAAGGATTTCTTTCAATCTGGAAAGCGGCTTTTTCCGGGTCAAGCGGGGAAAACGGGTGCCCCTCCGAACGAATTCCGTCTCGGTCCCGGCTTTTCTCAGGCGCAGCAACGCCCCTTCAGTTTCCACGAGACCGATCCCACAGTACTCCGCCTCCAACCGGATCCGGGTCACCAGAAGAAGGACTTTCACCGGATGGGGCGGCGGCCCGAACCGATCCGCAATCTCCGCCTCCAATCGATCCATCTCCTCCCGCGTGGCCACCAACCCGAGCCGCCGGTAAAGGTCCACCCGTATGCGGGACTCCGGGATATAGTCTCCCGGAATCTCCGCATCGGTCGCAGCGATCCGCCCTTCCTCCGCCTTCGCTTGCCGGAAGACCTCGAACCGTGCGTCCTTATCGCCTCTCCGCCGCCGGGCACCCATCCCGCGCCGCACGAAATCCAGCCGCACTTCGGCCCGCACGTGGGTGGCGGTCGCCTCCCCTTTCAGCCGGGCGATGCTCTGCCGCAACAGCTGGCAATAGAGATCGAAGCCCACCCCGGCGATCTGCCCGCTTTGCTCGGAGCCGATCAGGTTTCCGGCACCGCGCAACTCGAGATCCCGCATGGCGATGCGGTAGCCCGCGCCCAGCTGGTTGTATTGGCGGATGGCCGACAAACGTTTCCGCGCGGTGTCGAGAAGCCCGGTGTGACGGTGCAGAAGCAGGTAGGCATAGGCTTGCCGGTTGAAACGGCCCACCCGCCCGCGCAGCTGGTACAACTGCGACAGTCCGAACCGATCCGCCCCTTCGATGATCAAGGTATTGCTGTTCGGGATGTCGAGTCCCGATTCGATGATGGTGGTGCAAAGCAGAAGGTCGTATCGCCCCGCGACGAAATCCGTCATGACCTGCTCCAGATCGCCCTCGTCCATCTGGCCGTGACCGACCGCTATGCGCAGCCGTGGAAACATCTCCCGCAGGCGGCCCTCCACCGCCCGAATCGTCTGCACCCGGTTGTGGAGATAAAACACCTGCCCGCCCCGCCCGATCTCCCGGTCCACCGCCGACCGGATGATCTCCTCCGAATACGGTCGCACGTAGGTCTCCACCGGAAGACGGTCCCGCGGCGGCGTTTCGATCACGCTCAGGTCGCGGGCCCCGGCCAGCGCAAGGTACAAGGTCCGCGGAATCGGGGTCGCGCTCATCGAGAGCACGTCGACGTGGGTACGCATCCGCTTCAGCGTCTCCTTCTGCTTGACGCCGAAACGATGCTCCTCGTCGATAACCAGCAAACCCAATTCCTTGAAGCGAACCTCCCGGCCGAGCAGACTGTGGGTTCCGACCACCACATCGATTCTGCCCTCCCTCAACTGTTCCCGGATTTCGCGCTGCTCCCCGGCACTGCGGAAGCGGCTCAACATTTCAACGCTGACCGGATAATCCGCGAATCGCTCCAGCAAGGTCTGGAAATGTTGCTGGCACAACACCGTCGTCGGCACGAGCAAGGCCGCTTGCTTGCCGTCCATCACCGCCTTGAAAATGGCCCGCACCGCCACCTCCGTCTTTCCGAATCCCACATCCCCGCACAGGAGCCGGTCCATCGGACGCGGCTTCTCCATGTCCTCCTTCGTCTCGTCGATGGCCGTCGTCTGATCCGCCGTTTCCCGGTGAGGAAAAGCACTCTCGAAATCACGCTGCCACGGCGAATCCGGTGCAAACGGGTGTCCCGGAACGGTTTGGCGTTTGGCCTGTATCTCGAGCAACTGCGCCGCCAGGTCCAGAGTCGAGTCCTCCGCGGACCGCCGCGCCTTCTCCCAGATGCCCGATCCCGGCTTCCCCAGCTTCGGAACCGTTTTGCTCAGCCCGACATAGCGGGACAACAAATGCGCCTCCGAAAGCGGAAGAGACACCCGGATCCCCTCGGCGAATTCCAGCGCGATCACCTCCCGATTCTCCCCGCCAATCTCGACCGTCCGGATTCCCCGATACAGACAGATTCCGTGCGAAAGGTGGACGATGGTGTCGCCGTCCACGATCTCCGAAAAATCAAGCAGCCCGTCGACCGCGTTTCGTCCCGGCAACGCCCGTCCGGAAAGCCGGTCCAACCGGGTCCGCTTCCTTCCGAAAAGCTCCCGGTCCGTCACGTATAACCCGGAGCCCCCCTCGCCTTCCCGCCAGACCCCGCGGCGCAGACCGCCCTGCAAGAACTCGGGCTCGAATCCGCCCAGGCCTTCGTCCTCCCCCATCCATTCCCGCAGACGTTTCTCCTCGCTCTCTCCCGGCAGGACGATGGTGATCCGCGCGCCCTCCCGCTGCATCCGCGCCAACCGTCTCAGAAACTCCATCCGCGCCGATTCCTCCTGAACCACACGGTCGGCCCCGATCAATCCGGCGGACAAGCCCTCCCGCAGCGTTTCGGGGTCGCGCGTGACCACGGTCTCGTCGGGAACGGCCTCCGCCAGCGGCAAGCGGCACTCGACTTCCGAGACCAGCAATCCGGAATCCTCCTCACCTACGGGCCTCTCGAACAGATCCGCCAGAGAGCGGCTGCGGATCTCCCGCTTCTCCGGCTTTTCGAAAGCCAGGGGAAAATCGCGCCGCAGATCCTCCGGCTCCTCGAGGACCCAGCCGACCCGCCGATGAAGATACTCCGCGAGAGAACCGTCCGGCGTCCCCTCCCCGGAAAGAACCGGCCCCACCGAAATCTCCGCACAGCTCCCTTCCGAAAGCTGGGTCGTCGGATCGAAGGGCCGCAGGGATTCGATTTCATCGCCGAAAAAATCGATCCGCACGGGCCGGTCCCCGCTGACCGGATACACATCCAGAAGATTTCCCCTCACCGCGAACTCGCCCGGCCGCTCGCAGACCGGCTCGTTGTCATAGCCCAACTCCTCCGCGAGTCGGCGAGACAGTTCCCCGAGGTCGATCCGTCCTCCTTCCCGAAGGAGGATCCGCTTGCGCCGCAGCACGTCGGGAGCGGTCACCGGCTCGAGCAGCGCCTCGGGAGTGGTGAAAACCACGACCGGTTCCGTCGCATCCTCCTCCAGGAGGGCCGCCAGAACCGTGGCCCGGTCCCACTCCGCCTCCATCCGGGCACCATCCCCCCGTCCCGAAGGTTCCGGGAGAGGCGGAAACGGCAGGAGCCGCCATTGCTTTTCCAACCGATCCCGGAAAAAGGCGACCTCCATCGCTCTCTCCCCCGCCTCCCGCATGCTTCCACTCAGGAAGAAAGATACGGACGGCGACTCCGGCAGCGCGCACAACCACTCCGCGGCCACCCAGGCTCGGGCGGCCGGGACCACCCCGGAAAGCCGCTTCAGTCGGCCCGGAAATCGCACCGGTTCCATAAGCCTTCCATCCGGAACCGAATCGGCCCCGAAAGCAAACCCGAACAGGACACGCCTTCGATCCGTCGAATGGGTCACCGTAAACGGCGGACACCGGAGGGATCGGCCTGCTTTCTATTTGTTTGACGTTTTAACATTTTAACGTTTTAACGTCTTTTATGAAGCGTGTGACCGTTTACCTGGACGAGGATCTCCACAAATCCCTCAAATTTAAAGCGGCCGAAACCTCCCGGACCGTCTCGGATCTCATCAATGAAGCGGTGAGGGATTCCCTGGCGCGGAATCCGGCGCCGAAGATCCAGCAACCCACCCACGAAACGTCGCCAGCGACAGTCGAGCCCGAGGCTGCCCGGGAACCCTCCCTCGGCTTCGAGAGTGTGCTGGATCAGATGAAGCGGGACGGACGAATCTTCGACTGACGACGAAAAAGATCGATTCCGACTTGAGAGAGAAGCGGGACCCGGCCACTTTGACCGAATGCCGATTCGCGACACCCCTCCCACGGCGACTCCCGAGGTCGACGGAACTTTTCTGGCGGGCATTGTCGAGCACATCACCTCCCACGGTTCCCGGCCCAGCTGGGACGAGTATTTCATGGCGACCGCCTTCCTCATCTCCAGCCGGTCCGCCTGCGGTCGCCTCAATGTCGGCTGCGTGCTGGTTTCCGCAGGGGATCACCCCAATCGAATCATTGCAGCCGGATACAACGGTTTCCTCCCGGGGTCTCCCCACCTGTCCCGGGTGAGAGAGGGGCACGAGCAAGGAACGGTCCACGCCGAGCAAAACGCGATCGCCGATGCGGCCCGGCGCGGCATCCCGGTGCAGGGAGCCACCGCTTACATTACGCATTTCCCCTGTCTGAATTGCGCCAAGATCCTCGCCTCCTCCGGGATCCGGAAAATCAAATTCTACCGCGATTACAGAAACGACCCGTTGGTCACGGAAATCCTTGAAGAAGCGGGCATTCTGCTCGAGAATTTGGAGAACCATGCAAGGATCACCTAGATTTCAGAGTCTCACAGGTCTATCCGGATCATTGCTCGTCGCCAACCCCGGGCTGCATGATCCGAACTTCGAAAAGACGGTCATCCTCCTGCCGGTCCATTCGACCGACAGCGGGGCTCTGGGCGTTATCCTGAATCGTCCGACCGGGAAGACCCTCGGGGAACTCTACCCGGACCAAGCCTTCGACAAGCTGGCCAACATCCGCATCTTCCAGGGCGGTCCGGTCGACAACGGCCAACTCATCCTCACCGCATGGAAATGGGATGCGAACGAAAACTCCCACAAGATGTTTTTCGGGATCTCCAGCGAACATGCGATGGAACTCATTGAAAGCGGCGAGGAAGTTACCGTGCGCGGCTATCTGGGGTACGCCGGCTGGAGCGCCGGGCAGCTCGAGTCCGAGTTGAACGAAAACGCCTGGACCACCAAACCCATTGCTTCCGAGATTCTCGACCGCGAGGAAAGTACCGAGCTGTGGGACATTCTGGCCGAGACGCAGGCGGAATCCGGCGGCCCGATCGACCTGTTCGACGACCTGGGCTTCCCGGCTCCGCCGGAGGATCCGGAGTTGAATTGATTCATTCCCCCGGCTCATCCGGACCCCTCCAGCGGGAACGGCATGAGTCATTTCCGTCACAGGAACGCCGGGTCTCTCAAAGAAGGGTTGCTCCCCTGCCCTTCCTCCGCCTTGCTGGAGGGCGTTACACAACGAAACATTATGCCTGTTGACCACGACATCCTCTCTACCGCAGCAATCCAGGCCCGCGGCCTTGCCATCGACGCCGTCCACGCATGCAGCTCGGGCCACCTCGGTCTCCCGCTCGGTGCGGCCGAGATCGGCGCCTACCTGTTTAGCGAAGGGCTTTCCTTCGATCCGAAAACGCCCCGCTGGCTGAACCGGGACCGTTTTGTCCTCTCGGCGGGCCACGGGAGCATGTTTCTCTACGCATGGCTGCACCTGAGCGGCTACGACCTCCCACTGGACGAGATCCGCAATTTCCGCCAAATGGGCAGCATGACGCCCGGCCACCCGGAATACGGAGACACTCCCGGCGTCGAATGCACGACCGGCCCCCTCGGACAGGGCGTTGGCAACGCAGTCGGCCTGGCCGTCTCCGGGAAAATGGCCGCCGCCCGCTACAACACCGCCGACCATAAGATTTTCGATCAGAATATCGTTTGCCTGGCCGGGGACGGCTGCCTCCAGGAGGGGATCTCTGCGGAAGCCTCGGCCTTTGCCGGCCACTTCGGGCTCGATAACCTGATTCTTCTCTACGACGACAACCGCGTCACCCTCGATGCGATGGCCGCCGAAACCCAGAGCGAGGACACCCGGAAGCGCTACGAAGCCTACGGTTTCGAAACCTACGAAGTCGACGCCCAGGACATGCAGGCCTTCGCCGACGTGTTCGAAAAAGCCAAAGCCTCCCGCAACGGCCACCCCAAGTTCATCAGCTGCAAGTCGCTCATCGGCAAAGGCATCCCGGAAGTCGAAGGAACCGCCAAGGCCCACGGCGAAGGCGGTGCCAAATTCGCGGAGTCGGCCCGCAAAGGTCTGGGACTGCCGGACGAGACCTTCTATGTTTCCGATGAAGTGAGGGCGTTTTTCGCCAAAAAAGCGGAAGAGAAAGCCGCCGTCCACGCGGAGTGGAAGAAGCTTTTCGAGGACTGGAAGTCCGCCAACCCGGACCTTGCGGACGAGCTGGAAGCCGGCATCGACGGCAAATACCCCTCGGTCGAAGAATTGATGGATGCGGTCCCGGAGTTCGACACCGGGAAGGCCGTCGCCACCCGTGCCTCGGGAGGGAAGATCCTCAACGCCATGGCCGCTAAAGTGCCCGGCCTGATTTGCGGCAGCGCGGATCTCCACGGCTCGACGAAAAACTATCTCGACGATCTCGGCGATTTCACCGCCGAAAACCATACCGGACGCAACATCCGATTCGGCATTCGCGAACACGGCATGGGGGCCATCGTAAACGGGATTGCCTATGACGGCATCTTCCTCGCCAGCGGAGCGACCTTCGCCACCTTCGCGGATTACATGCGCCCGTCCGTTCGCCTCTCGGCCTTGTCCCACCTGCACAACTTCCACGTCTGGACGCACGACAGCATTGGAGTCGGCGAGGACGGCCCCACCCACCAACCGGTGGAGATCAATGCAGCCCTCCGGGCCATCCCGAACCTCGACGTCATCCGACCGGCGGATGCGGAGGAAGCCGTGGGTGCCGTTATCTCGGCCATTCATCGTCGCGAAGGACCGACCGGCCTCATTCTGACCCGGCAGGGAGTTCCGTCGCTGCCGCTGGACGCCAAAGCCAAACGCGAAGGTACCCTCCGTGGAGCCTACATCCTCAAAAAGGAGTCGGAGGCACTGGAAACGATCCTGATCGCCTCGGGCAGCGAGGTTCAGCACGCGGTGGCCGCGGCCGAGAAACTCGGGGCGGGAGTTCGCGTCGTCTCGATGCCGTCGATGGAAATTTTCGACCGGGAAGACAAATCCTATCAAGAGGAAGTCCTCCCCTCGTCCTGCCGGAAGCGGGTCTCCATCGAAGCGGGCGTTTCCCAGCCATGGTACAAGTATGTCGGCATGGACGGCAAGATCGTCGGAATCGACCGCTTCGGTATCAGCGCGCCGGGAGGCGAGGTCATGGAAAAACTCGGCATGACGGCCGACAACGTGGTTGCGGCGGTCCGGTCGCTCTAGATCGACCGGCCCCGAAAACGGATGCGGACCACCCTTCGCAACGAACACCACAGTCCCATGACCGAAAAATCTCCCGGACCCACCGGCGAGATCCTCCCGGATCTCCCCTCCCCCTACATCCCGCATCCGTGCGGACTCCTCCACCTGCCGCGTTTCCTGGCCAAAGCCGAAAAACACCTGGCGGGAGAACTACCCAAATCCTATCAGCGAAATTTCCGGAAAGGGTTCGACGGATTCCTCTGCCTCCACCTGGGAGTCGATCCGGATGAGGTCGTTGAAATCGTTCGGACCTCCGAGACGGCGCAGGAACGCGACCAGAAGCTCCTCGACCTTTTTCCCGACGACCTGAAGGTCCACGTCTGGAACCGGAAGGTGGTTCAAATGGGCATGAGCGAGATGGGCCGCGAGCGCCTCGAGGAGGTCAAGGAAAGCATGGGACTGGCCGACCGGACCGATCTTCTCTCCTTCGCCGACATGATCGAAGTGGACGAGGGCCGGATCCCCGGCTACGAGCACGCCCCCTGACGTTTTCGGCGCGGTGCCTCGGTCCGCGCGCACTACCTTCATCCACTCCCCCTACGAATCCGTTCGCCCGCGCCAGTTTCGCGGCGGCGGAATCAGCCACTGCCGGTCGTCACTCCGGTCTTCCGCCAAGTCGGTCAGGACTCTCTCGAATTCCCGCGACAGGGCCGTCTCCAGGTCCGCCGCCGCCGTTTCCGTGCCGATCCTCAGCACCGCCTCGGGCTTGGGATAACGCCCGGAATGAATTTTCTTCGCCAGAGGACGGGCTTTGACGCCTTCCACCAGGCGGAGCAATCCGGCAACACCGCCCTGGAATTCCGGCCAATCGGAAAAATCCTCCACCAGACGCGCGTGGGGATAGAGAATCAGCGTCCGTCGCAGCCCCCCCGACTGCAACAAGCGGGCCGCGTAAAGGAGTGCCTCGGTTCGGCCCCGCTTGCTATCCAGATCCACGCCGAAGACGCCGGTCTTCTGGAAATAACGGAATTTCCGGAGATTCTTCTCCTCCATCATGATGAAATAATCCAGTCCGAGCCGGTCGAAGATCAAGGTCTCCATCAGCCCGTCCCACCAATAGGAATGATTGCCGTAGAGGATCAGAGGGAACGAAGCGGCCTCCTGAAACGCATCCAGATCCACATACAAGCGAACCGAGAAAAACCGCCGCCGCATCAACCAGCGGGAATACCGGAAGAGAAGCCAGGTGCGGAGGCGGTCCTTTTCGGCTTTCAGAATCACGGCCCCATCCTCCGGCAGATCGGCGCAAGAGACCAGCGGAAAACCGCCCCATTGAAAGCCGGATGAAAGGCCTCTGCCAATTGCTCCTCCCGTCCAGAAGCGGTTTGCCTTCGATGCGTCTCCCGCGCAGTCTCCCCCCGTGAAAACCTCGATTCTACTCATCACCGTCAGCGGCGAAGACCGCCCCGGCATCGTCGGAGAAATCGCCTCTCTCGTTCACAGCCATGGAGGGAACTGGGAGCGCAGCCGTCTCGTCCACCTTGCGGGCCGATTTGTCGGCCTGCTGCAAGTGAGCGTCGCCGGGGAGGACCAGGAAGACCTCCGCCGGGACCTTCTGAATATTCCCGGTCTGGAAACGACCGTGGCGCTCGGCGGAGACGAGGAAAGCCCGGTCTCCCACCATTTCAACCTCTCGCTGCTCGGAGCGGACCACGCCGGCATCGTTCGCGAGATCTTCAATGCCATCGCCGAACTGGGGCTGAACGTCGA
>CAZBLJ010000026.1:0-15720 GCA_964492605.1 uncultured Puniceicoccaceae bacterium
TTCCTGCGCTTTCGTCGTTTCATGCCCGAAGAATCCACAGGCCCTGCCTTCTTGTCAACTTTAATAGAACGGTTCAAATAAAACATTTCCATTGACACGGCCGAAACGTAACCCATGCTACATCCACATCGATAGCTGTATTGCTCTTAGGTGCAGGGGCTTCCGGGAATTTTTCCGGTCCCCATTTATGCGGCGTGTCGATGGCATTGGGTTTACGTATGATGAAATTTTCCAGACTACCGTTCTTTCTTTCGGATCTTGTTGGTCCGGTTCGCCGCAGGTTGATCCTGCTCGGTCTCGGCGGGCTGTCGGTTTTGAGCGCGTCCCCGGATTCCTATCCTTTCAAGGCGGTGACGACCGTCGGGATGATCACCGACTTGGTTCGCAACATCGCCGGCGACAAGGCCGAGGTGGTGGGACTTATCGGAGAAGGGATCGATCCCCACCTCTACAAACCCACCCGGAATGATGTCGTCGCCCTGAGTCGGGCCGATATCGTGTTCTACAACGGTCTCATGCTGGAGGGTAAGATGGCCGATGTGTTGGTCCGGATTGCCCGGAAGGGAAAGCCGGTCTACGCGGTAACGGATACGATTCTGGAGGAGGGCCAGTATGTGATCACCGATGATTCGCAACACTACGATCCTCACGTCTGGATGGATGTGGGAGGCTGGATGATGGCGGCGGAGGTCGTGGCCGACGCGCTCGCTGATTTCGATCCGGCGAACGCGGATTATTATCGGGATAACGCGGCGGCCTACATCGGGGAGTTGGAGAGGCTCGATGCCTATGTAACCGAAATCATCGACACGATTCCGCAAGGGCAGCGGGTACTGGTTACCGCCCACGACGCTTTCAACTACATGGGGCGTGCCTATGGACTGGAAGTGCGGGGGATACAGGGGATCAGCACCGAATCGGAGGCTGGCGTTAAAGATATCGAAGCCCTTCTCGATTTCATCGTCCGGAACGGTATCCCGGCGGTGTTCGTGGAGTCATCGGTCTCCGACAAGAATATCCGGGCCTTGGTCGAGGGAGCGGAGGCGCGGGGGCATTCGCTTGTGATCGGTGGTGAACTGTTTTCGGATGCGATGGGTCCCGGCGGCACCTATGAGGGGACCTACATCGGTATGATCGATCACAATGCAACGGCGATCACGGTTGCTCTCGGTGGAGAGGCTCCGGCCGACGGTTTGAATGGCAAGCTATCCCGATAAAAGGAATGAAGCGGGCGACCGAATGAGTGCAACGATCACCGAACATCCTTCGAGCTGGCCGCTCGCCATCCACGATCTTACGGTTGCCTACCAACGCAAACCGGTTTTGTGGGATGTCGACCTGGATCTGCCGGAGGGAGAACTGATCGGCATTATCGGGCCGAACGGCGCGGGCAAGAGCACCCTGTTGAAGGCCTGCCTGGATTTGATTCCGAAGGCATCCGGGGATGTTCGCATCTACGGGAAGCCTTATCGCGCGCAACGAAATCTGGTGGGGTATGTGCCGCAGCGTGAAAGCGTGGATTGGGACTTCCCGGTCAGTGCGCTCGACGTGGTGACGATGGGGTTATACGGGAAGATCGGGTGGTTCCGTCCGGTGCTGAAGAAACACCGGGAATCGGCCCTGCGGGCGCTCGACCATGTCGGGATCGGACACCTGGCCCATCGTCAGATCAGCCAATTGTCCGGCGGGCAGCAGCAAAGAGTGTTTCTCGCCAGAGCCTTGGCCCAGGATGCAAAGCTCTATTTTATGGACGAGCCCTTCGGGGCCGTTGATGCTGCAACCGAGCGCGCCATCGTATCACTTTTGAAGGAACTCAAAGAGCAGGGCAAAACCGTGGTCGTCGTCCACCATGATCTTTCGACGGTCGCCCAGTATTTCGACTGGGTTATTCTCCTCAATATGCGGGTCGTTGCGTCCGGGCCGGTAGCCGAAACCTTTACCGAAGAAAACTTGCAAAAGACCTACGGTGGAAAACTGACCCTTCTGGCCGAGGCCGGACACGCTCTCACCAGCGTGTAACTGTGATGGATTCGCATCCGACAGGGATTGCAGCGCAAGGGCCCGGTCCGGCAACAACGGCTGCCGATGCGACGGATCCGCCGGGACTCTCCTTCCCGAGCCTGACGGAGTTATGGGATGTGTTGACGCTCGAGGATTACAATACCCGTCTGGTCATTTTATGCACGATGGCATTGGGCCTGGCGTCGGGGTTGGTCGGCACCTTCCTGTTGTTGCGGAAGCGTTCGCTGATGGGAGACGCCCTGTCCCATGCCTGTCTCCCGGGGATCGGAGTCGCGTTCATTGTTCTGGTCGGGCTGGGGCTGCCGGGGAAAAACCTGCCGGGCCTGCTCGCGGGGGCGATCGGCACAGGGCTCCTCGGTGTGGTGACCGTTTTGGCCATCCGGAATACCTCCCGAGTCAAAGACGATGCTGCCATGGGGATCGTGCTCAGCGTGTTTTTCGGCGCCGGTGTGGCCGTCTTTGGAATGGTTCAGTCGATGCCCGGGGCGAGTGCGGCCGGGTTGACCAACTTTATCTACGGGAAGACGGCGTCCATGATCCATAGCGACCTGATTCTCCTCTTGAGCGTCGCGGCCCTGGCCGTCGTCGCCTCGCTCGCCTTGCGCAAGGAATTCCTCGTCATTTGTTTCGATGATGGCTTTGCAGGGAGCCAAGGCTGGCCGGTGCATCGCCTTGACCTGTTGATGTTGCTTCTCGTCAGTCTGGTCACGGTGGCCGGGCTTCAGGCGGTCGGTTTGATTTTAATCATCGCTTTTCTGATCATCCCGGCCGCCGCCGCCCGTTTCTGGGTGAACAGCGTCGGATGGATGCTGGGTCTCGCCGGGCTGATCGGAGCGATCAGCGGTTGGCTGGGTGCATCTTTGAGCGCTCTCCTGTGGAAACTCCCGGCCGGCGCTATTATCGTGTTGGTGGCGGCGGCCATCTTCCTGTTCAGCCTGCTGTTCGGAGTCGCCCGCGGCGTCGTTCCGCGGATTCTGGAGCGTGTGCGTCTCAACCGGAAAGTCGGTCGGCAGCACCTGCTTCGGGCGACGTACGAGATCATCGAAAGTCTGGACGAGGCCCGGCCTCCGGCCAACAACACGGTCCCCTACAAAGACCTTATGGGAAAGCGATCCTGGGACGAGGCGCATCTGCGTCGCCTCATTCGCAGAGCCCGCCGCGAAGGTTTCGTGGAGTCTTTTGACGGGCATGGTGTCGGGCTCTCCGAATCCGGTTACGGGGAAGCGGCGCGAATCACCCGGAACCACCGCTTGTGGGAAGTTTTCCTCATCACCCATGCGGACATCGCTCCCAGCCATGTGGACCGGGATGCGGATTCGGTCGAGCATGTGTTGAGTCCGGATCTGGTGAGGGAGCTGGAATTGAAACTGGGGACGAGGGATCTACCGGACAGCCCGCATCCTCTGTTGGCGAAGGGAGAGGCGACATGACCTGGCTCGTCTTCGATACCTGGATCGTCGTAGTGGGGGCGTTGTGCGCGGTCGCGGCGGCTTTGCCGGGATGCTTTCTGGTGCTGCGGGGCATGAGCATGATGGGGGACGCCATCAGTCATGCAGTTTTACCTGGACTGGCCGTGGCCTTCCTGGTGACTGGCAGCCGTTCCAGCTTCGGCATGTTCGTCGGAGCTGCGGTGGTGGGCGTGTTGACGGCGGTCTTTACCCACTGGATCAGCCACTCGGGAAAGGTGGACCGGGGGGCCTCCATGGGGATCGTTTTTACGACCCTGTTTGCAATCGGGCTTTTGCTGATCGTGAGAGCGGCCGACCATGTCGATCTCGACCCGGGTTGCGTGCTTTACGGCGCGATCGAGTATACCCCGCTGGACACGATCATCGTCCTGGGCCTCGAGGTGCCCCGGGCGGCCATCGTCCTGGGAATCGTTCTTCTGGTCAACCTGGCTCTGATCCTGATCTTCTTCAAGGAATTCAGAATCAGTTCATTCGATCCCGAACTCGCGACGACGCTGGGAATCCATGCGAACCTGATGCACTATCTGTTAATGACGATGGTCGCGGTGACGACCGTCGCTTCGTTCGAGGCCGTGGGGAGCATCATCGTCATAGCCATGTTGGTGGCCCCGGCGGCCACCGCCTACCTGCTTACGGACCGCCTCGACGTCATGATCCTTCTCGCCTGCGGGATCGGCGCCGCATCGGCCGGTCTCGGACATTGGATGGCTCTCGTGGTTCCTCCGCTGATCGGATTCGAGAGCACGGTGACCTCTGGAATGATGGCGGTCGCGACCGGCGTTTTCTTCCTCCTGGCTTGGATGCTCGCACCACGCTACGGGTGGATTCCCCGGAAATTGCGGCGGGTGACCGAGCCGGACAAAGAGCCGGAACCCTTCACCAATCCGCATGATCGAACCGGAGAGTGCGGACTACGGTAGCACCCACCTGCGCAGGATGGCGTTCAAGGTGCCGTTCTGAGCCCATTTGCGAAGAGAGGCGTTTGCAGCTTCGGCGAGGGCCGCTTTGCGGCGGCTGACCGCCCAGACATTGAAATCCACGCTCAGGGCGGGGGGCGCGGCGGTGAGGCCCTGGTTCTGGTAGAGCCCGGCCATCCAGAGGACGGTAGGCGAATGGGAGCAATTCGATCAGCGCCAGTCCGCTCTCAACCTGTCGAGGGCTGCGAGTTGGCGGCTTTCCGCCTCATTGCTGCGCGAATTGGTGCTGAGCGTGCCCTCGCGGTTGCCGGCCCGTGTTGCGAGGTTGTCCATGAATCTTCTGATTTCGTCCGAACGGCTTCGCCGCAGGGGCAGTCGACGCCACTTTTCCTTGCCCAGAGGTGTCGGGGCGAGTGTTCGTTTCCAAAGATGGGCGAGTGCTTTCAGACCTCCGGGTCCTTGACCGAACAGCGGAGGTAGGCGAAGGGGGGTGTAGTCCATGCCGAGGGAGCCGCACCAGTCTCTCCACTTGAACTCGTTGATGTGGCTGTAGGCCCGGATCGGAATCCACGGAATGCGAAAAGCGTCCGCAATGATCGCTCCGTGCATGGCCTCGGCCAGGACGATTCGGCAACGAGCGATGCTTGCCAGAACGGTCTCAACCGGATCCTCGGGATTTATAAAAAGGAGGCCGTTCTCTTCGCAGAGACGTTTCCAGTCGATCATAGAAACGCTGCGGTGATGGGGCATGAAGCCGACATATTCGCCCTGGTCTTCGGGACGCTTGAAACACCGGCGAACGAGAAGAGCCGGATCCGAGAGGATCTTGCCGGACTCCACTCCGAGCCCCTCGGCGGTCAACGGGCCGCGGACCCCGTAGATACGCCACTTCCCATCGATTCGCGGCACCTGCTCCCCGGACCACCCGGATCCCAGGACGAATTTCTCGGGAGCGGCGGGAATGTCGGGGGAGAGGATGGTGCCGATACCGACAAACAAGCGGTCGGGCCGTTCCGCCAACACCTCGGGAGCGAGTTGCTTCCAGATCCAGCCGTTCAAATCGTCGCCGAAGTTTCCCGTATCACAGAAATAAAGCATCGTTTCCCGGACAATGCGGGGCTGGCGTCGCCCTACCAGGTGTATTCCACCGTGTAGGTGATGGTTTTGGTTGCCCCGGCATCCACCTCGACCGGGAAACGGATCGTACCGGAGTCGGTTTTTTCCCATTCGTGGTCGGATTCCGTGATGGTCCAGTTCGCCGCCCGGTAGAGGGACTCGACTACCTGGACGACCACATCCTTCTCGCTGCGGTTGCGGATCTCGATCGCGAAAGACTCCCGGATCATGTCCTGGCTGCGGTGACGGAAAAAGTTGGTTTGCTTTCGTTCTCCGATGATGTCGAAAGCATTCCCCAGTTTCAGGCGGATGGTTTCGTCTTTCGGAGTGTGGTCGATGGTGTTCTCCCCGATGAATTCAATCTGGCCGTCGATGTCGGACCGGTAGAAGCGCACGGTGCCGGCCGGCAGGGGAACCCCCAGGCCGTTGTCGTCGGCATTGACGAACTCGCGGTACACGGCGACATCCGGATGGTCGTTCCGGCCAAAGCCCGGAGAGTCGTTAACGCCGCGTCCGCGAAAGGCGTGGACCGGAGATCCGTGATAGACGTAAATTCTTTTGGTCTCCACCGGATCGGCCCGGACGAATTCGACCTGCTTGGTTTCGCGATCCCGAAGATCGATCGCTCCGGGTAATTCGTAGAGATGGAATTCGTCGAACTTCCGTTCCTCGACAGCCGGGGGTGGTGCCGCAACCTCCATCACGCTGCGAGCCATCATCATTGAATCCCTCCGGGGTTCGGATTTCCGGACCTTGTTTACGTCTCCGGCGATCAGCTTCACGCCGGTGTCCCGAAACGTTTTTCCGCTCTGATTGGAAACGGATACCCAGCCCGTGAGGGACACCTCGTCCCCCTCCTGAGGAAGGACGAGATTGTAGTCGGCTTTCCAGGACAGACCTCCGGTGAGGTAGCTGAGTTCCGCAGCGAACGAAGCCGTTTCGGGTGAATACAACTTCCAACTGAGGGTGGGTTGGAGGATGGAATCGTCGCCCAGCTCCGGAAAAAGCGGTTGTCCCGGAAGTTGGGCGACCAGTTCTCCGTCGATCTCGATGATCGGTTCGAGAAATCCGGACGACGATTGCGCGGGTGCCCGGACGATCCTCCCCTCCACGATGGTCTCGGTGTCGCCCAGCCGTTTCAGGAACCGGATCGTTTTGCCTTCGTTCATCTGGAGAAGCCTGTTCTGGTTGACCGGATCTCCCCGGTAGCTCTGTTCCACGACCTTCAAGTCAACGGTGCCCGAAGGATCCCTGAGAACGACCGACTCCGGCTCGAGTTGACTGGTCACCCCGCTGTAGACGGCTTCCTGGACACCGGGCTCCAGCCGCAGGGGGATCTCATCCCGGACTACGGCAAAATTTTCGTTGTAAACGGTCAGTCCGGTTCCACCGGAAAGAGTGGAGGCGACCAGAAGAGAGAGGAGGGGGATGGATTTCATAACGGATATTTCGGGTTCTATGGATGGATGCAAAAGGGTAGGTGCCTTGCGACCGCCCCGCAACGTGAAATCGGAAAGGAGAAACAATCTTTCGGTACACCGTATCGCAGTTGGTCTGGTTTTCCGTTTGAGAATCCCTCCCGAGGGTTGGTAGGGTGCCGTATGAAATTTTTAAACGAGGATTTTCTTTTGGAGGGGGCTACGGCGAAACGGCTGTTCCATGAAGTGGGCAAGGATTTGCCGATCATCGATTACCACTGCCATCTCCCTCCGGGGGATCTGGCCGGAAACCGGCGTTTCGAGAATCTCTTCGAGGCGTGGCTGGAGGGCGATCATTACAAGTGGCGGGCGATGCGCTCGAATGGCATCGAGGAGAAGTTTTGTACGGGTGACGCCGATCCGTACGACAAGTTCCTGGCCTTCGCCCGGACCGTTCCGCACACCGTCCGGAATCCGATCTACCATTGGACCCATTTGGAGTTGAAACGTTATTTCGGGTACGAGGGGATTCTGGACGAGTCCTCCGCTCCGGAGGTTTGGGAGATGGCGAACGAGCAGTTGACCGGGGGAGATCTGGATGTCGAATCGATCTTAAAGCGGTTTCGCGTCGAGGTAATCGGAACCACGGACGATCCGACCGACTCGTTGGAGCATCATAAGAGTCTGAAGGAGAGGGACTTTCCTTCAGGGGTATTTCCCACTTTCCGCCCGGATAAGGCCCTGAAAACGGAGGATGAAGGGGTTTTCAACGCCTGGGTGGATGCGCTGGCGCGCCGGGTGAGGCGCCCCATCGCTTCCCTGGCCGATTTCCAGGCGGCGCTAGAAGAGCGCCATGAGTTTTTTCACGGGATGGGAGGGCGTCTCTCGGATCATGGCTTGAACACGGTGCCCGCACGGATGGTCGATGCGGAGACCGCCGAATCCTTCTTCGAGAAGGTGCGCGACGGAGAGGACCTGGCCGCTGCGGAGGCGGAGGGTCTGGCCACGTTTCTGGCCGTCTGGATGGCCTCGCTCGATTTTGATCGGGGTTGGACGCGGCAGTATCATCTGGGCGCGCAGAGAAATAACAACACCCGGCTGTTCAAGGCTCTCGGCCCGGACACCGGATTCGATTCGATCGGCGACGAACCGCAGGCCGCCCGCCTGGCCCGGCATCTCGATCTGATGGACCGGCAAGGGAAACTACCGAAGACGATCCTTTACAACCTGAATCCTTCCGACAACTACATGATCGGCACGATGATCGGAAACTTCCAGGACGGTTCGGTGCCGGGGAAGATACAGTTCGGCTCGGGTTGGTGGTTCAACGACCAGATCGAGGGGATGGAGAGCCAGATGAATGCGCTCTCGAACCTCGGTCTTCTCTCGCGTTTCGTGGGGATGTTGACCGATTCGCGTTCCTTTCTCTCGTTCCCTCGCCACGAGTATTTCCGCCGGATTCTGTGCAATCTGGTCGGTCGCGACGTGGATGCGGGACTGATCCCCGACGATCCCGTTCTGGTGGACGGATTGATCCGGCGGGTTTGCTATGAGAACGCCCGGGATTTCTTCGGTTTTCCGGGCTGACGGGGGCGGTTCAGAATTCCCAGAACAAAGGAACGAGCATGACGGTCCCGATCCCGTATAAAATATTCAGGGGCAGCCCGACCTTGAGGAAATCGGTAAACCGGTAAGCGCCGACCCCGTAAACCAGGGTGTTGGTCTGATAGCCGATGGGGGTGGAGAAACTGGCGGACGAGCCGATGCAGCAGGCGATGGCGAACGGCCGCGGATCCAGGCCGGCCGTAATGGCCAGGGTAATGGAAAGGGGAACCATCAAGACCACCGTGGCGTTGTTGGAAAGAAATTCGGTAAAGATACTGCTGATCGCGTATACGACGGCCAGAAGAATGATCGGCTGCCACTCGGGTGCTGCCAGGGAATCCACGGTAGAACCTGCGAACCGGGCGATCAGCGTCGAGGCGCCGCTCGTCTGCATGGCTTCGCCGAGACCGAGCATACCGTAGATCAGAACCAGGATTTTCCATTCGATGGAGCGGTAGCCCTCCTGCGGTTTCAGGCAACCCGTCAGGAAGAGAATCGCGACACCGAAGATGGTGGCAATGGCGATGGGGGTCAGGTTGAAGGTCGCCAGAGCGACGACTCCGACCATGACGCCGATGGCGATCGGGGCTTTGCGGCGGCGGGTGTCGGCCGGAACGGCGGGCTGGTCGAGAAGGAGGAGGTCGCCGCTCTTTCGCAATGCGTCGAGAGACTCGTCGGGCCCCAGCAGAAGAAGGGTGTCACCGGGTTTGATGACGGTCTTTTGCAGCTCGCCGCGTATGTTCTTGCCCTCGCGGTGAACCGCGAGAATCAGGGTGCGGAACCTCTGTCTGAGATTGATCTCTTCGATCGTGCGCCCCGCCGAGGGCGAATTCGGTGCGACCATCGCCTCGACGATGGAGGCCTGGCGGGCGGAGATCGGTTCGAGGTCGGCGTCTTTTTCGGCCGTGAGGATGATTCCCTCGAATTCGCGCGCCTCGGCGATTCCGGAGGGTCGGCACGCCAGGACGACGCGGTCGCCCCCGCGGAGAGTGGTTTCGTGGAGATTGCCCGGGACCGGCGTTCCCAGACGGATGATTTCAACCAGACGGGAACCTTTCAGGCTGAGGATCCGGGTATCTTTCACCTTTTTGCCGATCAGCGGGGAATTCCCGCGAACGAAAGCCTCGGCGATGTATTCGCGCCGGGCCTCCTCGGGAAGGAGGGCACCCAGCGTCTCCCGGTCCGGGAGCAGCCATTTCCCGAAAAGCGTCAGGTAGCCGGTGGCGATTAACGCGATCGGCAGCGCCACGACCGCGAACTCGAACATACCGAACGGTCGGTAGCCTTCCTCGGCGAGAAGGGAGGAACCGAGGATGTTCGTGCTGGTCCCCATCAGGGTGCAGGTGCCTCCGAAGATGGACGCGTAACTGAGGGGGATCAGGACCTTCGAGGCCGGGACGTCCATGTTGCGGGCGAGACCCAAAACGACGGGGAGCAGGATGACGACGACCGGAGTGTTGTTGATGAAGGCCGAAATCAGGGCGATCGGCAGGATCAGGAGCAGGAGAAACCGCCGATAGCCGAAGCGGGTGGTTTTCCGGAGGAGGCCCGTGAGAGAGGCGATCACTCCGCACCGCTCCAGCCCGGCGCTCAGGATAAACATCGCCGCAATCGTGAGCGGTGCCGGATTCGAAAATACCTCCAGGAGCGAGGGGATCGACGGAAGGCTGGAGGAAGGGAAGAGAGCGGCGGTGAGAGCGAGCAGGGCGAACACGCTCAGAGAAGTCAGGTCGGCCGGAATCTTTTCCCGGGCGAAACTAACGACGGCGGCAGCGAGAAGCGCGAAAACGAAAACGACCTCCCAAGTCATCGCGCGAACCTAGGGGGATTTGCGGGCCTTTGGCAAGGCGCGCCTGAATCGGCGGAATTCGTGGATTCCTCAGGCCTTGGCGGTTTTCTTCGTCCTGCGTTTCTCCCCGGTCCCGTTCGTGCTTTGCCCGGTCGACTTGTTGGTTGCGGGGTCCGCTTTCTCTTCGGCTTCGGTGTCGCCGGTCAGCAACTGCACGAACTTTTTCATGGCCGGCGTCAGGACCCGGCCTTTGCGATGGATCAACGCGATCGGGCGGGAGAAGGTTTTCTTTCGGAACGGAATTTCGCGTATCAGACCGTTCCGCACCTCCTGGGCGATCGTCATCCTGGGAAGGATGGCGAATCCGGCGCTGATTTCCACCGCGCGCTTCACCGTTTCGATGTTATCGAACTCCATCTTGGGCTCGATGGCTACCTTGGCGTTCCGGAGAATCTCGTCGGTCGCTTTGCGGGTGGGGATGTCCTTGTCGAAACCGACGAAATCGTGCCCCTCGAGATCTTTGACGGTAACGTCCTCGTGAACGGCGAGGGGGTGGGTCGAACTGACCGCGACGACCAGTTGGTCCGTTTTGAACGGAATCACTTCCAGTTGGCGGTTTTTGATGGGGAAGGCGACCACTCCGAGATCCACGGCGTTGTGGAGCACATCGTCGTAGACATGATTGGATCGGCGGTATTCCACGTGGACGTTTACGGAGGGATACTCCTGCATGAACTGCTTCAGGTATTTCGGCAATTCGTGGAGCCCCACGCTATAGATGGTGGCCAGTTTGATGTTGCCCGAGATGACCTTTCTCATCTCCTGGATCTCGCAGTCCAGTCGTTCGTAAAGGTGGAGGATCTCCTTGGACGACTCGTAAAGGCGGCGGCCTTCCTGGGTCAGGCGAAACTGCTTCTGGCTGCGATCAACGATCAGCACGCTGAAGTGGCGCTCCATCGACCGTAATTGTTGGCTTACGGCCGATTGTGTGATTCCGTTCAGCTTGGCCGCCCGGGAAAAGCTTTCGCTCTCGACGAGGTCGGAAAAGATTTTGAAATTTTCGATGTGCATAGGCTAAGGTTTCAGGGTTTTAAAAATCGCCGCCGGAAAAGTTTTTCTTATAATACGGCTACAGGATGATAAGTTACAATCAGTTTTTTCAGAAATTTACGGGGGTGGTCGGTCGCATGGAGGATGCCGCCCGCCGCGCAGGCCGCGACCCTTCCGGGATTTCCTTGCTGCCGGTCACGAAGACCCATCCGAAGGAAGCGGTCGAATTCTCCGGCCGGGCGGGTTTGGGGCGGATTGGGGAGAATCGCGTGCAGGAAGCCGCCGCCAAACGAAGCGAGGTCCGGGGCGTGCCGGATCTCCGGTGGGATCTCATCGGCCATTTGCAGTCGAACAAAGCGGCGCTTGCGCTCGAGGTCTTCGACCGGATTCAGTCGGTAGATTCGTGGAAGTTGGCGCGTCGGCTGGATCGTCTCGCCGGTGAGCGGAATCGTCGGCTGCCTTGCCTGATTCAGGTGAATACGGCGGGGGATCCCCGGAAATACGGTTTCGATAGCGGGCAGCTTTTGGAGGATTGCGAACAGCTGGTTCATTTCGAGCATCTGGAAATGGAGGGGCTTATGACGATCGGCCCTCTCGAGGGGGGGCGTGATGCCGCCCGCCGTGCCTTTGCGGGATTGCGGGAGCTGGTCGAGCGGTTGAGACAGCGAACGGGCCTCGCCTTGCCGGAGCTTTCGATGGGAATGAGCGGGGATCTGGAAGAAGCCGTGGCCGAGGGATCGACCTTAATCCGGGTGGGTTCGGCGCTTTTCGGCGAAAGGGATCCGTGAGCGGGCCGCTCCGTCCGTGACCCGAATCCCGCGCGCGGTCTGCTCGTGAGGGCTCGCTTGGGCGCATGCCGCCTGGACGAACGTGCAGGTGTGCCAGAATTTCCGCTGGTGGAAAAGAGGGCGATGGGGGAAGTCGGAGGTGGACGAGAGGATGGGAGTGTCCGTTTCCGCGGACGCGTCGAAACGACAGAAGGTGATTTTGTAGGATGTTTCCCGGCGATCCCGGGGGAGTTCCCGGTTGAGTAGGTCGAATGGCAGTTTCAGGTAGGCGATCCAGGAAGATTCTTCTTTGAGAATCCAGGTCCTGCTTTCCGGCTTTGGAGTCTCGTTGAGAAGGATCGAATCCAGCGGCGTTTCGCCGTTACGAAACTCTTTTAACAAGTGGGGCTGCCAGGCGAGCGTCTGGATCTGATTGTCCGGCGTCACGTGAATTTCGAGATAATCCGGATGTCCGGGACGGTCGACGAACACCTGGAACACGTCGCCCACCTCGATGCGGCTCTTGATGGCGGGGTTTCCCACGATTACGATGTCCTCATCGACCATGCGCGCCAGAACGTGGAGATGCTCGTCGCACCAGCCGACTTTAACCGCCCCCGGCTGAAACCGTTCTTGCCTGCGGCTGAGCCAGGCTTGTTTTAGCGAAAGAGCATTCGAGCGTTCGAAGGAAAGGTTGATTTTCTCCAAAGGGGATCCTTCGTCGATATCGACCCGTTCGAGGCAAAGGGGGGGCGGTGTTGTCGAGGGCATGGCGGCGGGGTGCAGAGGGTGGGGTTGGGAAAGACTAGAGCGGGAATCCCGAGGAAGACAAGAGTCGAGATTGTGCGGAAATTGGTTGGCAAATCTCCGGTCGATGCGCTTGCGTGGGGGTATGACCAAGGAATTGGAAGAGGGAAAATCGTTGAATCTCGACTTTGAAAAGCTGGGCAAAGTCGCCTCGACGGACAGTCATGTGCTGCCGGTTGTCGTGCAGGATGCCGGTTCCGGAGAGGTGTTGATCCTCGCCTACGCGAACGAGGAAGCCCTGCATCATACGCTGGAGTCGGGGATGGCAACGTTTTGGAGCACAAGTCGCAACGAACTGTGGATCAAAGGAAAGACCAGCGGCGATTGGTTGAAGATCGTGGAGGTGCGGGTGAACTGCGAACAGAATTCTCTCTTGTACAAGGTTGAGCCGCAGGGGGCCGGTGCCTGTCATACGAAGGATGCCCGGGGCGAGTCGCGAAGCGGCTGCTATTACCGGAGGGTGGTGCCCGGCTCGGAGGGCGTGCTGGAGTTTTGCGGGAACGCCTGACGGTCGTGTTGACGGACGATCATCTCCTCGCGGCGGAAGAACCGGCGGTGCGGCTGTCGATTTTCGAGGGGCCCCTGGATCTGCTGCTTTTTCTGATCCGCAAAAACGAGATCAATATCCACGATATTCCGATCGTGGAGGTCACCCGGCAGTACCTCTCCATCCTGCGGGAAATGAAGGAGTTGAATCTTGAGATTGCCGGAGAATTCTTCGTGATGGCTTCCACGCTCATGTATATCAAGAGTCGCGTACTCCTGCCGAAAGAGAAGCGTCCGCGGGAGGAGGAGGGGGAAGAAGACGGCCAGGATCCGCGGTGGGAACTGGTGCAGCAACTCCTGGAGTATCGCGCTTTCAAAGAGGCCGCCGGGCAGATTGACGACCTGGCCGTGCGGAGTGCCGACCGGATTCCCCGAAAAGTCGGACGAACGGATCCGGACCAGGAGGTCCCCTTGCGTCCGGTGGACGAGATCGAGCTGTGGAACGCCTTCAACAAGGTATTGAGGAGGCTGGCCGACCGCATCGTCGTTGGGGAGATCGAGGATGATCCGATCACCGTTGCGGAAAGAATGGAATTCGTTCTGCGTCGATTGGGAGATCGGGGTTCTTTTCGGTTCAGCGAGTTGTTTTCCGGCAACTATACCCTGAATACCCTCGCGGCCACTTTTCTTGCGGTTTTGGAACTGACGAGGGTGGGTAAATTGGAGATCGAACAGGATCTCTCCTTCGGGGATATCCGTTGCGCGACTCCCCAATCCGCGGGAAACCCTTGAAATTCAGGGGAGAGAGGCAATAGTGGAGAGATGGAAAGTCGAAATCAGACAGCCGGGATGCACTTGTTCGGAGTGGGTCTGGACGGGGACGACGGGCACCGGAGGCTGACCCGTGCCGAGAAGTTTTCTATTGTCGGCGGGTCGGAAGAAACCCACGACCGGATGACCGAGACCCTGGTGAAAACCTTCGAGGATCTCTCTCGCAAGGGACGTTCTCTCGAAGAGACCGATAAAAAGGAATTGTCAGACCTCCTCGAGCGGCATACTCCTGAATGATTTAGCGAAGAATGAACTCTGATCAAGACGACCCATCCGACAAGCCGACCGGGATTCCCTTGAGGGCCTCCAAACCGGGAGGTTCTTCCATTCGGATGACCCGGTCCAAGGCCTCCACCATTTCAAAAAAACTAACCCCCAATTCCATGTCTCCCGAACCTGAAAACCCGTCCCCCGAGAAGCAGGATCCGGCAAGCGGCGATTCGTCGAAGCCCAAGCTTCCGCCGAAGAAGACCGCCTCAAGCCTCCCGAATATCGGGAATCTTAAAGGAAATAGGCCGCCCATGCCCGCGAAACCGGCCCCGGACGAGCCAGAAGAGAAGGAGGCGTCCGAGCCCAGGCTACCCCGGAAAGAGTCGAAGACCCCCGAGCCCGGATTGCCGGAAAAGGATGAAAAGAAGGAAGCGGTAGCGGAGGAAACAAAGCCCTCCGGTCCGTCGGAATCCGAAAAACCGGAGAAGAAGGCGGGCTCCGAACCGCAACCGGGCACATCGAAACTCGGTCCGAAAAGTGGCGACAAGCCCAAGTTGACGCCGAAGATCCCGGTGAAGCCGGGCTCCGGCGAACAGAAAAAAGGCGATGAGTCGGCAAAGCCGCCGGAGTCGAAGCCGCAGGTTCCCGCTTCCGGTGGCCCGACGAAAACTCCTCCGAAAACGCTTCCTCCGAAGCCGCACTTGGTGAAGCCCGGCGGCGGTCCTGCCAGGACCAAGCCGACCCAGGGTGGCAATGCCGTGCCGACCATGACGAAATCGAAAAGCGCCAGTCCCGTTTCCGCCGTGGCTCTGGCGATTGACATTCTGGCCTGTGTAGGTGCATTGGCAGTCGGTTATCTTCTACTCAGTGACGCCCTGAAAATCCTATAAACCAACCGAACTCTATGGCTGAAAATATCAAAGAACTTACCTCCGCGGATTTCGATTCGACGGTAAAAGAAGCAGGCAAGCCGACCGTTGTCGATTTCTGGGCTCCGTGGTGCGGCCCTTGCAAGGCACTCACCCCGATTCTCGAGGAGGTTGCCGGAGAACTCGGTGACGACGCTCTCGTTTGCAAAGTAAATGTCGATGAAAACCAGGAGGTGGCGGAACGTCACGGCGTGCGTGCCATCCCGACTCTCCTGTTCTTCAAGGACGGCGAAATGGTGGATCAGGTAGTGGGTCTGACCTCCAAGGAAGATTTGAAGCAGCGGCTGTCCTGAGCGGATACGCC
>CAZBLJ010000026.1:15820-18969 GCA_964492605.1 uncultured Puniceicoccaceae bacterium
GGGGGAACGGACATTCCTGTCCGTGATTCGTTCTTCCGGAGCGTCGTTCTGCAAAAACGTGAAGTTTCCTCCGGCAAACTCCCCTGCACTTTCGCTTCCGGAACGATGCGCGGAATGTCATTTGGCGCTCGTCAAACCGCTCTTGTGAATCTAGACACGGAAGAATGTCTTTAGATTCACCGGAACGAAATGGTCTGCTGATTTCCTTCGAAGGGTCGGAGGGAAGCGGCAAGTCGACCCAGATTAGTTGTCTATCCAGCCGCCTGGAGGACGCAGGTTACGAAGTGTTGGTGACGCGTGAACCTGGAGGAACCCAGATCGGCGAGGATATCCGGCATCTTCTCAAGCATTCGGAGAACGGTAGCCAAATGGTTCCCGAGACCGAGTTACTGCTTTTTGCGGCGGCCCGGGCCCAGCTCGTGCGGGAGAAGATCTTGCCCGCCCTCGAAGAGGGTAAAATCATTCTCTGCGACCGCTTTCTCGACTCCACGACCGTTTACCAGGGAATCGCGCGGCAGATGTCCGACGAGCCGGTAACCGTGATCAATCGGTTTGCGGTTGGCTCGATTATGCCCGACTGGACCGTGATTCTGGACGTCCCGGCGGAGGTAGGTCTGGAACGGGTGCGGCACCGGGCTAACGATCTGCCGGATCGTATGGAAGAGGAAAGCATCGAATTTTACCGGTCCGTCCGCGAAGGATACCTGATTCTGGCAAAGTCTCTGCCCGAGCGTTATTCGGTATACGACGGCACCCAGCCGATCGAGTTGACCGAAGACGAAATCTGGGAGGAAATACAGGAGCGATTCTTCCGCAATGACTGAAACGGTCGGCGGTCGGAGGGATCCCGCCGGAATTCTCGGTGCGGCTTGGAGAGAGGGGCGTCTGGGACACGGGTTGCTGCTCCACGGCCCGTCTCTCGCGTCGCTGGAAGAAATCTGCTTCGGTTTGGCGGGTGAAATTCTGGGAAGGTCGGAGAACGTGCTCCGGCATCCCGATTGTTCGGTCGTTCGTCCGGTCAACAAGATGCGACAGATCGGGATAGACCCGATCCGCTCGCTGGTGCGAACCGTCAGCCATTCCGCCAACCAGGGAGGGTGCAAGGTGGGGATCATTCTGGAGGCCGACCGCATGAATCTGGCTGCCGCCAATGCCTTCCTCAAGACCTTGGAGGAACCACCTCCGGATACCACTCTCTTCCTCCTCTCGACCCGACCGAACGACCTGCCCGATACGATCCTGAGTCGTTGCCTGGCCTTCCCGGTGCCCGGTGAACCCGACCCCGTGGAACACCCGGCCTGGAAATCGTGGAGGGATGACTTCGAGGTGTGGCTGTCGCGCATCGAGAATCCTCCGGCGGACCGGAAAGAGGTGGCCGAGACGGTTCTGCGGCTATACGGCCTGGTGCAACGGTTTCAGGAGACATTGGCTGTATTGTCCGGGGAGCGTCTGGAAGAAGTCATTGCAGGCTTGCCGGAGGAAAGCGGTGACGACGAGCGAGCTGCGGTCGAATCGGGGGTCGAGCGGGGTGCCCGGCGCGACCTTTTGGCTAGTGTGGAGACGGCGCTGCGGGATTGGGTGATCGCGCGGAAGGATGAAGGGGAGAGCCGTGAGGAGCGAATGCGGAAACTCGTCCTGGCCGTGGAGGTCGTCGAGGAGACTTACGGCCTGCTCGCGTTGAATTTCAACCCCGTCGCGGCGGTCGAGCAGTTACTGGTAAGGGTATTGCGGATCTGGAGTCGACAGTAGGCCCGTTCGACCGGAGATCCGCTTGCGGGCGATTTTTTCCTCGTCAATCCAAGGGGGTAGAGCGCTATCCTACCGGTCCTATGGCTATCAAATTTCTACACACACGCATTCGGGTGAGCGACTTGGAAAAGTCGATCGATTTCTATGGCAAGACTTGCGGCTTCGAAGTGTTCAAGCGCAACGACAAGTCGCCGTCCGGAAACCAGATCGTTCACCTCCGGTTGCCGGGCAACGAACACATGCTCGAACTGACGTACTCGCCCGACTTCAAGGTCGAGTTTCCGGAGGATTTGATGCACACCTGCATCGGGGTCGAGGACATAATGGAGCACTGCGGCAAGCTGGAAGAACTCGGGGTTGAGGTATGGCCCGGAAACTGGCGCGAGAAATTCACTTCGGGCGGTAACAAAATGGCCTTTATCACGGATCCGGACGGCTACGAGGTGGAAATTCTCGAGCGTTGAAGAGCGAAGCGGAAAGGCTTCCGCCCCGGAGGGACAGCGGATTGCCTCCCTCGCTGGAGGTGCTGTACCCATTCCGCCCCCGGAGAGTGCCGGTGGATGGAGGGGAGATGTCGGTGGTGGACGAGGGGAGCGGACCCGCCATCGTCTTCGTTCACGGCAACCCCTCGTGGTCGTTCCTGTTTCGGGATCTGATCGTCGATCTCCGTCCCGAGTTTCGCTGTGTGGCACCGGATCACCTCGGCTGCGGGCTTTCGGATCGCCAACCAAGACCGCTCCGCATGCAGGATCACTCGCAGAACCTGCGGACCGTCCTGGATACGCTCGGCATTGCGGAATACATGCTTGTCGCGCATGATTGGGGGGGGGCGATAGGCGCGCACCGGGCGGGGCTGGATCCGGACCGGGTGAAGGGAATGGTATTTGCCAACACGGCCGCCTTTCCAATGAAGGGGATGCCGTGGCAGATCCGATTGGCCCGGGTGCCCGTACTGGGACGTTTTCTCATGGAGAGGTGCAACCTGTTTGCGACCGGGGCCGCGAAACAGGGTGTCGTCCGGCCTCTCTCCTACGCAGCCGCCGACGGTATGCTTTGGCCGTGGATGGACCCGAGACGCCGCCGGGCGGTCTCCGCTTTCGTCGGGGATATTCCCCGATCGAAAGGACACCCCTCGCGTCCAACCCTCGTAGAGACCGAAAGAAATCTGGAGAAGCTCAGGTCCAAGCCCTGTCTGTTGCCCTGGGGAATGAAAGATTTCTGTTTCGACGAAAGGTTTCTAAACGAGTGGATCCGACGCTTACCGGATGCGGAAGTCGCCCGGTTCGAAGAGGCCGGGCATTACCTGTTCGAGGATGCCGGTGCGGCCCTGAGGGAGCGAATAACGCCCTTCGCCCGAACCGTTCATCCACGCCCCGCGAGTCGAACGGAGCGTTAAGGCC
>CAZBLJ010000027.1:0-18960 GCA_964492605.1 uncultured Puniceicoccaceae bacterium
GCAATATCCGGGGATCGGATAGCGACACGCTGAAGACGCTGTCGGATCAACTCGACGGAGTTTCCACCTTCGACGAAACTACCGATACCGTGGACGTCGGCGCCGTCGGCGGAACGGTCGTGTCGGGTCCGGGCGACTTGAAGGCGGATGTTACGAGCATTGCGACCGATATCACGGATATTTTAAAGCGGGTAAGAAATACCGTTGGCTACTCCGGGACGCAGATGGTCGTCTACGACGACGACGGGACGACGCCGCTTTTTTCGTATAACATGTACGATGCGGCTGCCGCCTTGACCTCCAATCCGTTGAAAGCGGTGAAACTGGAGCTTGCCGCATAATGGGCTTACTTTTGACAAGCGGGCTTGGCGAAAGCGACTGTGCCTCCTTGTTCTCCCTGATTTTCGGAACGGGAGAATTGAGCGTTACCGTTACCGTCACCGACGCGGACGGCTACAACCTTCCATACGCGACGGTTCAAGTGTGGCGATCCGACTGGACGCCGCCCCCGCTGGTCTACCAACTCACGAGCATTTCCGGCCAGGTTGTATTTCAGTTGGACGCCGGCGCGTATAACGTTCGAATATCCAAGAGCGGGTATTCCTTCGCGGACGCGGCGATGAACGTATCTTCTCCCGACGGGTTGTCTCATACGTTCGCCGCGGCGTCCGTTACGCTTCCGCCTCCGTCCGGCGCGAGTCTGTGCTCGGTATACTTTGATATTGGCGACGATGTAGGCGGAACCGACTTTACCGATACTCCGTATTTCGAGGCGAGGTACATCGAGACGCCTCATTACCACGGTACCCGGAGCGTCCGTACCAACCAGCCGATTTCCCATACATACGACGCGGTGCTTCGCCGGGTTGTGTGGGATTGTCCGCAGGGCGCCACCGTTCGGTTCCGCGTGCCGGACCACGGAATCGATAAAACGGCCGTGATTCCGGCCCAGGCGAGCATATGGTTGAAGGTGATATGAATTTCGGTATATACGGCCCCCACCCCCGGGAGGTCGCGGAAGTGATTGCGGCCTCCCACCTCCCTTTTTCGCGGGGCATATTTATCTCTCCGGGAGGGGATTCTTCTTTCGGATATATACAATGAAGAAGCTGGAAAAACTTGGCTTAAAGCCGCGAGTTGAAGAACTTCTTAAAAGCGGCGTCACGTCCGGGCGGGAGATCCATCGGAAACTGACCGAGGAGAACCCCGCCGTCGAGGTCCCGTCCGAATCCGCCGTGACTCGGTACGTGTCGGAACTCAAGGATTTGTTGGCGCCGGAGGCGGCCCGCGTGCTCAAGGAGCACGTGAACCGTACCATTACGGACGATCTCACGCAGCTGGAAATGATCAAGGATCTGACCTATGCGTGGGGTATGGACGAGGGGCTAACGCAAGCGGAACGGGTGTCCGCCTTCGCCGCCCGCATCGATGGAGAACTGCACACATGGCGGGAAAAATTGACGGAGGATGCGGACGATCCGAACGCCGTGACCGCTTGGATTATCAAGCGGGCGGTGGAATTGCTTCGGATGGACGACCGCCGACAGGATGAGCGACTGCGGGCGTTTAAAGAATGGGCGCGGGTCGTCAACCTGAAATGCTCCAACGCCGGGCTGCTTGGCGAAAACGCGGGGACGCCGATCATCTTCGAGCAACGGGCATCCGCCGCCCCCGATCCGCCAAGGGGCGGGGAGCGAAACTTCGTTGTTCTCGACGGCCGGGAGGATATGAAGGAATGATGCCGGAACCCGGCAAGAAAGAGATTCGCGTCAAGTTAACGCCGACGCAGGAGAAGTTCGTCTATTCGGATGCACAGATCGTTTTCTTCATCGGCCCGATGGGAGAGGGGAAAACCTTTGCCGCCATTGCCGCCATACTTGCTTTCGCCGGGCGGGTGAAGAAAAAAATTCGCGGAGCTTTGGTCCGGGACACCCATACCAACATCGAAACCTCGACGATTCCCGACATCAAGAACACCCCGTTCGGCAGGATTGCGACTTTTCATAGGGACAATCAGAAGATGATTCTCCATTCCAACCCGGAAGTGGAGATGGATTTGTTCGGCGTTTCGGATGCCGCCGCGTTACAACGGTTTCAGGGATTACAGGTATCTTTTGTATGGATCGAGGAACCGGCGCCGATTGTGGAGCGGGCGAACGCGGGGGTTCCGAGAAGCGTATACGAGATGTCGATAGCCCGCTCCGGGCGTCAGTTCGGAACACACGCACGGGTGCAGATTACCATGAACCCGGCGACCGAGGAGCACTGGACGGCAGTTGAAGCCGCTTTGCCGAATACGTTGATCCGGGATGAGAAGACCGGCGTGGAGATCCGGAAAGAGGTGTTCAACATCCCTTACGGGGAGAACATCTACCTGCCTGCGGCATCCCGGCTGTTCAACAAGCAGGCGTTCAAGGACGATCCGGGGAAATATGAGCGGTACGTGAGTGGGCGGTTCGCGGAGATCCGACTGGGGAAGGAGGTTACTCCCTGGTTCAACCCGGAGATTCACCACGCTTCCGACGAGTTGCCCGTCGAGAACGGGGCGACGGGGGTCATGGGATGGGATGGCGGACTCAATTGCACGGTCGTCGTCGGGCAGATTCTCGGCTCCCGTGTCGTGATTCACGACGCATACGTCGGGCAGCAGGAAGGCGTTGTCGAGGTGATCGACGGGTTTTTAACGCCGCTTCTCGCCTCCGAGAAATACCGGGATAAAATTCCACATTGGGTTTGCACCGGCGACCCGTCGCTTGCCAACCGGGATCAACGATCCTCGGCGGATTCCGCCGCCCGCGAGATCGAGGATCGGCTGAATGTTTCTTTCGACCCCGGCCCGGTTCGGTTCGGTGAGCGGATCGACTCTTTGCGACGAATGCTTACGTCGATGCCGAACGGCATGCCCATGCTTTTGATATCGCGGACGGCCCGCCCGGTTTACCGGGCGCTGAACGGCGGATGGCATTACAAGACCGACCACCAAGGCCGTATCTTCATGCAGGGGGGGGGACAAAAAAACGCGACCCCCGTGAAAGACATCCATTCCCATCCGGGTGACGCGATGTCTTATATCGCGGCGCATCAAGCGCCGGTGCTGAACATGCGGCGGAAACTCCCCCCGCGCCCGAAGAGCCGGGCGATGGGATATGCGGTGACAAAATGAGAACCGATTCGTACAAAAATTACTGGCACATGCAAGAGAAAGCGGGCGTCGGCGCTCCGGGGAAAGAGGTTTTCCGGTGCATGGATTGCGGCGCGGTGACTCGAAGCGGCAATGGATGGAACGGTTCGCCGGACCCGTCACAGTGTAAAAACGGGTGTTCTTCGCCGCCCGGTGACTGGATAAACGGCAAGGTCGCGGATGCCTACCGGGAAAACTTTGACAAGATTTTTCCGGATGCTCCGGGGGCGGGACTTTGAATTGGATCGACAAGGCGCTGTCGATCATCGGGGATTTCGGTGTTCCGATATTCTTGTTGATGTGTATGCTTGCGCTGATATTTGTCGGCGTTACGCATTGGTTGATTCCGTACTTGATAGACGTCAAGGCCCGCCGCCGCAAGGAATGGGGATTGGAGGAAGATCCGCAGAAAAAAAGCGACCGCGTGGATCTGATCGGGCAGACCCGCCGGTCAAAGTTGATCCGGGATTGGTTGTTTCGGCTCGTACACCAGGTTCCCCACGCGATCCGGGCGTCGGTTTTCGAGTACCACGACGGCGTGAAGTCGGCCGGCGGGTTGCACTTTTGCTTCGCGACCTGCACGTTCGAACAAATCAACGAAGTGGACTCCGAGATTCATCGGAGCGGCGGAATCCAAGCCTCGTTTCTTTACACGATCAACACGGCCGTGGTCGAGAAAAAATTCTTGGCGTTCGAACAGATATCGCAACTCCGGGAAAAAGGCGACGAGGGGTTGTTTCGCGTGCTTCGAAGCCGCCGCGTCGTCTCCTGTTTCTTCCACGGCCTGTACGATATCAGCGGGAGAGCCATCGGATTTATCGCCGTGGAAACCGGGTTGGAAGCCCATCGCACGGAAGAACTGAATAAACTGTTAACGGCCGCCGCTCGCCGGATCGAGCCGTGCCTGTGTAATTACACTTCGGAAGAAGACTTCTATTATCATCGGGTGAATGATGGCGAAAACTGAAGAACTCGATCGGAACGAACGCTCGGACGCATTGACGCGGGAGGATGAGCGTCACCTCGTGGACTTTTGCATCGCGTGCGTGCAAGAATCGGCGGAGGCCCAAAAGATAACGCGGGAACGATGGGCCGTCCTTTGGGACATGTTTTTGGAAAAACCGCCCCGGTCGTTTCGGTATAAGGAAGCCTGGCAAAACAAGATCGTCGTTCCCTTCCCGAAGATGAGCGCCTATTACGGCGTTGCCACCGCGAAAAAAGCGTTTTCACCGTCGTATTTAAGCGTCAAGGACGAGCGATTCCCCGAAGTCGGCGAGTTTTGGCAGAAGCTTATGGAGGTGCAGCTGTCCGACCGGTACGGAAAATTCGTATCGGTATACCTGGACGCGCTTTTGATGGGGATCGTATTGGGGATTTCCTCCGAGATCATCCCCCGCTATACGCCGGGCGCCGGATTGTCTTTTGACTTGATCGAGCCGTGGAAAATATACCGGGACCCGGACGCGCCCCCGCGTGATCCGTGGGGCGGGCTATACCATATTCATGCGGAATGGCTGGATTACAGCGTTCTTTTGCGGGGGGAGAAGGAAGGCCGCTTTTACGGGGTGGAGCGGATCAAGGACTTATTCGGCGGGCGAGGGGATTCGGACGAAGACCCGCACATGGACCGTGACGCCGTTAAAAAGCGACGGGAGATGTATTGTTGGGAATCCGCCCAAAACCCGTTTCGTAAAAAAATTTTGACCTACGAGTTTTACGGTACGGTGCTGGACAAAGACGGCGAGTTTCTTTACGAAAACGCGCATTACGTGGTCGCCGGGGGGCGCGTCATCAAGAAGCCCCGCCAGGTTCGCATGGATGTCAGGTGGCCCAAGGTTTCTTTTTCGCCCCTTCCTCACCCGCTGACATACGGCGGTTTCGGCCTGCTGGAGGGGACTTTGGATCTTTGGGAGGCGATGTGTAACCTGGCCTCGACGGCGGCGGATGCCTTCGTATGGCAGGTGGACCCGCCCGTCGAGGTCACGGACGCCCGGTTGCGATACCCGGAGGACGCCGCCGGCCTGGAACCGGGAAAGGCGTATCTGGTGAAGGACGACCCCCACGGCGTTCCGGCTTTCCGTCCCCAGGAACGCCGGGATATCACCGGCTCCGCGTTGTACCATCTTGACTGGTACGGAAAAAAAGCCGAGGAGGGATCTACGATCACGCCGTCCGTTCGCGGCGGAGAGGGATACCGGGACCGGGTGACGGCCGAGGAGGCCCGCCAAAACCTCCGGCAAGCCACCAGCATTTATGCCTTGATCGGCGAGAATCTGGAGCGGGGGGCGAAATACGTCCTGTGGACGGCCATGGCGATGATGCGGGAGTATGCGCCGAAACCGGACATTATCAGATTCGTCGGCGGCGAACTGATTCAAGAATTGGGAATCGTGTTGAAATACGATCCGGATACCGGACGAACGACCCTGCCGGGGTTGTCCGGCGAGTTTTCGATATCCGGGTTGCAAAGCATGATGTTGGACGAAACGATCCTGATGAACCTGCGCGATTTTTGGGCGCCGATGATGGAATCGCAGCGAGCCGCGAAATGGATCAATCCCCACCAATTGCTGAAATCAATCGCCGAGCGCGACAACACGAAAGATGAGGGGATCATCCCGGATGACGACGAACGCTCGGCGGAGTTGACGAGGATCGACCAGGAGCAGTTGGCGGGGCGGGAGGCGGCCGGCGCCGCCGAAAACGAAATGAGAATCGAAGCGGAGGCCATGGACTTGGACGAACGAGCGGCGCAAGCGGCCGCCCCGGTTACCGACATGGAGGAAAACATATGAACGGCGGTGCTGATGTCGATATCAGGACGGGACGGCCTGCGCGGTCCGAAGATTTGCGAAGGAGAGCGCCTGCGGAATCGGAAAAGGCTGCTTATCGGACGGCGTGCGAAACCGACGGCGAGATTAGAGGAAATGGCGCCTTGGCCGCCTTCGTGAAGCATGTCGAGAATAAGCTTCATGAACGGATCGCGGAGATCCTGGAGCGGGACGCGGCCTCCGCCGCGCACCTCGATATGCTCCGGGAGCTTCGTGGGCAACAACTCGGGGCGAAAACCATCATCAATCGTTTTTTGAAAAAACACGGCCCGGATATTCGGGAGTGAAAAACCTTCGGGCGGCCCGAACGGATACCCGCCCGGCGAATAGAAAGGGAATCGGCTGATGGACACGGAGAAAAAGAGCGTGTCGCTGAGCGACATCACGGAAAACACGCGGAATCGGATGCCGGCGGACGCGCCGGATGACCCCGATACCGGCTCGGAGACTCCCCCGGAAGCGAACATGGAGGATTCGCCCCCCGACGCCCGCCCGGAAGAGGCGGATACCGGCGAGGCGGCGGAGACGGCGCCGATGGAATCGGAATCGGAAGCTGCGCAAAAAAAGGAAGAACCCGAAAAGCGCCCCCGATATCGCTTCAAGTCCCACGACGAAGCGGAGCGGGGATACCGCGAAGCGCAGAGTAAGATGACGAAGGATTCGGCGGAGCTGGCCCGGATAAAAGCGGCGTACGAAAAACTTATCAAGGAAAAGCAAGCGCGTGATGAGACGGAGCGCCGGCAAAAAGAAAAAGAAGCGTTCCAACAACACGTTATGGAGCGTCGCCGGGAAATCTACAATCAGATCGACGAACTCGATCCGGAAGCCGACGACTACACCGAAAGGCGGGCAGCGCTTGAGGCCCAATTCGAAGCGGAGGCCCGTTATTGGGAGCCGCCGCCGGAAGAGGCATCGGACTCCGCGCCGGAGCCGCCGCCGGAAATAACGTCTCGGGATCGAGAACGATTGTGGAAATTGGTTGAAGACACGGCGCGGGCGGAAGGCTTGTCTGTTGACGATCCGGTCTTCCTCCATTACCAGGCGAACGCTCCGACGGTGGATGAATCCGGTCGGGAGCTATCCTTTGATGAGCAGCTATCCCGGGTCATCGAACAAACGAAAACCTACCATGCCGACCAGGCGGCGAAGACGCGGGCCGCGGCGGAATCCCCGATTAACCGGGGCACCCACCGCGAAAAGCAGCCTCCGAAGGAAGGCGGCGTGCCGCTTACGTTAGCGAGTACCGTGAATGACACCATGCGAAAGCGGCGGGTCCGCAAATAACCCTTCGCCTCCGGTCGCACCGGAGGAAAAAGGGAAATGAGTCTAGTTAGCTGGGGGACAATAACCTCCAACAATACGTACAAAAACTTTACTTTGTCGGAAAAAACCCTTCGCCTCGCCGTTGAAATGGCGGAGGTATTTCCACACACCACGAACTATAACTTCGGCAATCAAATGGGAGAATCCGTCACCTTTCCCCGGATGGCCGATTTCACTACGCCGCCCAACTTCGGTCGAATCGACGAGGATCAAGAGATCCCCGTGGACACGACCAGCATCGAGGCGTCAAGCATCCGAATTTACGAGTTCGGACGCGGGGTTACCTTGACGGAGCGGATGAGGATGCTTCCGTTCAAGCAGGTGGACGATATCATCAAAAAGCGGTTGGCGGATCAAATGACCCGAGTGCTTGACGACTGGTCCGCCAATGCATTTCAACAGGCGAAGGTGTGTTTTATTCCGACGTCTTTGACCGGCGGAACCTTCGACGTGGACGGTACGCCGTCCACGCAGGCGCAACACACCCTGCAAAGATCCCACGTTGGCATGATCCGAGACTATATGATCGGCACGCTGCGAACGCCCATGATCAACGGTGATCACTATGTGGGAATACTCACGATCAAATCCACCAGGGGATTGAAGGACAGCCTGGAAACGATCAAGATGTATTTGCAAGAAGGTGATTTCTTCTACAAGAACGAAATCGGCATGTACGAACAATGCCGATTTGTTGAACTCCATGCACCCAACAGCGAACTTACAAACGGGGTTGGTGCGGGAAGCGTACTCGGCGAGGGTCTGTTCTTCGGGGACATGGCCGTTGCGCGGATAGAGCGGAAAACCCCGGAGATCGCCGCCGATCCTCCCTATGATCACGGGAGATTCCAAAAGGTTTCCTTTTACGGCGACATTGGTTTCGGGGAATTTTTCCCCACCGCGAACGCCAAGGAAGCCCGGATTGTTCGGTTGACCTCCAGTTAATCATTGAAACCGGCCTCCGGAAGCGGTTTCCGGAGGCGAGGGGAGAATGAAGATGCAGCATACATATTTTTTACAAGGGTTCCACGCGCAGGCATTGTCCGACCTCGACCCCGACTTCATCGACGCGGATCAAACGGCCGGTACCGATGTGTACCGGTTTCCGATTCCGGAAAGATGTTTTTTGCATTCGGTCGTGATGATCGTGACCGAGGTGTTCGCCGGCAGTTCGGCATCCGCCCAGGTGAAGTTCGACTTGCGACCCGTGGTCGGCAGCGATGCCGACCGCGGCGACGGAGACGTGGCCGAGTTCGATCTTGGCACAACGGCCCTCGGGACGCCGGTCTATGACGAGACCAACAAGGGGCTGGAACTTTCCCCCGGTCAGGAGATCGTGGTGGAAATTGCGCAAGAGCCTGCCGGTACGCCCAGCGGCCACTTTTTTCCGATGGTGAAGGTCACGCCTTCCGCCGAGGCTTATTCTTCGGACTCCACGTTTGTTGAGGCCACGGAGATAACGTAATGTAACGCCAAAAAGGAGATGAAATGAAAATCGGATTTTTCAAAATCTTGGGACTGGTCGGCCTGCTGGCCGAGGAGTTGACCAAGGCCGCCTCGGACAATCGGATTACCGTCGATGAGGCAATTTTGATCGTAAGACGAATCTGCGAACAACTCGGTATCAATTTCGATGAGTCCGGGATCGATGTAACGCTGAATTAAACAACCAAGCGCCGCGCCGCAAACAGTCGGCGCGGTTGTTTCGGAGGGCTTTCGATGAAAACAAAACTTCTTTTCGCCGTTGCCGGTTTTATCGCCGTCTTGTTTCCCGCCGCCGTTTTCGCCGATGCGTTGGCGGCGTCCGACGTTACGATCGTAAGGCCGCAGGACGACGGCGAAATGATGGTCTTCTCAAGCGGTATGCGGATGGTGCTTGCCGAGGTGACCTTCGGCGACGGTTCCGACACCTATCCGACCGGCGGTGTCCCCTTGCCGGTCATCGGGAATTTCGGGTTTCGATATGCCATCTTATTCGGCGTCACGGACGCCGACAACAGTTCCTCGGGGTACGTGTACGAGTACGACGAGGGGAATAACAAGCTATTGATTTACACTCAAGGCGTTACCACGGGAAGTACCGCCGCCGCCGGCGGGGTGATCGTAAACCGCTACACGGATCTGACCTTTGCGGCTTCCGCCGGAACCGGATACGACACAATCGCGACTGCCGGCGGGGATTTCACGACGGATCGTTTCGTCTCCGGAATGACCATGGAGATCGAGGGGGCGGCCACCGGCCTTGCGAACAACGGAATCCAGGCGGTTATCCAGGCGGTTACCGCGTCCACGATTTCGATTCCGGACGGTACGTTGACAAGCGCGGGACCGACAACCGCTGTTTTGGCCGGGTTCGAGATCGGCGCGTTCGCGGAGGATCACACCGGGGCGGAAACCGTCGCCCGTTTTTTCGGAACGGCGGTGGACAGTACCTATGATTTCGGCCCGTTGAAGGAACTTCCCGCGACGGCGACGCCGGCGGCCACAACGGTTAGAATCCTTTTTGTCGGCAGATGATTCGAAAGAGGGCTTGGGCCTTCCCGTGTTACTCGTTGCGGTGTTCGTGATCGTCCAGTGTTTTTGGGTGTATGAACGAAACCTCGCATGGAAAACGGAGGAGAGCCTTTGGCGGGACGCGGCGCGTAAATCCCCGCGCCTGTCCCGTCCGCACATCGGGCTTAGCCGACCCTTGATTACGGCGGAACGGATCGACGAAGCGATTTCCGAACTTGTTTCGGCGATTCGAAAAAACCGGTTTTCCCGGCCCGTATATAAGGCGAAGGCCCATCGCAATCTTGGCCTCTGTTGGTTGGAAAAAAAGCGGTACAAGGATGCCGCGATAGAGTACGAGAAGGCCGTTGAGATCCAGCCCGCGTCCGCTGACGGTTGGACTGGGTTAGCCCTTTCGAGGGCCGGGGTCGGAGATTTCCCCGGGGCGCTTGACGCGATGCTGAAAAATCTTGTGATCCGAAGGAACATTGGAACGGATCGAACCGTTGACTACGAATTGCTCGCCGACATTTACGGCGGAGCGATCACCCCGAGAGGTGAATGGAATGCAGAAGATTCAAACGAACGTGAAGGATCCGCGGACGGGGAAAGAAAGCGAACAGAGTCTTAATGTCCTGCAGACTTATTGTGACGGTGGGAATTTTATTCATCTTTTCGACACCGGGATTTACGGATACGGCGACGGTGCTCCCGTCAAGACGAGGGAGGAATTGGAGACGATGATCAGCGACCCGCTCCAAAAAAGGCGGGCGCTGAATTGGTGGGACCATATCGGCGAGGGCGTAAGCCGGGCCTATTACAAGGAAGTAGAAGCCAGGCTGAACCGAATACTCGGGGATTATTCCCCGGACGCCGTAAAGCAGAGCGACCGGGACGCGGCGCTTTACTACCGGTTGCCCCGAGGTGAGAAGAACGTCCCGGACGGGGTAACTCCGCAGCCGTGGACGAGTTATTTCAAAGAGCGCCCCCCGTGGTGGGACGGCGTGACCGAGGAAATCGTCTACAAGAATTACCGGTATTTGCTGGCGTTTTCGGACGATCCGTCGGCGCGGGACAAGGCCGCCGGAAAGGGGAGTAAACCCGTGAAGGTGGAAAAGGCCGGGAAGTCCGGCGATACCCGTTCGGAAGAGGATTTTTAAAGGGTGATCGGGAAAGAACTCTATCGGTACGGATCCGAGGCCGTCGGCGGAATCGCGGCGCGGGACAAGAAACGGTATTGGGAGTGCCTGGACGACGCCGCCCTGGAATTTTGCCGGGACACCGGCGTATACATGAAACAGGCGGTTTTGACCACCGTCGCCGGGCAACGGGAATATCTTCTTCCGGCGGACTTTATCGAGATGGTAACGAACAGGCCGCCCGGGCTTCGGCAGGTGGCAAAATACCGGGACTCCGGCGGAACCGAAACCTACCCGATTCACACCACTTTTGAAAAGATCTTCGACTCGACGGAGACATCCAAAACCCGGCCGAGCGCTTTCGCGGTATTGTGGGTTGCGCAAAGCCAGCCGCCGGAGGTGTCCGGGACGTCCGCGTCGTGGTCCGGGGCCGAGTCCGGGGAGACGACGTTGACGGATTCTTCCGCGACTTTCGTAACCGACGGCGTTTCGGCGAGGGATACCTTGTACAACGCCGGAACCGGCGCGACAGGGCCGGTACTTTCGGTCGCGTCCGAAACGGAGTTGACGGCGGCGCTGTTCCACGGGCACGAGCCGAACCTGTCCGCCAATGACGCGTATACGATATACCCGGCGGTAAGGCCCGCACTGTGGTTGGACGCGCCGTCCGAGTCGTCCGGCGACACGATCACCGTTCCATATTCCGCGCGGCCCGCTCCGGTTTTTTCCGACAAAAGCCGGTGGATGCTCGATGCTTCCTATTGTCGGGCGATTGCCTTTCGCGCCGCCGTGTTGTTCATGGCGGATATCGATCCAAACCGGGAACGGGACGAAGGACTGATGCGGGAATTTCGGGAGGCGACGGACAGGGCGCGGAGCCTTCGCGCCAGACAGGCGCTCCAGGGCGGTCTCGGCCGCTATCGGTGGCAAGCGTAATGGCAAGGCAAGTGCCGATAATTACCCGCGCAATCGGAATTAACAACCGGGTCGATCCTTTCCGGGTTCCCTATGCTTGGGATTCCGGGGTTTCCGCGCTGGCCGCCGCCGTAAACGTGGATGTGGACGACTCCGGCGGCATATCGCGCATGACCGGATATACGAAGCGTACCTCCGGAAATTACCATTCCCTGTTTTCCGTCGGAGAAACCGGGTTGGTGGTGGACGCGGCCGTTCCCGCGTTGTGCCGGGTGACCGTCTCGGAGACGGCGATAACGGCGGCACAAATTAAAACCTTGAATTCCGCCGCGCCGATGAGCTACGCCGCGCCCGGAAACGGGAAGGCGTATTTCATGAACGGCGTGGATATGGGCGTTGTTTCCGCCACCGGCGTTGCCGACGATTGGACGCCCGGCGAATACCTCGGCCCCGAAACCACGGAACCGTTATCCGCGCCGCCTGTGGGCGAGGTCGTTCGCTTTCACCGGGGATACTTTTACGTGATCGTGAACGACCCGGAACACCGGGGAAAAAACGCGGCGTTCTTTTCAAAACCCTTTTCCGAATGGTTCGCGCTCCGGAGAGATTATTTCGCGTTTCCGGATCGAATCGTGTTCGTTCGCGGAGTGGACGACGGCGTTTATATCGGTACGGCGGGCGGCGTATATTTCGCCGCCGGAACGGACCCGTCAAAGGCCCGGGCAATCCGGGTTACGTCGGAGGCGCCTGTTTTCGGAACGGACTGTTCCGTGGACGGGGCCGATGTCGGCGACGGATATCCCGGTGAAGCGGCTATGTGGGCCGGGCCTTCCGGCGTACACCTGGGAACGTCCGGCGGGCGGTATTTTAATGTGACAAGGGATTCGCTTCGGCTTCCGTCCGCGAGTCGGGGATTCGGATTTTCCCGCACGGACGGCGGATATATAGCGATTTTCGAACCTTAATGAAACTAACCACGAAAGGAGGGGGTGGGGCGGGAGAAAAAAAATGGGCATCAAGATAAGCACCGGCCTGGCAAAAGCCATGCTGGAAACCAAGGCCTCCGTCGTGGCGGACGAATACACCGACTTGACGTTCGCCACCGGTTCGGGCAGCGACAACGATACCATAACCACGGCGGCCGGGGACTTCACCACCGACGGGTATTATCCGGGCATGATCATTACCCTGCACGGATGCGACCCGGCCGGGAACGACGCCGTTTCCACCGAAATTTTGGATATCACCGGCTCGGACGCGGTGATCGAGGTCGCCAACGGCGTGGTGACCGCCGGCGGGTCCGGATCGGGAGTTGCCGTCATCTCCGGTGTGACATTGGGTGGGAGCATAAAGGAACGGTTGAACAACGGAATCATCGCTTTTTATTCCGGTTCGCCGCCCACCACCGCCGACGCCGCCGAGACCGGTACCAAGTTGATCGAGTTTACCGTGGACGGAGGGACGTTCACCGCCTCCCACCCGGCGAACGGGCTGGAACTCGGAACCGCCACCTTGAACGTGGTCGTGAAAAGTTCCTCGCAAACCTGGAAGGGAACCGCCATCGCCACGGGGTCGGCGCAGTATTACCGGTTTTATTCGAACGATTTCACCACCGGGTCTTCCACCACCGCGGAAAGACTCCAGGGGACGGTGGGCGTGGGAACCGGGGATATGCGATTGTCTTCAACGGATATCACGTCCGGCAACACGATTACGCTGGATTCGTTTTCCATCACCCTACCGCTGACCGCGTAAGATGGCCGACGAAACCCTATATGTAGATTGCACGTACAACAATCTGGCCGCTCCCGTGTCGGACGGAAGTTCCGGCGCCGTCGGCGCCGGGATATTGCCGGTGGTTGCCACCTCGGGCCGGGATCTCATGATCGGATACGGCGCCGCCGTATTGCCGGCGCTTTACTCGACCGGACGCGGCGGAGCTTTCGCCGAAACAGTTGTGTTGCGGCCGGTTACGTCCGTCGGTCACGGCGGCGGCTACGGGGTTGCGGAACTCCCGGCGCCCGTGTCCACCGTGGACGCATACTGGGTATACCAGTTGTCCGGAGCCGCCGAGTTCCCGGTGCCGTCCTCGACCGGTTGCGGCGGCGGCTCCGGCGCGGTCGTGCTGCCGCCGTTGGAATCGTCGGTTTCGGTGGAGGTACCCCTTGTTTGGGTGAAGAGCGGAAACGCCGTGTTGCCCGCGTTTACGGCCACCGCCGCCGCCGGCGGTTACGGCGCCGTGACGATTCCCCGGTTCTCGACGGCGGGCAACGCCCGCTTGGAGGTGGCCGTCTTGCGTGGGTTGCAAACGCTTCCGGCGCTTACGTCCGACGGAACCGGGTACGTCGAGATTTCCGTGATAGACGGAAACCAGGTGCTTCCTGTAATCACCGCCGTCGCGGACGGGAGGCTTTTGGTCGCCGTTACGGACGGGGCGCAATACCTACCGGCGCTTCGCGGCGCGGGAACCGGGGTCTTGGAAGTCACCGTCGTTTCGGGCGTACAGCTGTTGCCTGCCTTGGCGTCGAGTGCAACCGGCGGGCGAATCGCCGTTACGACGGGCGGAAGCCAACTATTACCGGTCGTGTCGTCAACCGGTTCCGGCCGATACGATGACCGGTTCCGTCACTTCTTGTTGTGAGGAGGTCGTGGTGAAAATCGAGCGTTTCGTCCTACGCATCAACCGGCGGAATTTCGCCGCTACTCAGTATCTGCAGTTCGATTTCAACGCCGTTGCGGTGATCGACGGCTTGGAGATCGCCGCGAATGAGGATGGCTTGTTTACCCTCGGCGATTCGGATTTCGCGGACGGGGCGCAGATCGACGCATATTTCGACACTCCGCCGCTGGACTTCGGATCGCCCCGGCGGAAGCGTGCGACGGATATCCGTTACGGGATGCGACGCACCGACGACATGCGGTTGACGGTGACCGTGGACGACGGGCAGCCTGAGGTCCACGACTTTCCGAGGTTTCACCCGTCGGACCATGACCGGCGGATGGAAATTAAAGTGCCCGTCGCTAAAAGTTTGGGCGGACGGTACCACCGATACCGGACTTCGAACGTTCGCGGCGGGAATTTTGCCGTGGACGAAATGCATGCGGCGGTCCGTTTTTTCAGGCCGGGGGAGTTCGGGCGATAGAACTTTTTCGTTGTGGTGCAATTATTTTCTTGACGTGAGATAAAGACCTTGATATGTCGTTGACCATGAAACGGATGGCGACATATCGGAAATAGTTTGCGGGCGGGAACGGCGATGTATGTATCGTTGCTCCCGCCCGCGTCGTTTGGAGGGGGAGAGCCGGGCGGTGATGATGACACCCGGAAACAATCGGTAACAGGGGAGGGGCTATACAATGAAGGCTTTAATTCGTAAAATTTTTCAATGGTTCCTCGGGGGGGAAAAGCAAGCCCCCCCGGTAAAAATGAGCACCGGTCTCAAGAACTCCGTCACTCGCGGCGTTTTCCCGTGGGCTTTGTTGCAAAACGGAATCTTGGTAATCTACTCCGGTCCGCCTCCGGACGACGCGGACGCGACGGAGACCGGAGTCAAGTTGGTCGAGATCACCGATTCCGGACAGCCCCATATTGCCGGCTTTGTGTCGATCAACGGCCTTAAACTCGGTTGTGTGCCCGAAAACCGCGTCATAAAAGAAGCCAGCCAGACCTGGAAAGGCCGGGTCGTCGATTCCGGCCGCGCCGGTTATTTCCGATTTTACAGCAATAGACACGAGACGGGAGCGTCCGAGACCGCGAAAAGATTACAGGGAACGGTAGGGGTCGCAAGGGGGAATCTGCGATTATCGACCGTGGATTTCATTCCCGATACGTGGATAACCCTGGATTCGTTTGCGGTTGAATTCCCAAGCGCCGGGGAGAATAAAAATGAATAAGGACAATGTAGAGCGACTTGTTGCCGCCGCCGCCGACCTTGTCGCGGACGGCGAGGAATCTCGCCGTCGCGGGCGGGAGCGGCTGGCGGGACGGTGCTTTAAAGAAGCCGATCGTATCTTGGAAGACGTGCCCTTCGATCGCTTCATGGAGACGTTGCAAACCGATTCGAAGGGGGCCGCCAATGAATAGAGACCTGCTGCCGAGGAGGGTCATGGGGTTCGAGTTCCAAGACGGCCGGGATACGAGTCCCCGCCCTTTTACGGCGGGATGGGAATGTCCGTATTGCGGGCGATTCTTTTTGAGATGTTCGTTACGGCAACGGCCGGAGTTGTACCGGGAGGCGTATGACTGCTGCCGGAAAGAGGAAGCCGAGGCGTGGCCCACACCCTGAGCATACGATACTCCGGTGACCGGCGTCGGGCGGCGGCGTTGGCCCCATTCGCCCTGAAGCGCCACCGCGTCTTCAAGGAACTGACCGACCTCGGACTCCTCGATCAAAACGCCCAACGAATCGATTTGACCGCCGCCGAATTCGGCGTGACATCAACGGAACTGTTCGGCGCGGATATTCGAGTGGTCACAACCTTCGGCGTGGACGTGATCACCATCCACGTTCCGCCGAGGCCGGAGCCGCCGCCGCCGGAGGAAGAACATCCCCCGATAGCGTTCCACCTGAAACTAGACCTCGACCCCTGCTTGATCCACCCGTTTTTACCGCCTCAAGAGAAGTATCAGACCATAACGCCGGATACCCTGGCAATGCTGGAAATCCGGCCGGCCGGATTCGCCGACGACGGGCTTCCGCTTCCTCCGGTCTACCGGTTCGCCTACGACGAGCCGGACTCCGATACCTCGCCCGTCTATGATTGGACGAACGGACGATTCAGCTTGCCGGCGTATGTGCTGCCGGAGCCGACCGGATATTACTGGATCTTTTACACCACGAAGACCAACCCGAACCAACAACCGGAGCGGCTGAACGGACGGGTGACGCAATACCCGGCCCGTTCGCGGGCGCAAGACATGTTCGACGCGGCGGACGCCACGCAACTCGGCTTCATCGAAGATGTAATACCCTACGGGCTTTTACATTTCGACATCGCCGGTCATTGGCAAACGCCCATGCCGGACGGCAACTACCACAAAAGCTATTGCGGCCGCCCGGACGACTTGATGATCCGGGCTTACGACGCCGTTCACAAATCCAACCGGGCTATCGATTACGATCGTAGCGAGCACGTAGACCCGATTGAACCGGAGCGGGACGAGGTTTGGAACATCCGCTTGGAGGGCGTGACGACGCATCCGGAGGCGGCGGCGGAATACGATCCGTGTGAAGGCCACTGGGTACAGTACACCGACGGGGAAGACCCCTGCTGCGCGAACACGGACGAATGGTCCGAGTACCAGGATATTTGCGCGGCGGATGCCCGCCTGACGGAAACAACGTGGCTGAGCGCCCCGGTTACGGACATCCGCCGCGCCCGGCTGTGCCCGCTTTGCATATGCCTGTCGCTGACGAGGGAGTCGGACGGCGCCCCGCTTTCACAAGAACCTCCGGAGAAGCGCCCCTATATAAAGATATACAATTCGGAGCAAATATGGGTATATCCCCAAACGGCGGCCAACGAAGCCCAACAGATATTCGAGATGGAGTTCGTGAACGGCCGGTGGGAATTCAAGGTTATTCACGGGGCATGCGCGGACCCGCGCGGGTATTGGATGCGCTATGTAATCGAGTGGCATTGCTGGACCCAATACCGGGAGATGTGCGATCCGGACGAATGGTGGGAAAATGGCGACCTTGTTCCGATGGGTGAATACGTTGACATGATCCGGGCGTGCGAATACGTATTCCGCCTGTACGAATGCGACGGGACGGAGATAACCCAATCCTCGGACGAACTTATCGCCTTTACGGGGTTTACGGCGGACGGCGAAATGCATCCGTCTTTTCGCTACGGCCCGGAGTACGACCCGGAAAAGGGATGGCGGTTTTCCATGCCGGAAGAGTTGGGCTGCATGGACGCGATGTATATCCGGGTGAAGCGCGGCGATAGCCTCCCCTATTACACCACGTATCCGGACGTGTGCGGAGTGGACCGGTGGAGCGAGGGCGAGTTGATTCCGCCGGGGGATTATGAGATGGTTCTTTGCGGTCATTGCCCCGGTTGCGGGACGATTATCGACCCGGGGATTTGCGGCCTTTCGCCGAACCAAACGGTGACATTCGAATTCGACAACTGCGAGCCGGAAGACCGGTGCCCCGACTGGCACGAATCCCTCGACTTTTCCCCCTCCGCGCACGGAACGCTCTCCAACCCGAGAGCTTCCGGCGATCGCTACCTGATCGACCTGACGATGGCCGAAAGTTGGTGCGAGCAATCACGTGCGGGAAACCCGCTTCCGGTTTACTTTTGCGGGCTGTCGTACGCCGCCTGTTTTGTTTGGTCCCCGGAAAATCCGGAGCGAGTGGAGGCAGGCGCTTCCGAGTGGTTCACGGTGATCGGCGGGAAACCTCCGTATGAGTGGTATTATTCAGGGCCGGGCTATATCGAACCGGACGGCGGCCGTGCGCAATTGTTCGCCCCGGCGGGCGTTGCCGGCGACGGCGAGTTTACGGTGGTCGATGCGTGCGGATTCGTCGTTGACGGAGGCGTGGAGCTATCCGCGCTTTCCTGCCTCGATTTCGATTCCGGGAAAACCATCGAGGAAAACGGCGGAACCAACGAGATTGATATCGCCGTTGATCTTTATTTCTTGCCGGACTTCCCGAAGAATTACGGCTATGACGACTTCGCGTTTCTTTTTGACACCACGTATACCAGTATCCCGTTATGTTCCAGCAACGCGAACTCGTTCGTCAATCCCAGGCGCTCCGGAGACTACGCCGTGATCACTTATATCGCGCCCCCGGACGGGTGTAACGGGAATTGCAACTCCCATTCCTTGTACATTTCGATTTGCGGCCAACCCTTCATTAAGCAGTTGAATTCCGATTTGCTGACGATGGTGCTTGATGAGGATTTCGTCACCGCCGACTCCGACGACAGCGTGACGATCTCGTGGACGGGCGGCGTGGGGCCGTTCACGGCGGCGGTGAGCGGGGCCGATTACGAGTTCGCGTTTTCAACGACGAACATTCGGCAAAATATCCTTCACATGGGATGCGGCACCGGCGAGTTC
>CAZBLJ010000028.1:0-18877 GCA_964492605.1 uncultured Puniceicoccaceae bacterium
GATTTTCGGTCGATCAACCGTAAATGAGATTCACAACCGCCAATGCCAGCACGATCCGATACCAGGCGAAAACGGCCAGCCCGTGGCGGGAAAGGTAGCTCACCAACCATTTGACCGAGAGAGCCGCGAAAACGGTTGCCACGAGGATTCCCACCACGATCGGGCCCAGGTCGAGCGTTTCCATCATCCATCCGCCGTCGGAAACGGTCTTGTAACCGGATGCCGCCGTCAGGGTGATCAACCCCAATAGAAAGCTGAACTCCGCCGCTCGCGCCGGCGACAAACCCGCCAGGTAGCCTCCCACGATCGTCATCATGGAACGACTGGTCCCCGGCCACATGGCCACGCACTGAAGCAGGCCGATCATCAAGGATTTGGAAACCGTCAGTTCGTGCAGCTCGGGTCCTTCCGAAAAAACTTCGGGTCCCTTCTTTTTCCTTCGCCAACGCTCCACCGCCAGCATCAAAAAGCCCCCCAGCACGAGCGCATTGATGACCGGAAGCGGGCCGAACAGGTTCCGGTCAATCCAATCCTCGAGAAGAAGTCCCAAAACCGCCGCCGGGAGAAAGGCGGCAATCAAATTCCGAAACAGTCGCAGACCGGTCGCGCTGCGACCGAAGACTCCGGCCGCAATATCCAGCAGCCGTCTCCAATACAGAAGAACCACGGCCAGAATCGCACCCCCTTGGATAATGATCGTATAGGCATTCGCCGCATCGCGCAGCGTGCGGGATTGAGTCGCCGGATCACCGGGCACGCCGACCGGTCGGTCGCTATCAAGGCCCAGGAACCGATTGGCCAGAATCAGGTGCCCGGTGGAGGAAACCGGCAGATACTCCGTCAACCCTTCCACCACACCCAGTACCACTGCGTCCGTATAGGTCAGCTCGGCGGGCCGCGCGTTCGCTGAATCCGCCGAAACACCGTCGCCGTCTTCCTGAGCCCGGGTGGTTACCGGTAGAAGAACGATGAGAGAAAGAACGATAGCCGGAATCCGCAGACCGAGCCGCTTCTTCGGATTACCGCACGAGACGGAAAACATTCGGCGCACGCTCGCAATGATCTGCTCTCGAAAGCAAGGCTCTGGTCTCTCGATGCTCGGAGTTGGATGTGGAATGCTCAAAGTTCTGCCTTTCTTTCGCTATGCCTACAACCAGTAATCGAAGTCCTGTTCCTTCCGCTGTTTTCTGAAAATCCGAAAAATATGCGCGGGCGAGTTGTGGGGATTGAGCTTGATGAAATTCCGGGGTCCGTTCCAAAGATAATTGGCCCGCGGCATGTCGCCGTTCGGCTCCGGAAGGAGGTCCTGAACGAGGAAAGGATGCGACCCGTCGATGCCGAAAGACTCCAGCGGCAAATCGATCCATCCGGTCTGTTCGTTGTAGGGATCGAGATTCACCACCACGAGAATGATGTTCAATCGACTCGGGTCCGATTTCAGGTAGGCGATGACCTGCGGATTGTCGCAGGAAACAAACCTGAGATTGAAAGTCCGCTGGAGCGCCGGCTGGTCCCGGCGGATATGGTTGATGCGCCGGATCACCGCACACAGGTTGCCGGGCGAATCGAGGTCCCAATCCTTGATCTCGTACTTTTCCGAATAATCGTACTCCTCCTTCCCCGGATAAGCCTGCGAAACACACTGCTCGAAAGCGGGCCCGTACATTCCGTAATTCGACGACAGCGTGGCCGCCAGGACCAGCCGCTGCACGAACGCCGGCCGTCCTCCGTATTGCAGGATCTCCGGCAGGATATCCGGAGTGTTCGGCCAGAAGTTCGGCCAGAAGATGCTACGGCAATCAGCCGAGCAAAGCTCTTCCATGTAAGCGGTGATTTCTTCCTTCGTGTTTCTCCAGGTAAAATACGTGTATCCGTGGGTGAACCCCGATTTCCCCAGACGGTATTTCAGCTTGGGACGGGTGAAGGCCTCGCTCAGAAAGATCACCGACGGATCCTTCAATTTGACCTCCCGAATCAACCACCGCCAGAACTCGAAGGGTTTCGTATGAGGGTTATCGATACGGAAAATCCGCACTCCGCAATCGATCCAATGGTCGATCACGGACTTCAGTTCCTCCCACAACTCCCTCCAGTTTCCGCACTCGAAATCAAAGGGGATAATATCCTCGTATTTCTTGGGAGGATTTTCGGCGAACTGGACCGTCCCGTCGGGACGCCACTTGAACCATTCCGGATGTTCGCGAACATAGGGATGGTCCGGCGAGCACTGGAACGCTATATCCAACGATACTTCCATCCCCATTTCCCCGACCTTCCAGACAAAATCGCGGAAGCTTTTCAAATCGCCAAGCGAAGGGTGAATGTCCTTGTGCCCGCCTTTCTCCGATCCGATGGCCCACGGACTTCCCACATCGGTGGCATCGGCGGTAAGGGTGTTGTTCTTCCCTTTGCGATGAGTCCGTCCGATCGGGTGAATCGGCGGCAGGTAGACGATCTGGAACCCCATTCCCGCGATGTGTTCGAGCATTCTCCCCGCTTCGCGGAACGAACCGTGTTGGCCGGGATCATCCGCAAACGAACGCGGGAAAAACTCATACCAGGAGCTGAAGGCCGCGCGCTTCCGTTCGACCCACACCTCTCTCGGAGGCATCGTCGTCTCTCGGCTTCGGTCGGGAAACAAGCGGGCGATCCGGTCCAATTCCTCTCCCAAGAGGAGATGGACCTTCTCTCCCTGCGGAACCGCCGACTCGCGCAGAAGATGGATGATCTCTTCCAAGGGGCCGCGCACCGTCGAGTCCGCCCGCTCTTGCAGCTGCTCCACGAAATTCGTGCCTATATCGATCTCGACGTGCAGGGGCTGCGAGGATTCGACCTTGCGCTTGAACCCGTTCCGCCAGGTCAGAAACCCGTCAACCCAGCCGGTCACCCCGAATTCGTGGATGCCGATCTCTTCCGGAAAAAACGGAACCTCCCATTCGTCGTTCGGGAGCGGCTGCAAATCGACCTCCTTCCAATCTTCCCCGCCCACTTTGCGATACCGCAGCACCGCGCGTACCGCCTCATGCCCGTCCGCAAACACGTGCGCGCTTACGTTCACCGGGTCTCCGATCACTGTTTTCACGGGAAAAGCCCCGTGGTCGCAGGACGGTTCCACCTTCTCGATGATCACCCGGTGATCACCGGTTTCCATTGGGTCTCGTTTCATCAGGATCCTGAAAGAACTTTTTCGTAGAGAGTTACCGTTTCCGACGCGATCGAACGCCAGCTGAAGATTCTTTCCGCGCGGCGGCGACCGGCCTCACCCATTTTCAGGCATCGTTCCGGGTCCTCCATGATCCGGTTGATCGGGCGGGCCAGGTCTTTCGAAAAGGTTTCCGGATCCAATGGCTCGAAAGGTGCCTGATCCGATTGGGCCAATGGAACGAGGTGCCCGGTTTCCCCGTGCACCACAACCTCGGGAATCCCGCCCACCGCCGAGGCAACCACCGGCACCCCGCAGGCCATCGCCTCCAGATTGATAATCCCGAACGGCTCGTAAATGGAAGGACAGCAAAAGAGGGAGGCTCCCGAATAAATCTCGATCATCTCCGGCCGCGGCAGCATTCGATCAATCCAGACGAGGTGGTCGCGCCCCCGAGCCGCTTTCGCAAACGCATCCTTCATTTCGGCGGCGATCTCCGGAGTATCCGGAGCGCCGGCACAAAGTACGACCTGGATCTCCGGGTCCAGATAGCGGATCGCGTTCACCAGGTGGATGATCCCCTTCTGCCGGGTAATCCGGCCCACGAACAGCATGTAGGGACGATCCGGATCGATCCCCTCCCTTCGAAGAGTCTCATCGGATGACGCGGGGAGGTATTCGTCCGTATCGATTCCATTGTAGATGACATGGATCCGCTCCTCCTCGACGTCGAAGTGCCGCAGGATATCGTTCCGGGTTCCCTTTGAGACGGCGATGACAGCATCAGCCATCTCCAGCGCCGTTTTTTCCACCCAGACCGAGAAATCGTAACCTCCGCCCAACTGTTCCCGCTTCCACGGTCGAAGCGGCTCCAGCGAATGCACCGTCACCACGAGGGGGATTCCGTAATTCAACTTCGCGAAGATGCCTCCCAGGTGCGTATACCAAGTGTGACAATGCACCAAATCGGCATCCACTCCCGCTCCGGCAAACCGGAGGCCGCGACCGGAAGAATCGAAAACGGATTTCAGATTCGCCGGAAATGCAGACGAGTTTAATTCCGGCGGTGAAAATCCGCGCACCCGAAGGCGGTCCTGGGTGAGGTCCTGGTCGCCGAAGCAACGCACCTCTACGTCAATTCGGTTTGCCAGGTGCCGGGAAAGGTAGTCCACGTGGACCCCCGCTCCTCCATAAACATGCGGCGGGTATTCGTTTGTCAGGAGGAGAGTTTTCATGGGAAGAGCGCCATTCGCGTTCAGCCCGAGTGGACCCCGAGCTTTCGAAATCGATCGTAGCGATGTTGCAGCAGGTTCTCGGTCGTGAGCCGACTCAGCCGGGTCAGATGTTTTTGTAGGGCCGATCCCAGCGTGGAGGCGGCTTTATCGGGTTCGGACTGCGCGCCCCCAAACGGTTCTTCGATGACCTCGTCCACCACCCCGTGCTCCAGGAGGGAGTCGCTGCTCAGACCGAGGGCCGCAGCCGCATCGGGGGCATACTTCCGGTCCTTCCAGAGAATCGCCGCACAGCCTTCCGGAGAAATAACGGAATAGTAGGCGTTTTCCAGGATCAGCACCGAATCGGCCAACGCGACCCCTAGCGCTCCGCCGGAACCGCCCTCCCCGATGACCACGGCGATGATCGGCACCTTAAACAAGCTCATCTCCCGGATATTGACCGCGATCGCCTCCGCGACGTGCCGCTCCTCGGCACCGATCCCCGGAAAGGCACCCGGCGTATCGATCAGGGAAATGATGGGGAGTCCGAATTTGTCGGCCATCCGCATCAATCGCAGGGCCTTTCGGTATCCCTCCGGATGGGGGCAGCCGAAGTTGCGCCGCAGATTCCCTTTGGTGTCCCTCCCCTTCTGCTGGCCGATGACCATCACCGGCTTGCCGTTGAACCAAGCTGGACCGCCCACGAAGGCCGGGTCGTCCTTGAACAATCGGTCTCCATGGAGTTCCTGGAAATTTTCGAAGAGAAATCCGATGTGGTCGAGCGAAGTCGGACGCTTCGGGTGCCGGGCCAGTTGAACCCGTTGCCAAACGGTCAACCCGGAGTAAACCTCCCGCTTCGTCTTCTCGATCTTCCTCTCAATCGCCGCAATTTCATCGGTAACATCCATGTTACTCTCAGCCGAGGCCTCCTGCAGACGCCTCAGCTGTCCTTCGAGTTCCCGCAAAGGCTTCTCGAATTCCAAGGTAAACTCGGACTTATCCATGGGGGGAGGTAAAACGGGTGAAAGAAAAGTGTCAATGGGGGTGATTCCCCGCTCGAATCATACGTCCTGCCCCTTGCGATCCCGGGCAATCAGCATGTAGAGACTCGGAACGACGAAAATGGTAAACATCGTCCCGATCGCCATACCGGTCACCAGGGTGATCCCGATGCTGTTCCGCGCAGCCGCTCCCGCCCCCGTCACGAAAACGAGAGGCATGTGTCCGAAGACCGTGGCAGCCGTCGTCATAAGAATCGGGCGCAGGCGGATCTCGGAGGCTTCCTGGATGGCCTGCAACTTCGACTTCCCCCGTCGCTGGAGTTCGTTCGCAAACTCGACGATCAGGATGCCGTTCTTCGCAATCAATCCCACCAAGGTCACGAGTCCGATCTGGGAATAGATGTTCATCGTCGTAAATCCGAGGAAGGTAAACAGAAGCGATCCCGTTAACGCCAGCGGCACCGACCCCAGGAGGATGATCAACGGATCCCGGAAGCTTTCGAACTGGGCCGCCAGAACCAGAAAGATGAACAACACGGCAAACAGCAGAATATTGGCACCGCTTCCCTGCTCCGTAATCAACTGCCTGGACTCTCCCCCGTAATTGATGCCGAAACCGCGGCCCTTGGGAAAAACCTCCTCCGCCTGCTCCTCGAGGAAACTTAAGGCGTCGTCGAGCGTGTTTGGCGGCAGCGGAACGCCCTGGATGATCGCCGAGTTCAGCTGCTGGAACCGGTTCAGAGTGCGGGGCTGGACGGTTTCGGTGATATCGAGCAGGGTCGACGCCGGGTAGGTCGTCCCATCGCGGGCCGTAAAATACAGATCTCCGATTTGATCGGCCGTCAGACGCGCCGTACGCGCCACCTGCGGGATCACCTTGTAGCTTCGCCCGTCGATGCTGAAGCGGTTGACAAAGGCTCCGCTCAGGGCGGATCCCAGATCATTCCCGACGCGGCTCATATCGAGTCCGAGGTCGGCGGCCAGATCCCTGTTGATGTCCACCTCGATCTGGGGCCGGTCAAACTTCAGATCGCTGAAGGCGAACATGAACTTCCCGCTCTCGTTGGCCCGTTTGACCAACTCTTCGGCAACCGGAAGAATCTCGATTGGCTCGGCCGTCGTCGTGATCACGAACTCGACCGGAAACTGGCTGCCGCCCGGAAGAGGCGAAGGAAGCGATCCGCGCACTTCCAAACCACTGATGCCGTCCAGCTTCGGCTGGATCGCCGCAAGAATCTCCTCGGTCGTCCGATCTCTCTCGCTCCACGGTTTCGTCACCAACCCGACGAATCCGGCGAACGGTCGCCCCGGAACGCCCGCACCGGGAAACGATATGGCGAAGGTGTTGGCCGTTTCGGGCACCTCGTCGTAGATATCCACGACCTCGGTGGAATATAGAAGCGTCTGCTCGAGGGTGCCGGTGGGCGGACCGAAAAGAGCGGAAAAAATAACGCCCTGGTCTTCCTGCGGTGCCAGCTCCTTCTGCGTGAAAAGGAAAAAGGGGAAGGCCAGAAGAACGATCAATACCGCCATCGTATTCACCACCGGACGGGAACGTAGCGCTGCGGCCAGCAGACGGCCGTAAACGGATTTCAACCTCTCGAAGGCACGCTCCAGTCGGGCGACGAATCCCTTCGGACTGAACTCCTTCGGCAGGAACTTCGAACACATCATGGGGGAGAGTGTGAGCGCCACGATTCCCGAAACCAGCACCGCACCCGCAAGGGTGAAAGCAAACTCCCGAAACAGGGCGCCGGTGAGGCCGCCCTGGAAGCCGATCGGCACGTAGACGGTCACCAGGGTCAGCGTCATCGCGATAATCGGGCCCACCAGCTCCCGCGCCGCATCGATCGCCGCATCGAAACGGCTCTTCCCCATGCGCAGGTGGCGTTCCACATTCTCGAGAACCACGATGGCATCGTCCACCACCAGCCCGACCGATAGCACGATCGCGAGCAGGGTGAGAAGATTCACGGAAAAGCCGAAGACGAGCATCAAAAACGCCGCTCCGATCAGGGAAAGAGGCATGGCCACCACCGGAATCGCAACCGCCCGGAAGGAACCGATGAAAAGAAAGATGACGATGATGACGATGGAGAGGGTCTCGGCCAGCGTGATGCCGATCTCGTCGATCGCGTCCTCGATGTACTTCGTCGCATCGTAGGGCACCCCCATCCTGAGACCGGCAGGAAGGTTCTCCTCGATAAGGGGCAACACTTCCCTGACCCCCTCGATCACCTCCAGAGTGTTAGCCGTCGGGAGCGTCCAGACCCCCATGAAGGTGGCCTGGATCCCGTCGAAGCGAACGTCGCTGCTATAGTCCTCGGAGCCGAGCGTCACGTCCGCCACGTCCCCCAGCCGAATGATGGTCCCGTCCTGCTCCCGGACGACCAGATTCCGGAACTGCTCCGCATCCTGCAAGTCCGTGTTGGCGGTAATCGAAACCTGGATCAGCTCGCTCTTGGTCTGGCCGACCGCAGCGAGAAAGTTGTTGGCGGCCAGAGCCCGGCGGACATCACCGGGGGTCAGGCCATAGGCGCCCAGCTTATCGGGCTTCAGCCAAATCCGCATGGCAAAGGTTCGCGCGCCGAGGATATCGGCACGCTGGACGCCTTTAACGGCCGACAATCGAGGCTGGACAACCCGGGTAAGGTAATCGGTGATCTCGTTGGATTCCAGCTCCTCCGAATAGAACCCCAGGTACATCGATGCGATCTGACTGTCCGGATCCTCGATATCGATAACCGGGGCCTCCGCCTCCGGCGGCAGATCGTTCCGCACCTGATTGATCTTCGAGTTGATTTGGGTCAATGCCCGGATGGGATCGTAATTCAATCGAAGGTGGGCGCGGATAGTGCTGATACCGGCCGAACTCGAGGACGCGATATAGTCGATTCCCTCCGCACTTGCGATCACTCGTTCCAGAGGAGTGGTGATGAATCCGCGGACAAGATCCGCATCGGCTCCGACATAGGCGGTATTCACCACGACCACGGAAACATCGGTCCGCGGAAACTGCCGGACGTTCAGCCGGAAGATCGAAGCCACTCCGAGGAGCAGGATCAACAGACTGACCACGGTCGCCAGGACGGGCCGCCGGATGAAGATGTCCGTGAACTTCATAATGGCCGGGCCTTCCGCAAATCAGCCTTCGGGCGGATTCGGATCCTTCTTCGCATCCGGAACGACATCGTTGTTGATCTTCACCGGGGAGCGGTCCCGCAGCTTGGTAATGCCGGCAACGACCACCTCGTCTCCGGCTTCGACTCCCTTGCGCACCGCAACGAGATCTCCCCGCTTCTCGAAAATCTCGATAAACACCTGCCGGACCCCCTGGAACGTCGACCCGTCCTCGTTTTCCAGCTCTTTGACCAGGTATACGCCGTTGCCAAACGGATTGTAGTTGATCGCGGTATTTGGAATGGTGACCCACTTCTCGCTGTTACCGAGATCGAGTTCCAGGCTGGCGAACATCCCCGAGCGAAGTTCGCGGTCCGGGTTCGGGACGGAAACGCGAACAGCCACATTGCGGGTCTGCTGGCTCACCCGCGGGCTGATCGCCTGCACCTTTCCTTCGAACTTTTTGCCGTCAAAGGCATCCACCGTAAACGAAACGCTCTGCCCCACCGCGAGGCGCCCCAGGTTCCGCTGGGGCAAGTTGAAATCCAGATACAACGGATCCGAAGCCTCCAGAACCGCGATGGGGTCGCCCGGAGAAAGGAGTTGCCCCATATTGGCCCGACGGATGCCCAGAGTTCCTGAAAAGGGTGCCTCGATCCGCTTCTTGGCAATCATAGCCTCGATGCTTTTAACGCTCGCCTCCGCCCGCTGTTTTTCGGCCCGGGCCGCGTCGAAATCGGCTTCGGAAATGGTATTGCGGTCCAGCAAATCCTTTGACCGGTTGAAATTCAAACTCGCGAGTTCGCTTTGCGCCTTCGCCGCTTCGAGATTAGCCGTTTCCACCGAATGGTCCTGGACAAGAAGCAGATCTCCCTTGCTCACCTCGTCTCCGGAATCGAAATGGATTTCCGAAACCAGCCCGTCAATTTCCGCCGCAAGGGTTATCCCCTCGTTGGCAACGAGCGTTCCCACCGCCCTGATCCGGTTTTCCCAAGGTTCCTCTTCGGCCTTCACCGTAGCAACCGTAGGCGGTCCGGGCGCGTTCGCGGCACCCATGGCCATCGCCGCCTGGATCTGTTTCCATTTAAAATACCCCAATCCGGCAACCACTGCGGCAAACACCACGAAAAGAAGGAGAAACTTGACCCAGAGCTTCATGATCAAAAGCGGAGAAAGTGCCCCCCAGCCCTTCCCGGCGCAACTTCAAATTGCGGCAGTCCAAAAGCCAAATTTTAAACCTGGTTTATTTTTATTGACTTTTGTGATTTTTTGATGTGAACTTCGGTCATGAAACGCAAACGACTTAAGATTAAGGGGGAGAGGGCTTTTTATCATCTGCTTTCCCGGACCGTGAACGGCGAGAAGATTTTGGGTTCCAACGAGAAGGAGGTTTTGCGGAAGATGGTTTGGCAGGTGGCTGCTTTTTCGGGGATTCGCGTGATCACCTACGCTATCATGGACAATCACTTCCATCTCCTGGTGGAGGTCCCGGAGAAGGGGGAGATCAGCGACGAGGAGCTGCTAAGGCGCTATCGCATCCTTTACCCGCATCCGACCCCCTGGAATCCCATGCGACCGGATGTCCTCGAAAAGCATCTCAAGGAGAATTCCCACGTGGGTAAAATGCTGCGTAAGAGCCTGTCCGCTCGCATGCACGATATTTCCTGGATGATGAAGACACTCAAACAGCGCTTTTCCCTTTGGTTCAATCGCTCCCACAAGCGCTTCGGTCCGCTTTGGAGCGGACCGTTCAAGAGCCTGCTCGTCGAGGACGAAACCGGTGCCCTTTCCACAGTCGCCGCTTACATCGACCTGAACGCAGTCCGCGCCGGAAAGGTGGCGGATCCCAAAGATTACCGCTATTGCGGATACGCAGAGGCTGTTGCAGGACAAGAGCCGGCCAGGGAGGGCTTGCTGAGAATTGACAGGAACCTCGCCTATTACCGGCAAAGACTCTTCGGCACCGGTGCTTATCCCAGCGAGGGCAAGGCCTTTATCGACCCGGCCAAAGCCCGGGAGGTGATCGAGAAGGAGAAGGGAGAACTGCCTCTTCATGTCTTGATCAGGCGGCGGCTCAAATTTCTCTCCGAGGGGACCGCCTTCGGCTCTCCCTCTTTTGTGGAAAAATCCCTCTCGAATACCCTACGAGGCCACCGCATAAAACCTCCGGGAGCCCGAGCCCTCAAGGCTGCCGCTCTACTCGGTAAAGCCGTCGCCAGAGGCGATCCCAGGGAGTAGACGGGAAGTGATCCTAGTAGCCCTTTACACGGAAAAGACTCGTTACGCTCGAATTTCCATGGATACGTTTGATCGCTTCACCGAGGAGCGTCGAAACCGACAGGACCGTTACGGGCAGATCCCGCGGATCGACTTTGACGGTATCGGTCGTGATCAGCTGGTCGAGATGTCCCTGTTGTAAACGCTCGTACCCGATGTTGTTGATGGTTCCGTGGGTAACGGCCGCCATGACCCGCCGGGCACCATGATCTTTCAATAGCCTGGCTGCGGCCGTTAAAGTTCCGGCGGTCTCGGTCATGTCGTCCACGATCAGAACGTCGCAACCGTCCACTTCGCCGACGATGTTGAACGCTTCCACCGTTTCCGCATTCCGCCGACGCTTGGCGCAAAATCCCAACGGGCAACCCAGCATGTCCGCATAAGCGGCCGCCATTTTCATCCCGCCCACGTCCGGCGAAAACACGGTCAGCTTTTCGGTTTCGAAGCTTCTCAGGTATTCGTAGACCACCGGAGACGCATACAGATGATCGACCGGAATATCGAAAAATCCCTGAATTTGCTGGGCGTGGAGATCCATCGTCAGAACCCGATTCGCCCCCGATGCCACCAGGAGATTCGCCACAAGTTTCGAAGTGATCGGGACACGGGGCTGATCCTTTCGATCCTGGCGGGCATAACCGTAAAACGGTAAAACAGCAGTGATCCGCTTTGCCGAGGCACGCCGCGCCGCATCGATCATGATCAGCAACTCCATGATGTGGTGGTTGGCCGGAGCGGAAGTGCTCTGAATGATGAAAACATCGTCCCCCCGAATGTTTTCGTTGTACTTCACGAACGTCTCGCCGTCGGGGAACGAGGTCACCACGGCCTCCCCCACTTCGATGCCGATGCAGTCGCAGATTTTACGGACCAATTCCGGGTTGGAACTGCCCGAGAATACTTTCAGTTGCGCTTCTTTCATACGGTTGGGCTGGAGTCGGTGTTGCGCGATTCCCACTCGCGGAAGCGCTCGAAAAATTCCGGAAGGCGACGCTGCAGCGCAGTGATCCGCTGGAATAATTTGATCTCGATGGCCGGCGCTCCCTGAATCATCTGACCGGGCGGGATGGATTTCGAAACCCCGCTCTGGGCCCCGATCCGGGTTCCCTCGCCGATGGTAATGTGGCCTACGACCCCGGTTTGGCCGCCGATCACCACGAAATCTTCGACCGTGGTGCTTCCACTGATTCCCACCTGGGCGACAATCAGGCAGTGCTTTCCAATTTTTACGTTGTGCCCGATCTGCACCAGGTTGTCGATTTTGGTGCCCTCCCCGACATGTGTCTCACTAAAGCGCGCACGGTCGATCGTGGAATTCGCGCCGACCTCGACATCATCGTCGATGCATACCCGCCCAATCTGCGGAACCTTCCGATGCAATCCCTCCACGGTTTCATACCCGAATCCGTCCGCACCGATCACGACTCCCGGGTTCAAAATCACTCTCGCGCCGATTTCGCAGAAGTCGCCGATCGTCACATGGGTAAGGATTCGGCTTTCCGCACCGACCACCGCATGAGCCCCCAGACTCACATGAGAGGTCAATACCGCGCCGGGACCGATCCGCGCCCCCGCCGATACCAGACAATACGGCCCGACGGAGGCGGTCTCGTCGACGGTCGCGTCGCGGTCGATCACTGCTGTCGGGTGAATCCCCGAGGGTCGTCGGGGCCAGAAGCGCCGCTCGATGAGGGAACAGACTTTCCCGAGCGCCAGGGACGGGTTCTTCGTCCGCAGGAACACCCGGCCTTCCCCGGGCGATCCCTCGAAATCCGAGGGAAGGAGAATGACCGATGCGCGGCTCTCCGGAACATCATGCCCGTAACGAGAGTTCCCCAGGAAGGATAAATCCCCCTCCCGGGCTTCCCTTAAGTCCGCGATGCCCGTGACCTTGCCGCGCCACTCGCCCTCGATGACTGCATCCCCGAGAGTTTCGAGAAGCTCGTCGAAGGAAAGCGAGAATCTCATCGCCCGTTCGAAAAAGAGCCGACTATTCCTCCGAATCGTCGTCTGCCTTCAACTGCTCCAGCACATCGTCGGAAATGTCGAGGCTGTCGTCATAGAACAGAACGATTTGCTCCTGGGACCTCAGAACGAGAGCCAGCCCCTTTTCCTCGGCGACTACCGCTGCAGCACCGCCGATTTCCTGGAGTGCCATGTTTTCCATGTTCATGCGGCTTTGCTGGACGGTCGCCTGGGTTTCCCGCTGAAGCTGCTCAAACTGGTTTGACTTCTGCGAGAACTCCCGGAGAAGGGCGCCGCCTTCTTGCTGCAGTTCCAATTTGGATTCCTCGGTGATCGTCGGACTGTTGATCCGGGCTTCCAGGGAACGGATCTGCTCCCTGAGTTCCTGGAGTTCTTCGGCGCGCGGAGCCAGGGAAGCTTCGGCTCGTTTCTGGACTTCGACCAGCTCTTCGCGAGCCTCCTGGAAGCGTTCAAACTCCTGAAAGACCATCTGAACATCGACGATACCGACTTTCGGCGCCGATTGAGCCGACAGGGTCAAAGCTCCGACGAGGAGCGGGAAGAGAAAAAGTAGTGTTTTCGGTTTCATGGGTTTTCTGTGTTTTCGGTTGGTAGATAGAGGATGTAACGGAAAGAAAGAAGTAAACAAGGTTTAGAAGCGAGTTCCAAAGGAAAAATTGAACTGCATACCGTCATCGTTTTGGTCATCCGTCGTGATCGGGAAGCCGAAATCGAGCCGCAACGGTGCTCCGAGGATAAAGACCCGGAAGCCGAAGCCCCAGTCGTCATTGTAGCCTGCGGCGCTGAAGTCCCAGTCATCGGGATTCACGAACCCCCAGTCGTAGAACAACACGATCTCCAGCGGATCGGCGACCTGCACCATGTATTCGGCGGAGAGATAGGCGAAAGAATTTCCGCCGATATTGTCCCCGTTCTCATCCTTGGGCCCGACGTCCCGGAAGCCGAAACCACGCAGGGTGTTCGGTCCTCCAAGGAAGAACCGGTCGAAAAACGGAACGTCGCCGTCACCGTAGGGAACGATCGTGCCAATCCGACCGAACAGGGCAAAACCCTGGTTCAGAGCTTCGAAAGTCGGTACGAACTGACTCGCCCGAATCTGATTCTTCCAGTAGTCCGCATCGCCTCCGAAAACACCCCCGGCGACTTGCGTGTTGTACTCCACCCGGTTCCCGCTCCGGGTCAAAATCAGCCGGTCCCGCGTATCCCGGGTAAAGGTCAGGCCCACCTTGGAGATGAGGGTCGTGCCCTCTTCGTCTTTGATCTGGTCGGACGCATCATCGGAGACGTCGAAGATCTCGACATTTTCGAGGGTGTAGCTGATCCGGCCCTCCACCAGTTCGAACAAGCGCTTCCGGAGGTAAACGTCGAAACCGGTCCGCAATTCGTTGTAAACCGCACTGTTGAAATCGGTCTCCCGACGGAAAGCCTCGAAACCCAGCGCCAACCGCTGCTCGAACAACCAGGGCTCCTCGAAGGCGAGAACGATCTCGTTGCTTCGCGAGCCGATCTGGAACCGAAGCCGGAACTTCTGTCCGTCGCCCTGAAAGTAAGAACGCCAGTTGAAGAGGTCGAAATTCCCCTGGCTCAATTCCGCGAAGAAGACCGCCCGTTCGAGGGAACTGAAACCCGCGCCGAAGGTCAGATTCCCGGTCCGCCCCTCCTGGACCACGATGCTCAGGTCTTTCTTGCCCGGGATGTTCGTCGATTCCGGGCGGAGGGAGACCGAATCGAAGTAGCGGGTATTCTCAAGCCGAAGCTGGCTGTTTCGCATGCGGCGCAAGTCAAAGGTCTCTCCCGGAGACAAGGCCAGTTCGCGGATGATCACGATGCTTTTGGTTTTCGTGTTCCCCTGAATGTTGATCGACTCCAGGTCGAACTTGCGGCTCTCGTTGATCTGGTAGGTCAAATCAATGGCACCGGTTTCAAGATTCGGCGAGCGCATGGCCCTCACCAGCGTCTCCAGATAACCGTCCGAACCATAGAATAGTCGGATCTCCTCGCGGGCCGCCTCGACCTTTGAGGGCGAAAACACATCCCCTTCGCGCAAGTCCGTTTGCTCGAGGATCTCTTCTTCGCCAAACAGAGTGTTCCCCGTCACCCGGACCGTTCCGACCGAATACCGCTTTCCCAGGTCCACATCGATGTTGATGTCCACCACGTGTTCCTTCGGATACGTGATGCGGATCGCCTCATCCGGAATCTTCACATCGAGATAGCCCTGATCGCGGATATAGCCCAACAGACTCTCGCGGTCCTCGACGATCAGGTCGGGATTGAATCGACCCGTGCCGGTGAGCCAGGAGGTGAAAAAATTCCACTCCTTGGTCTGCATGACCCCCCGCAATGCGGAGGCCGAGAGATCGCCGATCCCCTTGAAGGAGATATCGCCCACGTGAACCTTCTGCCCCTCCACGATCCGGAAGATCACCGTGCCCCGGCCCGTCGAATCGTCCCGGACGATCTCCGAATCGACGTCCACGTTGGAAAAACCCTTCTTCAGATAAAGCGCGAAAATCGCCTCCTCATCCGACTGCACCTGGAACTCATCGATGAACGCACCCTCTTCCGTTTCGATCTCATCCTCCAGGCGACCCGTGCCGATCCGTTCGTTTCCGTAGAATTCGATTTCCGCCACCCGGTACTTCGGCTTCACCCGGAAGGTGACGACGACCTCTCCCTCTCCCGCCTCGTCGACATCCGCGGCGATAAAATCGAAAAACCCGGTCTGGTACAACGAGCGGATCGAACGATCCACGGCCGCCTGATCGAAATTCGACCCGGCCTGCAACTGGATGTTCCCCCGGATCAACGCCTCGCTGACGGAAGGGAACCCGTCGTAACGAACCCGAATGTCCTCGACTGTGTCGGGTCGCTCGACTTCCTGACCGAGCATTCCGGAGGGTAAAACGGCACCGCCCAGAAGCACCGCAACGAGATAAAGGAGAAACGAACGCATGGAAAACAGCGGAGATTGACGAACCAACCCGCCGTACGCAACCCAATCCCGAGCGAATGCCGGGAGTCCCTTCACCGCCCCGTCAAGAGCACCCCAGGCTCGTTCCGCAATTCAGGCAGCAGGCGCAGGTGCCGGTTACTTTCACGCGGTTGCTTCCGCATTCCGGACAGGTTTTATTGCCCTCGCTCTCGGTCAGCAGCTCCAGTTGGACCCGCGCGTCCGGGGGAGAGCCTTCCTCCTCAACGGGGGGGATCACTTCGGGATTCGAGAGTTTCTCTTCGACCGCCGGGGACATTTTCTGGCGGTAGCCTTCGATGAACTCCATTCCCAGCCATCGTCCGAGGTAATCGATTACACTCTTGGCCATCGGGATGTCGGGGTTCCGGCTCATCCCTTCCGGTTCGAAACGCACGTGGCTGAACTTCCTGACCAAGGTCTCCAACGGCACGCCGTATTGAAGGCACAGCGACAGAAGAATGCCGATCGTATCCATCAGCCCGTTGACCGTGCTGCCCGCCTTCGACATCTGGATAAAAACCTCTCCCGGGCTTCCGTCCTCAAACTGGCCGACCGTCAGATAACCTTCGGTACCGCCTACGCTAAACTTGTGGGTCAGGGCCTCCCGGGTATCCGGCAGACGGCGGCGATAGGGCTCCGTTACGATCTGCACCTCCTTTTCCTCCTTTGCGGCCTCTTCCTTTTTCGTCTGCACGGGCGCACTCCGCTTGGAACCGTCGCGGTAGATCGCCACACCCTTGATTCCCATGCGCCAGGCTTCCACGTATGCTTCCCGAATCTCATCGACCGTCGCCCGGTTCGGCATATTCACCGTTTTGGAGATGCCCCCGCTGAGAAAGGGCTGCACGGCGGCCATCATGCGGAGGTGGGATTTCCAGGACAGCGACCGTTCCCCCAGCCCCGAGCGGAACGCCGTATCGAAAACGGGCAGATCCTCGCTCCTGAGACCACTTTCCACCATGCCGTCGGCTTTCGGAACCGGCTCGACGGTGCCGTATTCCTTGATGTGATCCTGGATTCCGGAGATTTCCCCTTCGCTGTAACCAAGACGCCGGAGGGCCCGCGGCACGGTCTGGATCGGAAGGGTCAGAAGTCCTCCGCCGGCCAGCTGTTTGTAGGCAACCAGACCGATCGCCGGCTCGATCCCCGTGGTATCGCAATCCATCAGGAAGCCGATGGTCCCGGTCGGAGCGAGAACGGTCACCTGGGCGTTTCGGAAACCGACCTCCCGGCCCCGGGTCCCCACTTCGTCCCAGATGCGGCGGGCTTCTTCGGAGATAGCCGACGGGCACAAGGGGGACAGGGCCGCCGCGTGCTTCCGGTGCAGATCCATAACCGCCCGCATCGACTCCACGTTGTCTGCGGCGGGCGTCTCCGTGACGCCATAGTGCCGCGCGTCCCGGTATCCAGCGAAGACTCCCCGGGCTTGGGCCAGCTCGACCGATGTTTGATAGGCGGCCCCGGTCATCAACGCCGTCAGTCCCGCCGCATAGGCGCGGCCCTCCTCGCTATCGTAAGGGAGACCCTGACTCATGAGCAAACCGCCGAGATTCGCGTAGCCCAAACCGAGGGTGCGGAACCAGTGCGAATTGTAGGTAATCCCCTCGGTGGGATACGAGGACCGGTCGACGATGATATCCTGGGCAATGATGAAAATCCGACAGGCCTGGACGAAACCGTCCACATCAAAGCGATCCCCGTCGAGGAATCTCATCAGGTTGATGCTCGCCAGATTGCAGGCCGAGTTGTCGAGGAAGAGATACTCGCTGCACGGATTGGTACAGTTCTGACGTCCGGACCCCTTGCAGGTATGCCAGCGGTCGATCGTGTCGTCGAACTGCAAGCCCGGATCACCGCAAAGATGCGTGCCTTCGGCGATCTTCCGGAACAACTCCCGGGCATCTTTTTTCTCGCACTTCGACCCGTCCGATACCCGTCTGGTCCACCAGGCCGGCTCCGCTTCCCCGGTCACGGACCTCATGAAATCATCCGAAACCCGCACGGACAGATTCTCATTCTGGAAACGAATCGATCCATAGGCGTCCCCGTTAAAGCTCGGATCGTATCCCTGCTCGATCAACGCCCACGCCTTGCGCTCTTCCACCGTTTTGGCATCGATGAACTCCTCGATATCCGGATGACTGTCTTTCAATACGTTCATCTTCGCCGCTCGACGGGTCTTGCCCCCGCTCTTCACCACACCGGCAACCGAGTCGTAAACGGCCAGGAAACTAAGGGGACCGCTGGGCTTGCCCCCCCCGGAGAGTTTCTCCCGGCTGGAGCGAATGGAGGAAAGATCCGTCCCGCTTCCGCTACCGAACTTGAACAGCATCGCCTCGGCGCTGGCCAGATCCATGATCGACTCCAGATTGTCCTCCACCTTTTGAATAAAGCAGGCCGAGCATTGGGGATATTCGTACTGGCTTTCCGCCCGGGCCACCGCCTCCAACTCCGGGTTCCAGAAAAAGTTTCCGGGACCGGAGTCTTTTCCGACTCCGTAGGCCTGATAGAGGCCCAGATTGAACCAAACGGGCGAATTGAAAGCCCCCTTCTGGTTCAAACAGAGGCTGGTAAGTTCCTCCCGGAAAACGCGCGCCGACCCTTCATCGGCAAAGTAACCGTCTTCCCGACCCCACTGCGCGATCGTTCCGCACACCCGGTCGAGGACCTGCTTCAAGGAAGACTCCCTGCCTCCGTTCGACGGATCCCTCCCCTCTTCGATGTCCCCGAAAAAATATTTGGAGGCGAGGATCTTCGTCGCCAGTTCCGAGAAGGCTTTCGGCACCTCGATCCCGTCCTGCCGGAAAATCTCCTCTCCCCGGTCTCCGTTGATCGCCGCTTCGCGCAGCTCCCACTCGATCTCGTCATAAGGATGGACGTCCTCACGGGTAAAAAATCGCTCCATGGTCAAGGGAACGCGCGGCTTGGATTCGACGGAAGGGTCTTCGGGTAAGGTGCTCATTGGGTGGATTTGTTATGGGTTAGGAGGTTACTAAATTTCCAAAGGAAACGATATCTAGTGTTATTTGATCTTTAAAAACCCTATATCTAGTGGTTTTTTGGGCAGACACACCAAAAAAACAGAGGTCGAACCCAATTAACACCGCCTCTGATAACCAACATCAGGGTGACTGATCCCGGCGGGCACAACTGTCCGCCACCG
>CAZBLJ010000029.1:0-16442 GCA_964492605.1 uncultured Puniceicoccaceae bacterium
GATCCCATCTTCATTCTTTTTTTCACCCCTCACTTTCCTCTCCCATGGCCTCCAAATCTCTTGCCGTCCTTCTTTCGCTCTTTGGTTTTTTCTGGAGCGACGACGATGAGTGGTTGGTCGAACCGCCGATCTTCGATGCGGAATACTACGCGGAGGCCAATCCGGACCTCGAGAGAGCTTTCGGAGACGATACCACCGAATTGAAACGGCACTGGATCAAATTCGGCATCGAGGAGGGTCGACGCAGTTCCCCGGTCATGGATGTCCAGTGGTATCTGGAGAACCACGAGGATCTCCGAAACTCCTTTGGAGCTACCGGATACCGCCGGGCGCTGCGCCATTGGTCGGAACACGGCTTGAGCGAGGGACGCCCGGCCCATCCGGACTTCGACCCCCGGTGGTATGTTCAGAACAATCCCGATGTGGCCGCCGCTTTGGGGGCGACCAATTACGAGCAGGCGGTCGATCACTATCTGGAATTCGGGCTGGCGGAGGGTCGTTTCGGCGCCCCCCCTTTTACGCTGCGCTGAGGCGACGCGCGACGGTCACTTGCCGTCCCGTTTGAGCGCCTCTCCCGCGACTTTGTTGTACGGGGGGTTGTAGCGTCGGAGAAGCATCAAATAGATCCGACAGGTGATAAAGGCGGCGACGAGTCCGATGATGACTCCTCCCAGAAAGGTGCCGCCCACCAATCTTCCCATCAGGTCCAGCACGACGTTCACTCCCGCCTCCCGGGTTTTCTCGATGATGAATCCGATCGTTTCGCGAAAAGCCAGTTCCTGTTCCGAAGCCTGCTCGATCAACTCCCCGTACCGGACCGCCGACTCTCCGAAGATCCGGTTGAGCACGAAGTTCCCCACCACGAAATTCAGATACCAAAGCGGCAGAAGGGTCAGCGGATTCGAGACGAATTGCAAAGCGGCAAGCACCATCAGGTTCGCCCGGGCGACCAGCGCCAAAAAAAAGGCGATGAACAATTGAAGGCCGTAGAGCGGCACGAGGGTCAGCACCCAGCCGATGTAGATGGCCGGGACCACCGCATCCCTCCGGAACGACCACAGGTACGCCCTTTTCCTCGCCGTGTCCGCAAACCAGCTGAGGACCGGATACCGGTGGACGTTCGCTCTTCGCGGAAGCGGGCGCAGAAGCTTCTTTACCCTCCGGATTCGCGAGAAACGCTTTTCCCGCCAGATTTTCTCCTGATCCTCCTCGTTCATCTCAACTCAACTCGCCGCACCAAATCCGCACTTCCTCGGCCAAGCGCCCGCCCGTTTGCGCCAGGGCGTATTCGAGAGACCAGTCGGGATGGGAAAGGGCCACCGCCCGCAAGCCCGGAATTTCCTCGCTCAAGCGGTCGACGGACCCGGCCTGCAACGCTCCCGCAAAAACCGCGGTCTTCGCCCCCAAACGCCCGGCCAGCCTGAGGAGTGCGACGGGTCCTTTCCCGGTCAGGGAACTGCGGTCGAGCCGACCCTCCCCGGTCACCACCCAGTCCGCTTCCGCCGTCCGCTTTTCCAGTCCGAGCCAGGTCGAGACCAGGTCGAAGCCCGGTCGCATCCGAATCGTTGCCAGGGCGGAAAGCCCGTATCCGATACCGCCGGCGGCACCGCTTCCGGGGGCTTCCGCGTCCAGGGGGAAGCGAGAGGCGGTTCCGAGCAAGTTCGAGATCCGGGCAAGAGAGGCTTCCATTCCACCGACGTCTTCGAGACCCTTCTGCGGGCCGAACACGGCCGTAGCTCCCGACGGACCGAGAAGCGGGCTGTTCACGTCCGACGCGATGATCAATCGGGGGAGATCGGCCTTCTCCGGAAGCCGAATCCGGTCGACGGATTCGAACAACTCCGGTCGAATTCGCGGGAGACTCTCCCCTTTCCCATCGAGAAAGTCCGCCCCCAGGGCTTCGAGGGCACCGCACCCGCCGTCGTTGGTCGCACTCCCTCCGATCCCCAGAAGGATCTCCTCGGCACCCCGGTCCGCAGCGTGCCGGATCAATTGCCCCGTGCCCTGGGTGCCGGTCTTCCACGGATCGCGTTCTTCGGGAGACAAGAGGAGAAGGCCGCTGGCGGCCGCCATTTCCACCACGGCGATCCTCCCGCCGCCGGACAATCCGAGCGACTCCGCGGCGGATCGCGGAAGACGGCCCCCATCCACCCAGCCGAGCGGTGCCTCGATCTCCCGGCCGAGCGGATCCGTAACCGGCACCCTCTCGATCGAACCGCCGGCTCCGAAGGTCAAGGCTTCACAAAATCCCTCGCCCCCATCGGTCAACGGTGCCAGGTCCACCCGGGCCTCCGGCAATTCCTCCCGAATGACGTCGGCAGCGATCCGACAAGCCTCCCCCGCCGTGAGAGCACCTTTGAACTTGTCGAAGGCCAGCAGGATTTTCATCGGTGGCGAATCGGGTGTCAGCGGAGTTCCCGGCCCGTTTTGCCGTCGAGAACCTTGAAATTCTCGACGTGGTAGGAGGGATCGGCCCGGAAGGAGAGGTTCACGTTGTAACTCTTTTCGAGTTCCCGCAAATGCGATTCATCCTCCTCGCGGAGACGCTCCAGATTCACCGGATGAAGCAGGATCCGGAGGAAGAGAGGCTCCTCGGCCTCCCCGGCCCTCCAGTGGCGGGCCACGCTCACCAGGCGACGCTGGATCTCCACGCTGATCGACCGGGGCGACTTAACGATACCGCGCCCGTTGCAGTACGGACACGACGTATAGATGCCGCTCGAATGGCTTTCCTTATGGCGCTGGCGGCTCATCTGCAGCAGGCCCAACTGGGAGATGGGCAGGACGTGACTCTTGGCGGAGTCCACGGCCATTTCCTGGCGCATCCGCTGGTAAACGGCGTTTCGGTCCCGCTTCTGCTTCATATCGATGAAGTCGACGATGATGAGGCCGCCGATATTCCGCAGCCGGATCTGACGGGCGACCTCGGTCGCCGCCTCCAGGTTGGCTCGTACGATGAAGTCCTTGCCATCCTTCGAGCCGCCCTTGTGGCCGCCGGTATTCACATCGACCGAGACGAGGGCCTCGGTTTCCTCGATGACGATCTCCCCGCCGCTCGGCAGGGGCACCTTTCGCATGAAGGTCTGCTCGATCTGGCGCTCCACGTTGAACCGCTCGAAGATCGGAATGTCCTCCTTGAAAAGGGAGATCTTGGATTTCGACCGTCGGGAAATTTCGCCGACCAGGTCGAGGATCCGCTCGTGGTCGACCGGATTGTCGATGATCACCCGGTCGATCTCCTCGGTGAGGAAGTCCCGGACGGTTCTCTCCACGAGCCCCGGCTCCCGGTAGAGGCACAGGGGCTTCTTCGAGGCCGAGATCTGTTTCTGGATCCGCTCCCACTTCTTCAGAAGGAGGTGGAGATCGCGCACGAAGTAGCGGTCTTTCTTCCCCTCGCCGGCCGTCCGGATGATGACGCCCATGCCCTCGGGGATCGTCAGGTTGCGCAGGATCTTCTTCAGGCGCCCCCTTTCCGCCTTTTCGGAAATCTTCCGCGAAATACCGCACTGTCCCGAGAAGGGCATGAGCACGATGAAACGACCGGGCAAGGCGATGTTCGTGGTGGTCCGGGGGCCCTTGCTTCCGATGGTGGACTTGGTTACCTGGACCACGATTTCGGAACCGACCGGGTATTTTTTGGGGATGTCCTTGACGGTGATCTTCTCGGCCGGTTTCCCTTTGTCCCCCCCTTCTTTGTTGTCGCGCACGATCTCGATCGAATTGTCGTTCGCGGCGGGAAGGATGTCCCAATAGTGCAGGAAGGCGTTCTTGGGCTGGCCGATATCCACGAATGCGGCCTTCAGGCCGGGTTCCAGATTCTGGATTTTGCCTTTGAAAATCGTACCGACCATCCGGTCATCGCCCTGCCGCTCGACTTCGAACTTCTCCAGGACTCCGTTTCGCAGGAGTGCCACGCGCGTTTCCAGCGGCTCCGAATTGATGACCAGCTCGGCGAAGTCCTTCCGCTCTCTGCGGAGTTTCCGGACGATCCGCGTGACCATCGGCTGTTTTTTGGAACGCTTGGCGGCTTCTTCGTTCAGCTCCTCCTCGGGTATGGTTTCGACGGGTTGCTCGACCGGCGGCTGTTCCAGTTCCTCCCGGTGCTCGTCCTTGTTTTCCGTTTCAGGCTCCTCGAAAGAGGGTGTGTGTTTGGGTGTTTCCATGAGTTTTATCGTTCTTTTTGTTCATGGAGGCACCATTCTTCCGTCTGCGCGGTTGTCCCAAGGCCTCATTCTTTGAAAACCGGCTCACGAAAAATCCTTTCGAAACCGGTAAACGGACTGAATGAGACCCTGGAGAACACAACAGCTCAAAAGAAAGGAGCCTCCGTAAGTCATAAACGGAAGCGGCAGACCGGTGACCGGAGTCAGCCCCATGGTCATACCCACGTTGATAAAAACGTGAACGAGCAGCAAAACGCTCACCCCCACGGAGAGGAGCATCCCGAAACGATCACGGGCCAGGGCCGCGATACGAAAACCGTTTAGGATGATCACTCCGTACAGAGTCAAAGCTACCGAACTTCCAAGAAAACCTTTTTCCTCCGCGAGAACCGCGAAGATAAAATCATTATGCGCCACCGCAGGCGGCAAATATCCGAGCTGCGCCTGGGTGCCGTTGCCCCAGCCCTTGCCGAAAACCCCGCCCGAACCGATCGAAATCCTCGATTGGTTCACGTTCCAGCTGTCTCCGATGCCCCGCGGATCGATCAACTCCGGAATCACGAACGAGAGGATCCGGTCCCGCTGGTAGTTTTTGATCGGGAGAAGGGAGACCTCCTGGTAGGAAACTTCCGGCTCGCTCAGTCCCGCCTCCGCGGGCTCGACATAGGTGTGCTGGTAATAACGGTAACTGTCGAAGGCGACCACCGAGAGCATCACGGCGAAAACGGCGAAGGACACGTAGAAAAAGCGGTCCGAGAGTTTGGAGACGAAGAGGAGCGCGAACACCAGGGGCGGAAAGACCAGGGTCGAACCCAGATCCGGCTGCATGAAAATCAGCAGCATCGGAATGCCGGACACCAGGGCTACTTTCGCCAGGACCCCGACCGAATCCCGCAGGGAGCCGATCCTCGAACGGGCGAGAAGGCTCGCCACCATGACCAACACCGCGATCTTGGCGATCTCCGAGGGTTGCAGGTTGAAGAAAAACAAATCGATCCACCGGCGGGATCCGTAGATCTCCACGCCCAGCGGACTCTCGACCAACAGGAGAAGGAACAGGCTCGCCAGGTAAATCCAATGCGCCTTCTCCAGAAGAATCTTGTAATTCACGCTCGAAACGAAAGCATACACCGCAACGCCCAATACGATCCAAATGACCTGCATCTTCCAGAGACTTCCACCGGTGTACGCCTGGGCGGACCAGATGAAGAACACACCGGCAATGGAGAGGATCAGCATGGCGACCGGGGTCACCGGATCGAAACGCCTCTCTACCGCTGCATTCTCCAAACCGGGGGACCGGTTCGCTGTTCCTTCGTTAATCACTGCGTCACAAGCTCTTTATACAAATACTGAATTCGAACGATGAACAAGACAGAAGAAGCCGAAAACGAGGAAATGCCCTTCAAAAATCCCGACAAAGCTTACAAGAATCAACGTTTTCTCAACAGCCCGGAGGCCCGACCGATCCGGGTTCTCTGTGAATTGACGGAACCGGGGGTAAGACTGCGACGCGAAAAGGTCGAAAATTCGATCGTCTTTTTCGGCTCCGCACGGAATCCGGCACCCGAAAGAGCGGAAGAGCAGCTGAAGGAACTGGAGCGGCACTCCTCGGGCCCGTCCCTCTCCGACGACGCGGCCCGGCAACTCGAGACCCGTCGGTTGCAGATCGAGAGAGCGGTCGAATACTACCGCTTCTCCCGGGAGCTGTCCAAACGGCTGACCGAATGGTCTGAAAAGCAGACGGCGGCCAGCCGCCAGTTCTACATCTGCTCGGGAGGGGGTCCCGGTATCATGGAAGCGGCGAACCGCGGTGCGCGCGATGCGGGAGGCCGGTCCATCGCCTTCGGGATCAGCCTGCCTTTCGAGCAGAAGCTCAACTCCTACTGCGATCCGGAGCTGAGTTTCGATTTCCACTACTTTTTCCTGCGGAAATACTGGTTTCTCTACCACGCGAAGGCGCTGGTCGTATTCCCCGGGGGCTTTGGAACCCTCGACGAGTTGTTCGAAATGATGACCCTCGTTCAGACCCGGAAAACGACGAAGAACATTCAGATCCTTTTGATCGGAAGAGAGTTTTGGGAAAACACCGTCAACTTTTCGAGCCTCGTCGAATGGGGGACGATCTCCCCCGAGGATCTGGGGCTTTTCCAGATCGTCGATTCCATCGACGAGGCGTTCGAGTTGCTCATCAAGCCGTTCGACAAAAACGAAGTCGAGCCGCTGGTCGATCCGGGCATGATGCCCGAGTGAGAGGGCGTTGCCCGGCAAAGTGTATTTTCTCGCCCAACTCCTTTCCCATGTCGCCCGCGCGCTTCCGGAAGTCGCTTTGCGGGCCGTTTGCGTGGTATTGGGCGAGGTCCTCTACCGTCTTCCGGGCAAAGCGCGAATCGTCATGTCCAATCTGGCCCACGCGCAGCCGGAACTCTCCCCGCGCGAACTCCGGCGCCTGGCCCGCATCAACTGCCGGCGCCTGATCGAGATGGGGCTCTTCGCCGTCTATTCGGGACGGGCGTCGAAGACGTTTCTGGAGGAGCGGATCACCTTCAGCGATGACTTCAGAGAGGCTTTTCGGGAACGTTCGGGTAAAGGTCCCCTTCTTGCGTTGCTCGCGCACAACACTCTGACGGAGATGATGATCTTTTCCCCGATTCTTCTCGGGTTCGATAAGGATCGGGCCGCCGCCCTCTATCGCCCGTTGAACCAACCGGCACTGGATCGATGGGTGAAGGAGACCCGGGAACGAGGCGGCCTCAGACTCATCTCCCGCCGGACGAAACTCGACTCGACCATCGATCATTTACGCAAAGGGGGGTACCTGGCCATTCTAGCCGACCAGAGCGCCGGTTCGGTCGGTATTCTCGGTCGCGTGGCGGGACGGACGGCCTCCCTCTCCCCCCTGCCCGATCTGATCGCCCGGCGGACCCATCCGACCGTCGTCTTCATCCAAATGCGAAGAACAGGCTTCTTCCGCGGCGAACTCCACGCAACGACCGCCGCGGCGGACGGCGCACCGGTCAGCGTTCAGTTCGCCGACTGGATCGGCACCCGCCTGATCGGCGATCCCGACTGGCGCACCGACTGGCTCTGGATGCACAAACGGTGGAAGACCCAGCGCAAACCCTCGGAGCGATTGCGTCTATCCCAGAAGAGAGGCTTTGCGGAAAACTTTTTCCCGATCCCCGAGGACCGCTCGCGCGCCGACCGCTTCATCCTGCGCCTGCCCAACTGGCTCGGCGACGTGGTTATGGTCGCACCCCTCGTCCGGGCCATCCGGAACGGCAGGCCCGATGTCCACATCACCCTCGCCTGCCGCCCGACTTTCGAACCGCTGATCCGGCTTCTGGACTTGCCCTTCGATGATCTGCTCCTGGCGGACAGCCGGACTCCCGGCGGAAAAAAATCCTACCGGAGGAAAAGGGAGAAATTCCCCGACACCGCCCTGCTCTTCACCAACTCCTTTCGAGGGGATCGGGAGCTGAAGCTCACCGGAGCCGAGCAGCGGTTCGGCATTCTCCGGAAAGGGAAACCGCGACCCTTCCTCACCCACGCCTGGAAGATTCCGGAGAATCTGGACGAACAATCCGTTCATCAGACCGACCTGTTCCACCGCTTTCTGACCTACTTCGGACTTCGTGAAGAACCGGTTTATGCGCCGACGGGCGGTTGGACGGGCGGTTCCGGGAATCGGATCGGCCTGATTTGCGGCTCCGAAAACGCGCCGGAGAAACGCTGGCCGGTCGAATCGTGGAGGGTTCTGATCCAACACCTTCTCGCCGCCGACCCGCGCAATCACATCGAACTCTACGGAACCCGGGGAGACCGGGAGACGAATGCGCCCATAGCCGCGGGTCTCGGTGATCGGGTCCTCGATCTGACGGGCAAAACCGACCTGGCCGAATTGGGAGCGCGTCTGCGGCGATGCCGACAGGTCGTCGGAAACGATACCGGAGGCATCCACCTCGCCAATGCACTGGGCGTACCGACCGTGGTGCTTTTCGGCCCCACCAACCCGGTCCGCACGAAGCCGGTATTCGACGCACCGGTGACGATTATCCAGGCACCCGATGCGAGACCGACCGGAGGGGGCACGATGGCCTCGATCCCGCCGGAGCGGGTGATCGAGGCCATCGAAACCGTTGCGGACGCTCCGGAACCTCCCGCCTAGAGGGAAATCATTTCGCGGAGTTTCGCCACGCGCTCCTCGACCGTCTCCACCCCCCCGGACTCGAGGCGCTCGCAACTGAAGGCTTCGACGGTCAGACTGGCCACGGCGGTGCCGTAGAGAAGAGCCGTCTTGATGGCGGGCACGTCCCGCTTGTCGGCGGCGGCCAGGGTTCCGAGAGCGGCACCCAGGAACGTATCGCCGGCCCCCGTGGGATCCCGCAACTCGGTCACCGGATAGGCCGGCAGCGTAAAGAGGCCGTCCTCGTAGAAGAAATAGGCGCCGTGCTCCCCTTTCTTGATCACGACCTTGTCGGGACCCATCCTCCGGAGGGCGGCCCCCGCCTTGATGATGTTCGATTCGCCGGTCAACAGTTCGGATTCGCTGTCGTTTACGACGAGAAAGTCGATCCGCTTCAACAGATCGAGGAACCCCTGCCGCTCGGTATTGATCCAAAGGTCGATCGTATCCGCGGCAACGAAGGCATCCGTCGCGTCCAGCTGATCGAGCACGTGCATTTGCAGCGACGGATGGATGTTCCCGAGCAGGACGTAGCGGGAATCCTTCTGCGAAGCCGGGAGCACCGGCTTGAACGTTTCGAAAACATTCAGACGGATATCGAGGGTCTCCCGTTCCTTGAAATTCTCGTGGTACTTGCCCGACCACGTAAAGGTCGGACCGCTTTCGTCCACCTGCAGGCCCTCCGTATCGATCTCCCGGCGGCCCAGGCGCTCGCGGTCCCTCGCTTCGAAATCATTTCCGACCACCGCGACCATTCTCGTCGGCGCGAAGTAGCTGCAGGCCAGGCAGGCGTAGGAGGCCGAGCCCCCCAGGATGCGCTTGTCCTTGTCGAAAGGCGTTTCGATATCGTCGTACCCCACGGATCCGACGATGAGAACCGGCTCCGCCGGACGTTCTGCTATATTGACTCGTTCCATCCGACAACCGAAAGCCCTTATCGGACCTTTGTCACCCTTCTTTTTTTCCGATGGATTTACGCGAAGGCCTTGCGGAATTCCTCCCGCTGTTCGTTCGTTCCGAGAAGCAAAAGCTTGGCCCCCCGTTCAAGCGGCGCGGACGCCGAGGGATTGGTCACCGTCTTCCCGTCGACATCGAGGGCCAGCAGCACCATGCCGGTCTTCGCCCCGATCCCGCTCTCGGCCAGGTTCTTCCCGGCGAGCGACTCCGGCACCTCGACCGGAAAGACTTCCGCCCCCTCGCCCAGCATGACCGGTTCGCGCCCCGAGAGATACGCCGTGATGAATTCGCACCCCAGGGACGCGTAGCTGAGAACGAAATCGGCGCCGGCGCGGTAGATGGCGTCAATATTTCGCTCGCGGGTGATGCGGCTGACGATGCCCAGCTCCGGTTTCAATCGGCGGAAATAGACCGCCAGATGAATGTTCTGCGCATCGTCGTTGGTCGTCAACGCAACCGCGCCCACCTCGTCGATTCCGGCTTTCTCCAGAGAACGCCGGTCCGAGGCGTTGCCGATGAACACCTCGTCGCAGAAAGGTTCCAGCTCCTCCCTCAACGAAGGATCGCGGTCGAGGATCCGCACCCGCACGCCCCGCTCCTTGAGGGATGCGGCCGTCGACCTCCCGACCTTCCCCCCGCCGACCACGAGCACCTCGTGCCGCTTGCCGCTCCCCCCGCCGAGGAGGACGTTCAGCCGGTCGATCTGCTCCTGTCGGCCCACCGCGACCGGCACGCAGGTTTTGCCCAGCGGGCGGTTCGGATCGACCGCACGGAAACGACCGCTCTCCCAGATGCCGATCACGTTGACCCCGGTTTTCTCCCGGAGACCCGCTTCCCGCAGCAGCGCACCCTCCAGTGGAGTATCGTGCACCAGGAACTCCACGATCACCAGATCCTTGAACCGACCGACCTCCTGCGCCTTGCCCGACCCGGCGCTGACCCGGTTGGCGAGGTGTTCCCCCAGGCGGGTCTTCAGGGGCAAAGGATAGGTGGCGCCGCTCAATTCGAAAATGTCCACCGAATCATCCTCTTCGGCGAGGGCGATGATGGGCAGGGTCGCGTGGATGGATCGCACCGTCAGGAGAATGTTGGTGTTCACGGGATCCTCCGCGTTGGCGACCAGCAACCGGGCCTTCCGGATGTTCACCTTTTCGTAAGTCTCCGGGTCGTCGATACTGCCGAGAACCACGTTCAACCCCTCCTCGCGGAGCCGGGTCGCCTCCTCCGAGTCCGCCTCGAGAACGCAGTAGGGAATTTTCCCGAGAGTGAATTTCCGCACGAGCCCGTTGGTGATCCAGTCCCGCTGCGCGATGATCACGTGCCCCTCGAAATCCTCCGCAACCGTGCGGGGCACTCCCGCCCGGATCTGCGCCTCCAGCCAGGGAGCGTAGAAATACCGGATAAAGGCGAAAGGCAGCATGATGAGCAAGAGGACGACCCCCGAGGCCAGCACCAGGATGCTGAAAAATCTCCCCAGATCGCTCTGGAAGGTGATATCGCCGAACCCGAGCGTGCTCATCACGGTCAACGTCCAGTAGAACCCGGTCATCCACGAGTGCTGCTGGCCCTCGTAAACCATCACCACGTGGAAGAGCACCGAGTAGAGGACGATAATCCCGACCAGAAACAGGAGGTAGGTCCTCAATGCGCCGAGATTCCGTCGCGCCTGCTTGTCGCTCAGGAAATAGGAAAATTGTGAGACGAGAAATTTCATAAGCCCCGCGACCCGGTCGTATTCCCGGTTGAAGGAAAGAAAAAACGGGGAGGTTGAGGGGAAACCCGCCGGATCGCGATCCGAAAGTCAGGATGTCGCCCTCAAAGGCGGAGGCCCTTTTCGCGGGGATCCGGGAGGCACGGTCGATCGCTCGAACGCGCCACCATAAAATTTCACCCTGGAGACCAACTCGGGCCAAGCGACGTTGACACTCGGCGGGCCCCGTCCCCATGCTTGGCCTTTCCGTTTAGCCGAACCGACCTCGGGGAAGCACGATTATCAACCTGAACACATCAATAAAATGGCACTCACCAAAGGAACCAAAGCTCCCGACTTCACACTCAAGCACAAGACCGAGGACGGTCTTCTGGATGTTACTCTGTCCGAAAATTTCGGCTCCAGGAACACCGTGCTTCTTTTCTTCCCGTTTGCCTTCACCAGCGTCTGCATGTCCGAGATGTGCTCGGTTCGGGACACCCTGGGCCAATTCACCGAATTGAACGCCGACGTGTTCGGGATCAGCGTGGACAGCCCGTTCACCCTGGAGGTGATGGCGGAGAAGGAAAACATCCCCTTCCCGCTTCTCAGCGACTTCAACAAGGAGGTCTCGCAAGCCTACGACGTGCTCTACGAAGACCTTCTCGGCTTGCGCGGAGTTGCAAAGCGGTCCGCCTTCGTTATTGATAAGGAAGGAACGATTACCTATTCCTGGTCGAGCGACGATCCGAAAAACGTCCCCGATTTCCCGGAATTGCGCGCCGCCATCCAGGCCTGAACCAACGGTCGAACCGACTTTTCTCCATGAGCAGTCCTTTCAACAGCCTTCAACCTTTCAGCAGCGGATCCTCGAAGGGAAAATTCTACTCCCTCCCCGAACTCGAAAAACAGGGTGTCGGCCCGATCAGCCGCCTGCCGATCAGCATCCGCGTGGTCCTCGAGTCCGTCCTCCGCAATTGCGACGGAAAACGGATCACCGAAGAAGATGTGAAACGACTGGCCAATTGGAACGCGAAAAGTCCCGTTCAGGAAGAGATCCCGTTCACCGTCTCCCGGATCGTTCTCCAGGATTTCACCGGGGTGCCCCTGCTCGTGGATCTGGCCGCCATGCGCGACGCCGCCGCCAGCCAGGGGAAGGACGCCTCGATCATCGAGCCCCTCGTCCCGGTGGACCTCGTGGTCGACCACTCTGTACAGGTCGACCGTTCGGGCACCGCGGAATCGTTTCGCCAGAATCTGCGTTTCGAGTTCGAGCGCAACCGCGAGCGTTACGAGTTTCTCAAGTGGGGTCAGCAGGCCTTCGATACCTTTAGCGTCGTGCCTCCGGCGATCGGAATCGTCCACCAGGTGAACCTCGAACATCTGGCCCGCGTGGTATTCTCGAAAGAGATCGAAGGCGAGACCGTCTTCTATCCGGACACCCTCGTCGGGACCGACTCCCACACCACCATGATCAACGGTCTCGGGGTCGTCGGCTGGGGTGTCGGCGGGATCGAGGCGGAAGCCGGGATGCTGGGGCAGCCCGTTTACTTCCTGACGCCCGAAGTCATCGGGGTCAACCTGACCGGGGCGCTGCGCGAAGGCGTTACGGCGACCGATCTGACCCTCCGGATCACCGAGATGCTCCGCGCCCACAAGGTAGTCGGGAAGTTCATCGAGTTCTTCGGCGAAGGAGTCGAACAGCTCACCCTGGCCGACCGGGCCACGATCGCCAACATGGCACCGGAGTACGGTGCGACCATGGGCTTCTTCCCGGTCGACGAACAGACCCTCGAATACATGCGGATCACGGGGCGCACCGACGAGCAGATCGGGATGGTCCGGGACTACCTGCAAGCCCAGGGCATCTTCGGAATCCCCTCGGCGGGTGACATCGACTACACCGAAGTTCTCGACCTGGATATCGGCTCCGTCGTTCCGTGCACCGCCGGACCGAAGCGGCCCCAGGACCGGATCGACCTCCCGGACCTGAAGGACACCTTCGAGGATCTTCTCCGGAAACCGACCTCGGAGGGCGGCTTCGGTAAGGCCGACGACCGCGATCGCGAAGTGAAGGTGAAACAACTCGCCACTCCGGCGGAAGAGGAAATTTCCGGAGGAGCCAGCTCCGCTCCCGAAGGCACCCCCTACGGAGCCAGCGAGGTGGAAATGGTCACCAACCGCCCCGCGACCCCCGGCGTGGACGTCCACCATCCACACGCCCCCGAGGAGACCCTCCGGCACGGCTCGGTCGTGATCGCCGCGATCACCAGCTGCACCAACACCAGCAATCCCAGCGTGATGCTGGCGGCCGGCCTCGTCGCGCAGAAGGCCCTGGAAAAAGGACTCAGCTGCCCGGACTATGTAAAATCCAGTCTGGCTCCCGGTTCCCGGGTCGTCACCGACTACCTGAAGAAGACCGGCCTGGACAAGCCGCTCGATGCCCTTGGATTCCAACTGGTCGGTTACGGATGCACGACCTGCATCGGGAACAGCGGTCCGCTCGACGCCGAGATCGAGGCTGCGGTCAAGGAAGGCGATCTGGTCGCGGCCAGCGTGCTCTCCGGCAATCGGAACTTCGAAGCCCGCGTCCACAGCGCCGTGAAGGCGAATTTCCTGATGTCGCCGCCGCTGGTCGTCGCCTACGCACTCGCCGGGACGGTCGATATCAACCTCGAAACCGATTCCATCGGAACCGACCGGGACGGCAATCCCGTCTTCCTCAAGGACCTCTGGCCGACCCAGGCCGAGATCAAGGACCTCATCAGCAGCGGAATCACGCCGGATATGTTTCTTGAGAAATATTCCGAGATCGCGAACGCCAACGAGGAATGGACCAAGATCGAATCGGCCACCGGAGAGCTTTACTCCTGGGACGAAGACAGCACCTATATCCAGAATCCGCCCTTCTTCGAGAGCTTCTCCCCCGAGCCCGGCAACATCGAACCGATTTCCGGGATGCGTCCCTTGGCCATCTTCGGCGACTCGGTCACGACCGACCATATCTCTCCGGCCGGAGCAATTCCGGAAGACGGGCCCGCCGGAAAATACCTCATCTCCAAAGGGGTCGAAAAACGCTTCTTCAATTCATTCGGTTCCCGCCGTGGGAACGACCGGGTCATGACCCGGGGTACCTTCGCCAATGTCCGGATCAAGAACCTCCTGGCGGACGGCAAGGAAGGCGGCTACACGAAACTGATGCCGGAGGGAGAGGAGACGACCATCTACGAAGCCTGCGAGACCTACCGGGAACGACAAGTCCCGCTCATCGTCCTCGCCGGCAACGACTACGGGATGGGAAGCTCTCGCGACTGGGCCGCCAAGGGAACCGCCCTCCTCGGGGTGCGCGCCGTGATCGCCCGGAGCTACGAACGCATCCACCGCAGCAATCTGATCGGTATGGGCGTCCTCCCTCTTCAGTTCCAGGAAGGCGAAAGCGCCGAAACCCTGAAACTCGATGGAACCGAGCAGTTTTCCCTTCCCGATCTCGGCAACGACCTGCGCCCCCAGTCGAAGACCCGACTGGTCATCGAACGGGCGGACGGCGGCACGGAAGAAACCGAGCTTCTCGTCCGCATTGATACCGGGGTGGAAGCCGACTATTACCGCCACGGGGGCATCCTTCCCTACGTTCTTCGCGACCTCACCCGCTGAAAATCCGTCGCCGCGCCGCCCCTCTCCCCGCCGAGTCATGTCCGACATCGAAAAGCCGATCTTTTCCGTCGATACATCGGCAGAGCCGGTCGTCGTGCGGATCGATGGGAGGGCGAGCTACCTGACGAGTGCGCCGGTGAACCAGCTTTTCACCCGCCTGCTCGATCAGGGCAGACGTTTTTTCCTCGTCGATTTTCGAAATTGCACCGGGATGGACAGCACCTTTCTGGGCATTCTTGCGGGCACGGCGATCCGCATCCGGCGCGAGACCCCCGAAGGCCGCCTGGATCTTTGCAATCTGAGTGAACGGAACTTCGAATTGGTCCGAAACCTGGGCCTTCACCGGATTCTGAACGTAATCCACGAGCCGACCGATGCCCCTTCGGTCGAATCCTCCTCTCTGGAGAGTCTCGGTTCCGACAGCGTTTCATCGAAAATGATGCTCGAAGCCCACCGAAACCTGCTCGAGGCCGACGCAGATAACGCCGGAAAGTTCGAAGACGTGATCGAGTTCCTGGAGAAAGACATCGAGTAGATTTCCCCGACCGACCCTTCGGAGCTTCGGAGCTACTTCGGAGCTTCAGAGCTAAGAATCCCGATCCGGATCCAGAACCGCACCCCCCCACCGGGACCGCACCCACGGCACCCACACGGCACCCACGATCACGATCCCCCAAGGATCCCGGTCCGTGACCCCTACGTCGAAAGGGATACCGAATCTCCGGCCAAATCGACTTCGTCCTCCAAGCGCCTTGCGTCTGTCAATAAATATAGAACTGTTCTATTTTTTTCGCTCCCTGGAATCGCCTCAGTCCCGAATCCGACTCAACTCCTTTTTCAGCTCCGCGTCGCTCACGCTGGTGTCCGGCAGCGCAAGGGCCTCTTCGAACAGCTTCCGTGCTTTCCTCTCGTCCTTATCTTTGTAATACCGCCCCGCGTGGAAATAGACGAACTTCAAAAGTCCGTCCGTAAAGCGGTCCGGATCGTTTTCAGCCCATTCGAGGAGCACCGAAAAATCCCGTTCCGCGAACTCCCTTCGTCCTAGAAACCCCGGAATCCGGTAGCTGTTGATCGCCCGCACCGCCCGCACGTGAGGATCCTCCGGACTTCGGTCCACGGCCGCGTCGATCGCTGCGAAAGCCTTCTTCAACCACCCCGTTTTCCTGAAAAAAATGGCGTCCCGGGCCTTCATCGCATAAACGTTTCCGAGAAAGGCCTGCACCCGCGAGTCTTCCGGAAAACGGGAATGGAGGTCCTCGAAAAGAACCAACGCCTCGTCCACGGCCTCCTCGTTCCCCGAAACCGCTTTCTGATGGAGATCCAAACCTCGATGGAACTGCTGCGTCGCCTCCCGGTCTCCGTCCTGGAGCCCGGGCCGCGGCCCGCTCTCAACCGCTTCCGAGAAAAACGGAACACTCATGAAGATGCCCAGAATCCAGATTTGCGCACGTCTCATCAATAAACCCGAAAACGAATCACCCCTGATCCCGGAAAACGCAAACACTTCCGAGCCATCGTCCACGGTATGTTTGATTGGTCTGATCTTCCGGACGTCTGCGTCATGACTCGGCGAAGCTCATACAGCGAAGCGGATACCGCAGGAGTCTCCGGCTAAACCAACCTCGCCCTCCAGTTTGCCCTCCAGCGGCCTCTCAATTGTCAACAAATATAGAACTGGCCTATTTTGTTGCTCCACAAGCCGAGAATCTCGGGAACGGCGGCTTTAGCCGTCGAAACGCATCCACACGGGGTCCGCTCCTCCCAAAAGGCGAACGCTCCACCGGAACCCAGA
>CAZBLJ010000029.1:16452-18862 GCA_964492605.1 uncultured Puniceicoccaceae bacterium
GCGGATACCGCAGGAGTCTCCGGCTAAACCGACCTCGCCCTCCAGATGCCCTCCAGGGGTCCCTCAACTGTCAACAAATATAGAACTGGCCTATTTTGTTGCTCCACAAGCCGAAGATCCCGGGAACGCCGTCGAAACGCATCCACACGGGGCCCGCTCCTCCCAAAAGGCGACCGCTCCACCGGAACCCAGATGAAGATACCGTGGGCAATCGTAGATTACGCGGTTTTTGTGTCAAAATGTTACACGCTTTACAAAGGAGCCCTGCTTCATGTGACCTTTTGTCTCATACGCTAAAAACCATTCTTACTTAAATCTCTATTTAACAACTCTTTATGGATCTCATGGCTGTGGCATTTCTCCTGCATAACCCCTTTCGCTTGATTCATCAAACCATCAACCAAAGGAGAAATACTATGACACTGTTCAAATACAACACACGCTACAACGATCCGTTTGCCGGGCTGGATGATCTTCTCGACCATTTCAGCCGCGGTTTCCGCAGCACCTTCGCAGATGCGGTTTCCGGGAGACAGATTCCGGTCAACCTCTACGAGGGAGAAGACGCCTACGAGATCCGGGCCGAACTACCGGGTGTCCGCAAGGAGGACGTTTCCCTCGAGATTGAAAACGCCGTCCTGACCATCCAGGCGAAAAGAACGGTGAAGGACGGTTCGGAGGATCGCGAGATCTCCTTCACCCGGGACATCACCGTCGGCGAAGACGTAAACGCCGACAAGGTGAAGGCACGGATGGAAGACGGCATGCTCTCGATCCACCTGCCGAAACAGGAGGCCCGGAAGCCCAAAGCCATCAAGGTCAGCTGAAACGGACGAACAACCAAACCAAATGGAGGAACCATTCATGAGTGAAGAAATGATTCAAACACCCTCGAAACAGCCCGAAACCGTGCAACGGCAGAATTGGCGGGCACCCCGCTATGAAGTCACGGCCGGAAAGGAAGAATACGAACTTCGCGTTCACCTTCCGGGCGTTCCGAAAAAGCAGGCTGAATTGACGATCGAAAACGATCAGCTGCTCATCGTAGGTCGCCCGTCTTCGGCCCGACCCGAGAAGGCGAGAGCCGTCTACGAGGAATTGCCCGCCGCCGACTTCCGGCTTCAGTTGCATCTGAACGTCGATATCGACGCGGACAAGATCGAAGCCCACTCGGAACACGGCGTTCTCATCGTTCGCCTGCCGTTGGCCGAGCAGAGCAAGCCGCGGGCGATCACCGTCGAGTAAGATTCGTTCGGACTCTCTCTTCAAGGTCCGGCCCTCTTCGGAGTGCCGGACCTTTTTGTTTCTATCCCCGGGAAAATCGACACGAATGGGCGGCAAACCCGGCCCCGAACGCGGTCGCCCAGGCGTTGAAGGCTTCGCCGTTTTTCTCCCTGAGGTAGGAGTCCAGCGCAAAAAGGACCGAAGGGCTGCTCATGTTGCCGCAGTCCCGCAGGACCTGCCGCGAAAACGGAAGATCGTCAAGGACCAGACGGCGGCAGATCTCGTCGAGAACGTCACGCCCTCCGGCATGAGAGAGCACGTCCACCGCCTCCCCTTCCCGGTTCCCTCGCTCGAAAAGCGTCCCAACCGCTTCGGCCGCTTTTTCCGGCACGGATCGATGCAATCGATTCCGAAGTTTTCCCCCGGAATTTTCGAATCTCAAAAGGTCGCGATCCGAGGGCAGATGAATCGTGTCGAAGCCGTCGCATACAATTTGGTCTTCGTCTCCCTCCGATGACCAAATCGAGGCCGCCGCTCCGTCACCGAAGAGACAGAGACTGATCAGCACGCCCGGATCGTCGTCGAGGTAGAAAGCCGCCGAGCAAATTTCGACCGCTACGCAAGCGATTCTGGAACCGGGCCGGGCCGCGGTAAGAGCCTGTGCCTGCCTCAACAGCGGTATCGCCGCGCCACAACCCAGCCCGACGATGTCGCTCAAAAATGCGTCGGAGCGGACTCCGAGGCGCTCCGCGACGTAACTCGATATCCCCGGACAAATATACCCGGTGCAGGTACAAACCAGCAACCCGTCCAGCTGGTCCGCCCGGAGGTCCGCTTTGGCCAAAGCAGTCCGCAACACCGATCCGGCCAACTCCGGGCCCTCCCGCTCGAACCCCCGATTGAGCGCTTCCGCATCCAAATCGAAGAGCCCCTCCACATCGGGCATGGCGAAATACCTTCGCTCGATTCCGGCGGGCCCCGTCAGGACCTTCTCCAAAAGAGTTCGCGACCGGTCTTTCAGGCCCCGGTAAGCCCGGCTTTCTTTCAGAATGTCCAGACAATCGGCCTGGGAATAGGAACGCCGGGGCGTTTCGCAATGGATTGCTTGGAGATGCATTCGCCTACGAGAACACATAATTCCGGCGGAATAACAAACCCAACCGTCCGATTCCTTCACCCTCGGCCC
>CAZBLJ010000030.1:0-9336 GCA_964492605.1 uncultured Puniceicoccaceae bacterium
AGCCCGAAGTAGGGCAAAATCCCTGAACAAACTTCTGTTTTCTGCCAGATGAAAGGCCCCTGCACCGGGCGCAGGTTTGGAGGCATGCCCCGGTTATCGCTCCGCTCCTACTCCTCGGTGAATCTTCGGTACAGATCGGAGTAATGGCCGTTCCGGGTAAGCAGCTCCCGGTGGGAACCCCGCTCCACGATCTCACCCCGATCCAGCACGAGGACCTGGTCCGCTTTGCGGATCGTGGACAACCGGTGGGCGACCACAAAGCAGGTGCGGCCCCGGAGAAGCGTCTCCAGCGCGCTCTGCAACCGGGCTTCTGTCATGGTGTCGACGGACGAGGTCGCTTCGTCGAGGATCAGGACTTTCGGATCCGCCAAAAGCGCGCGGGCGAAACAGACGATCTGGCGTTGGCCAAGGGAGAGCCCCTGTCCCCGCTCCGTCACGAGGGTCTCGAATCCGTCGCTCATGCCCGCCACGAGATCCAGGCAGTCCAACCGGCGGACGGCCTCCTCTACTTCGTCGTCCGTCGCGTCCGGGCGGCCAACGCGGATATTGTCCCGGACCGTCCCACTGAAGAGGAAATTTCGTTGCAGGACGATCCCGATCCGGCGCCTGAGCGAAGCCGTGTCGATGTCACGAACATCCGTATCGTCGAAAAGAATACGGCCCCCGGTCGGGAGATAGAATTTACAAAGGAGATTGATGATCGTGCTCTTGCCGCTGCCGGTGTGTCCCACGAGAGCAACCATCTGACCCGGTTCGGCCGTGAAATGGATTCCCCGGAGCACCGGCTTTTCCGGCTCGTAGTGGAATGAGATGTCTTCGAACCGTACCCTTCCGGAAAAGTTCCCGAGAGGAACCACGGGAGAATCCCCCTCGTTCCGGGTCTCTCCGGACTCATCCCAATCGGGCTCCCGGTCCAAAAGACGGAATACCCGCTCGGCCCCCGCAAGAGCCGCGAGAGCGCTCGTGAACTGGCGGCCGATCACCGTAATCGGCTGGAAAAACAGTCCCGCCAGGAAGAAAAACGTGACCAGATCGCCGACATCCATCCCGATACCGGAATGGAGCACGCCGTATCCGCCGAGAACAACCAGAATCGCCGTAAAAACCTGCGCGTTCAGTTCAAGGAGCGGCAGGTATTGCGCTATATTTCGCGATAGCCCCATGTTATACCCCGAGTGATCGGCGATGAGGCGGCGGAAGAGCCCGGCGTTCGTTTTCTCGCGGGCGAACCCCTGGGTCACATGGATACCGCGGACACTCTCGGCAACCGTCGCAGTCACCCGGGAAAAACTTTCCTGCAGGTTCTGCGAGGCCAGGGAGATCCTTTTGCGGAAAAAGCGGTTGATGGCCCAGAGAAAGGGGGTCATTCCGAGCAGAGCCAGGAAAAGAATCCAATTGTAGAAGGCCATCAACAGACCGCTGATAAGCATCTGCCCCAACTGAACCAAGGAGATGAAGAGAACGGATTGCACTCCCTGGCGAACCGCCTCCATATCCGAAGTCAAACGCGACAGAATGCTGCCGTGCTTGGTTCGGTTGTAAAAGGACATCGGCATTCTCATCAAATGCCGGAAAACCGCATTCCGCATTTCGCACACGACGGTTTCTCCCATCTCAAGCGCGTATCGCTGGCGAAAATGCATGGTCAACTGGGTCAAAGCGGCGAGGATAGCGTATCCGAAGGCCCACCAAAGAGTTTGCCCATAGTCGCCTGCGGCGATCGGGCCGTTGATCACCGCACTGAGCGACCAGGCAAGGAGGGGAAGCTGCGCGGCTCTGACGATGACGAAAAAGAAGAGCCAATATCGTTTTGCGCCATAATACCGTGTCCAGGAAAACAGACGCCGGAACAAGGCGAAATCGAGATGCCGGGTCTCCCGGTCCCCGGCAGAGTCCCGACTGGCCCTTGCCAGGGAGATATCGTGGCTGACTCCGTCCCCCACCCCTTTGATTTGAACGGAATCGGAGGTCTCGCGCCGAAGTTCGGGGCGCTCTTCGGGAGAAGGAACCTTACTCATCCCTTCCTCCTTTCGGCATCGGCGATCAGGGCCATGCTTTCCGGGTCGACGGCCTGCAATCGGACGGCTGACCGGTACAGCCCTTCCTGCTCCATCAATGCACTGTGATGACCGCGTTGAACGATTCGCCCGCGATCCAGGACGATTACCTGATCGGCCCGGCGAAGCGTGGAGAGACGGTGGGCCACAATGAAGGTGGTGCGGCCGGAAATCGCGCTGTCGATCGCCGCCATGATCTCATGCTCCGTTTCGGCATCTATGGCGGCGGTCGGATCATCCAGCAGAAGAATCGGCGGCTCGAGCAGGAGAGCCCGCGCAATGGCGAGGCGCTGCTGTTGCCCTCCGGAGAGATTGTTGCCCGACTCACCGAGTATCGAGTCGTAGCCCTCCGGCATCGACGTAATGAAGTCGTGGGCACAGGCAATGCGCGCCGCCTTTTCGACCTGTTCGCGCGTGGCCGACGGATTCCCGAAGGCGATGTTGGCCACAATGGAATTCGAGAATAGAAAATTTTCCTGGAAGACGATGCCGACGCTCCGACGGACGACATCGAGATCCATCTCCCGCAGATCATGCCCGTCGAGCCGCACCTTTCCCGCCGAGGGGTCGTAAAACCGGGGGATGAGACTCATCAACTGGCTTTTTCCGGCCCCGGTTGCTCCGGCAATGGCAATGATTTGGCCTGCTTTCGCCTCCAGGTCGATGTCGCGCAAAATGGGGCGGTCCGCATCGAAGCCGAAGGAGACGTTCTCGAAACGCACCTCGCCGCGAATGTTTCCGACCGGCTTCGGATTCGAGGGCGAACGAATCTCCACCGGTGCGTCGAGGACCTCGAACACCCGCCGGGCGCCGGTAAGGCTCTGTTGGACGCTGTCCGCCACCCCCGCCAGATTGGCCACTTGATTGGAGAACTGTTGGAGAAGAGCGGCGAAAGCGACGAGGCCGGTGCCCAACGGCAATTGGCCGTGGATAACCAGATAGCCGCCATACACCAGGAGGATTAACAGATTGAGCTGGGTCAGCCCTCCGACAAACGGAGCGAAGTTACTGGTCAGCCAGAAGATCTCCTGACGCTTGCGGCGGACGGCCAGAGTCTGATCCTCGAATTCCTTCTCCCGCAATTTTTCCAGGGTAAACCCTTTGATCATTTGAATCCCCTGCATGCTCTCCGAGAAGTTGAGCACCATCTTATCCATTAACTCGCTGTTCTGGAGATAGTTGGGGCGAAGCTTTTTCGCGAACCAGGTCGAGGCATAGGCCAGGACCGGAGTCGTGACCAGGCAAGCGAGGGTCAGCGGCACGTGGTAGCTCAGCATATAGGCCAGATAGACCACCAGGGAAACTCCCATGACGAAAACCTGCACCACCACCTGATCGATAAACGCACGCGTCGCCTGGACATCCGAGGTCACCCGGTTGATCAGCGTGCCGCTGGCGTTCCGGTCGAAGAACCGGAACGAAAGTCTCTGCATCTTTTCGTAAACCAGACCGCGAAGCCGAAGGACGATGTCGACGTGGATAAGGAGACTGCGGGAAAGCTCGTTGTAATACTCCAGAACCGCCCGCAACAGCGCAAACAGGGTCACACATCCTCCGATGACGAGAATCACCCGGAACGGTTCGGTGCCGGGTGGAGGCCGGATTCCCAGCGGCCAGACCAGCTGGCCGGTCCCTTCCAGGTGAACCTTCAAATAATCGATCGCCACTCCGGCGAGATTCACGCTCCCTATGGTCAGCGCCAGAATAAGGGATTGCAGAATGATGACCAGAAGGCATCGGGTCCTGAATTGCCAGGCGAATCGAAGCAGTCGCTTGATCAAGGTCCAATTGTCAGACCGTTGAGCGGATTCCGCCCCCTGTAGAGTGCTACCCATAAAACCCTCGATCCTATCACCGTGATCGGGCAGGTTCCAACCGGGAAAAATTCTTTTCTGGTTTCCCGCCGGTTTTTCCGACCCGCCGAGCGTTGAGCCATCGACGGAAAAGACTTGCCCCAAAAACAGACAAATTTTCCGGCTGGGAAGAAACGGTCGATCCCGCACCGGTAGCATTGCATCCATCCGCAAACTCCCAATCATCCTTTTCGTGACCTCCCCGACAGATTCCCATCCCAAAGGCATCGCGCGAGCGCGAATCACCGGAAAGCCCGGTCTCCACCGGCTGGACTTCGAGGACGGTATCCTTTCCTCCATCACGCCGGAGGAGGGCACGAACGAGTCGCCGGACGGCTGGCTGGACGCGGATGGAGGGCTGGTCACGCCCCCCTTTGTCGACGCCCACTTCCACCTCGATTCGGTTTACAGTCTGGACGAAACCGGCGAAAACCGAAGCGGAACCCTGCTGGAGGGGATCGCCCTTTGGAAAGAATACAAGACACGGTTGGAGCCCGGACACATCCTGGATCGAGCCCGCCGCTACTGCGAAGATGCGGGCCGCTACGGCCTTCAGGCGATTCGCAGCCACGTCGACGTCTCTTACGAAAGTCTCGCCGGAGTCGAGGCGCTCCTCGAGCTGAAGAAGGAGATCGCGGACCGGATGGAGATCCAGTTGGTCGCTTTTCCCCAGGACGGCCTTTTCCGGAATCCGGAGGGAGAGAAACTCCTTCTCCGAGCCCTCGATGCCGGGATCGACGTCGTGGGCGGCATCCCCCACTTCGAGCGGACCTACGAAGAGGGGACTCGATCCGTCGACCGTCTGTGCCGCATCGCGGCGGAGCGGGGATTGCGGGTCGACCTCCATTGCGACGAGACGGACGACGGCACCTCCCGACACGTCGAAACCCTGGCCGAACGCGCCCTCGCCCTCGGTTTGCAGGGCCGGACCAGTGCCTCGCACACGACTTCGCTCCACAGCACCGACAACGCCTGGTTCGCCAAGCTACCGCCTCTCCTCGTGGAGGCCGATCTCACCGTTATCCCCAATCCTTTGATCAATCTCACCCTGCAAGGCCGGTTCGACTCCTATCCGAAACGGCGGGGCATCACGAGGATCCCGGAGCTGATGGAGGGCGGAGTACGGGTCGCGCTCGGACAGGATTGCGTCCGGGATCCGTGGTACCCCCTCGGAACCGGCAACCTTCTGGACACGGCCCACATGACCGCCCACGCCTGCCACCTGATCGGCGCCGACCAGCGCGACTCGCTCCTTCCGCCGATCACCCGAAACCCCGCCGAAGCCCTCGGACTCAGCGGCTACGACCTCCGGCAGGGCGAACCGGCCCACCTGCTCGTTTTTGAGGAACAATCCTTTTCGGAGCTTCTGCGTCTGCGCCCGAAGCCCGAAGCCATTTTTCGCAACGGGAAACGACTCGACGGATGAGATTTGGCACCCTTTCCGAAAAAAACGGCCCACAAGGAACCACCGTACCGTTTGACCTTCGCCGTTATTTCTCCAACAGAATGGGATCATGTACCCGAATTTTCTGAAACCTTTCCTCTCCCTCCTTTCCTTTATGCTACTTTCACAGAGCCCGGCCTTCGCTTTCGATTGGCCCCACCAGTCATCCGACCTGAAACCCGATCCCGAAATCGTCTTCGGAGAATTGCCCAACGGCATGGGCTACCTGATCCGTCCCTCCTCGGAACCTCCGAACCGGATCAGCCTGCGACTGGTCGTCCAGGCCGGTTCTTTGATGGAGACCCCCGAGCAGCTCGGTCTCGCCCACTTTCTCGAGCACATGGCCTTCAACGGCACCCGAAACTTCGAAGCGGGGGAAATGGTCCAGTACTTCCAACGGCTGGGCATGGCCTTCGGTGCCGACACGAACGCCAGCACCGGGTACGACCGCACCGCCTACCAGCTGGAGCTTCCCGACGGCACGGAGCAACTGCGGCGGGAAAGCCTTCAGCTCCTGCGCGATTATGCGGACGGAATCCTCTTCGGACCGGAAGAGATCGAAAAGGAGCGCGGCATCATCCTCTCGGAAAAGGTGAGCCGCGACACCGTGGGGTTCCGCACCTATAAGGCGGAGATCGGATTCCTGTTCCCGGATGCCTTGTTTGCCGACCGGCTGCCGATCGGCGAAGAGGAGATCATCAAGACCGCACCCCGCGAGGATTTCGTCGCTTTCTACGAGAAATGGTACCGGCCCGGGCTGACCTTTCTGGTCGTGACCGGCGACGTGGATCCCGCCGTATGGGAGCAAAGCATCCGGGAGACCTTCGGGTCCTACGGGGACGGCGACGAATCGCCGCTTCCCGAGATCTCTCTGGGCACGGCGGAATTCGAAGGGGTCGAAGCCTTCGTTCACGTCGAGCCGGAAGCCGAGGCGGCCCGGTTCAGCCTCACCACCGGCCGCCCGCTGGACGACCCGCCCGACACCAGGGCGCGCCGCATGAGGGAAGCCCACCTGCAGATCCTCAACGCCATCCTGTCCCGGCGGCTGGAACGTTTGGCCCGCAGCGAGGACTCCCCCATCGTTTCCAGCTATTCCTACACCTACCCCTTCTACGACTTCGCGGAGCTTTCCGGTATTTCCGCCACCGTCGAGCCTGCGGAATGGGAAGAAGGAGTTCGGATCGTGGAGCGCGAGCTTCGTCGCGCCCTGGCATACGGGTTCGCACCGGCCGAAGTGGCCGAGGCGGAGGCGAATCTGCTCAAGGAAGCGCAGCAGAAGGTCGAGGGCGAGGAGACGCGGCAAACCTCGTCCTGGGCGGACGAATACGCCAGCCTCATCAACGCAGGCCGCGTTCCGCTGTCGCCGACCCGCGAACTGGAGATCGCCGAGGAAGCCGTAAAGCGCACCACGACGGAATCCTTGCAAGCCCTGTTGAGAGAAATCTGGGCGGACAGCGGACGCCGACTGTTCCTGACCGGACCCCTTCCCGAAGAAGCGTCCGCGGATGCTCTTCTGTCCGTTTTCGAAACCTCCGCGGAGACGCCGGTCCGGGCTCCGGACGCCTTGAAGGACCTCGAATTCCCCTACCGCGCCGAAGGTTCGGTCGAACCGGCCACCATCGAGACCATCGAGGATCCCGGCCTGACCCAGACGGTCTATCCGAACGGCATCCGCGCCAACTGGAAGCAAACGGATTTCGAGGAAGACACGATTCACATCATGATCCGGGTCGGAAGCGGAGGCGTTACGCTACCGGTCGACCAGCCGGGGATCACGCGACTCGCCAACGAGGCCTTCCTGACCGGAGGCCTGGGAAAAATCTCCTTCGACGACCTGCAAACCGTTACGGCCGGCAAAGTCATCAACACGGGCTTCTCGGTCGCCGAGGACGCCTTCCTTCTCCAGGGGAAAACACGCCCGCAGGACCTCGACCTTCAATTGGATATCCTGCGCGCGTTTCTCGAGGATCCGGGATTCCGCCCCGAGGGCCTGAGCTTCTTCCGGAGAAACATCGATCCGACCTATCGCAGTATTCGTTCCACCAAGAGAGGAGTGCTGGAAAGCCAGGGATGGCCCTTCCTCTACGACGACTTCGGGATCCACCGCTTCCCGACGGAGGAGCAGCTCAAGAAAAGAAATTACGCGGAACTGGAGGCGTGGCTTCGCCCCGCCTTTGAAAGCGGCTACCTCGAAGTCTCCGTAGTCGGCGACATCGAGGAAGAAGCGCTCCGCGCCTCCCTGGATCGCGTCTTCGGAACCCTTCCCGGTCCGCGTCCGGACGCCCCCCGCCATGAGCCCGGTGACACCAGGCCCGACTTTCCTGCGGAGGAAACCGGTGCGTTTTCCATCGATTCCGACATCCCGCAGGGATTCGGGTTGGTGGCCTTCCCCAGCAACGGCAGGGACCCCATTGAGGAAAGCCGCACCCTGTCCCTGCTCGCCTCGGTTCTCGACGAACGCCTGCGCGTGACCATTCGCGAGGAAACCGGGCAAGCCTACAGCTTCGGCGTTTTCCACCGCCCGAGCGAGGCCTACCCGTTCGGAGTCTTCGTGGCGATCGCCGATCTGGCACCGGAACAAATCGAACCGGTCACCCGCGAGATTTTCAGCATCGCCACCCGGTTCGACGAACGGCCCATCACCGAAGACGAGAGAATCCGGGCGCTCGCTCCCAACCTCAAACAGCTTCAGGACATGCGTCGCACCAATCCCTATTGGCTGAGGGTCATCTCGGGCTCCCAAATCAAACCCGAGCAACTCGAATGGGCCCGCACCATCCTGGAGGGCTACGAATCCATCGGCGTGGACGATCTTCAGTCCGCCGCCGAAGAATTCCTCCTTCCGGAAAAAGCCGCCACGGTCCACATCCGCAGCGAATAAAACCTATTGACCTATCAACATATCTTGATTTGTTGATAGGTATGAATTTTTTCCAAGAAGTCTGGAAGACCGGGAAGCCGGTCTGCTCCGTCGAATTTTTCCCGCCGAAAACGCCGGAATCCGAAAAGCAGTTTCTGCGCACGGCCGATAGCCTGCGGAATTACCGCCCCGACTTCGTGTCGATGACCTACGGTGCCGGAGGCAGCAGCCGGGACCGTTCCATCGGCTACGGTCGCCAGCTTCGGAACGAATTCGACTACGAGGTTCTGCCCCACCTCACCTGCGTGGGACACTCCCGCGACGAGATGCGCGGCATCCTGGACGATTTCGAGGAATCGGGCTTCCAGGGAATCATGACCCTGCGGGGCGACCCGCCCAAGGGCGCCACCGAGTTCGAGCCTCATCCGGACGGACTCCGCTACGCCTCCGATCTGGTGGAGTTTATTCGCGAAAGCCATCCGAAGTTCACCCTCGGCGTCGCCGGCTATCCCGAGAAACATCCCGAGGCCCCGTCGCCGGAAGACGATCTGAAGCACCTCAAGACCAAGGTTTCCAAAGGTGCCGACTTTATCACCACCCAGCTCTTTTTCGAGAATTCCGACTATTTCCGTTTCGTTGAGAACTGCCGCACCGCCGGAATCACCGTGCCCATCCTGCCGGGCGTCCTGACTGCGGTTTCGTGGAAACAGGTCTCCCGCTTCTGCGGCATGTGCGGATCGACGATCCCCGAGAAACTGGCGAAGCCCCTCGAAGCGGCTTCGGGCGATAGCGACGCCGAGGCCGAAATCGGCGTGCAGTGGGCGTTGAACCAAATCACCGAGCTACTCGAAAGCGGTGCCCCCGGCTTCCACCTCTACATCCTGAACCGCTCCAAACCGGCCCTCGAGCTGATGAAACGCCTTTCCGAGAAGCTCGGCGAAAACTTTCGCACGGAAGCGAAAACAACCGACGTGATCCTGTAAGCGCAAGTGGCTTCCAGCCGCTTTCTTGCCTGAATCGACATCGCCCTCCGGGCTACGACGGTCACAAACCGGAACTCCCCGGAACGGCGGCTTCAGCCGTCGAAGCGGATCCACAGTCGAAGCCCTCCATCCCGGGATC
>CAZBLJ010000030.1:9436-13755 GCA_964492605.1 uncultured Puniceicoccaceae bacterium
CACTGCCCTCGGGGAAGGAACGGCGGCTTCAGCCGTCGAAGCGGATCCACAGGGCATCCGCGATACGAGGAGACAAAAAAGGGCCGCTCCCCGAAGGAAGCGGCCCTGAAAGTTGGGTTTTGGTGAAGCTGTCGGCTTCGGGCTTACATCATGCCGCCCATGCCGCCCATTCCACCCATGCCGCCCATGTCACCGCCGCCGGGTGCCGGAGCTTCCTTCTCGGGAATGTCGGTGATCATGCACTCGGTGGTGAGGAGCAGGCCGGCAACCGAACCAGCGTTCTGCAACGCGGTGCGGGTCACCTTGGCGGGATCGACCACACCGGCCTTGACGAGGTCTTCGTATTCGCCGGTCGCGACGTTATAGCCCTTGTTGCTCGCACTCTTGAGGACCTGCTGCACGACGATGGAGCCTTCGACTCCCGCGTTCATGCAAAGCTGGCGGAGCGGATATTCGATGGCCTTGCGCACGATGGTCGCGCCGATCGCCTCGTCTCCTTCCAGATTCACGGACTCAATAGCTTTGGCCGCATTCAGGAGAGCTACGCCACCGCCGGGGAGGATTCCCTCTTCCACGGCTGCTCGGGTTGCGTGAAGGGCGTCTTCGACGCGGGCCTTCTTCTCCTTCATCTCCGGCTCGGTTGCGGCACCGACGTTGATGACGGCCACGCCACCGGCGAGCTTCGCCAGGCGTTCCTGCAGCTTCTCGCGGTCGTAGTCGGAGGAGGTCTCCTCGATCTGGCGGCGGATCTGCTTGACCCGTCCCTGGATGTCGGAGGCTTTTCCGGAACCTTCCACGATCGTGGTGCTTTCCTTGTCGATGGAGACGCGCTTCGCCCGACCGAGGTCGCTGAGCTGAAGGTTCTCGAGCTTGATGCCGAGGTCTTCGGTGATGCAGCGTCCGCCGGTGAGGACCGCAATGTCTTCCAGCATCGCCTTGCGACGATCACCGAATCCGGGAGCCTTGACGGCGCAGACGTTCAGGGTTCCGCGCAGCTTGTTCACCACGAGAGCGGCGAGAGCTTCCCCTTCAACATCTTCGGAGATGACCAGGAACGGCTTGCCGGACTTGGCAACATTCTGCAACAGCGGCAGGATGTCGTTCAGGCTGCTGATCTTCTTTTCGTGGATCAGGATGTAGGCGTCTTCGAGGACACACTCCATGGATTCCTGATCGGTTGCGAAGTACGGACTTTGGTAGCCCTTGTCGAACTGCATCCCTTCGACCACATCGAGGGTGGTTTCGATCGACTTCGCTTCTTCCACGGTAATGGTTCCGTCCTTGCCGACCTTATCCATCGCGTCGGCGATGATTTCGCCGATTTCCAGATCCCAGTTGGCCGAAACGGTGGCCACCTGACGAACCTCGTCGCGGCTGCTAACCTTCTTCGCAGCCTTTGCGAATTCCTTGACGGCGGCCTCGACGGCTTTATCGATTCCCCGTTTCAGGTACACCGGGTTCGCGCCGGCGGCGACGTTTTTCAGGCCCTCGCGGTAAATGGATTCCGCCAGAACCGTCGCGGTCGTGGTCCCGTCACCGGCTGCATCCGACGTCTTGGAGGCGACCTCCTTGACCATCTGGGCACCCATGTTTTCGTAGGGATCCTCGAGTTCAATTTCTTTGGCAACGGTCACACCGTCCTTGGTCACCGTCGGCGAGCCGAACTTTTTGTCGATGATTACGTTGCGTCCTTTGGGGCCCAAAGTCACCTTCACGGCCCTGGAGAGACTCTCCACGCCTTTAAGGATCTTTTTGCGACCCGCTTCGTCAAACAGTAGTTGTTTGGCCATATGTTTTACTTTCCTGTGTTGGTTTTCTGTTGATTATCCAATGATGCCGAGGATGTCGTCCTCACGCATCAGCGTGAAGGTGTCTCCATCCAGCTTCACTTCGGTGCCCCCGTATTTGCTTACGAGTACCCGGTCGCCGACTTTGACTTCGAACTTCGACTTCTTGCCGTCGTCCCCCGTCGTGCCGGTTCCGAGGGCGATGACTTCAGCTTCCTGCGGCTTTTCCTTCGCCGCGTCGGGAATGATGATGCCACCGCGCACTTGTTCGTCTTCTTCGACGTGTTTTACGAGAACACGATCTCCGAGTGGTTTTATTTTCACTTTCATGTAGGTGATGTTCGTTTGGGTTGAGTGTTATGAAAAAACGGGTTCAGGATTTCTTGTTGTCATCGTCGACCACTTCGGCATCCACGACGTTTTCGTCGTCGTCGCTGCTCGAAGAACCGTCGGCGGAACCGCCTTCCTGGGCATCGCCCCCGGCGGATCCCCCGGCTTCCGCGCCACCGCCGGCCTGACTGTAGATTTCCTGGCCGATCTGGGTGAGGATTCCGGTGATTTTCTCCTTCGCCCCGCCTAATTCTTCCGCCGTCGCAGCCTCGTTTTCCAGGACCTTGCGCCCTTCGGAAACGGCCAGCTCGACAGCGCTCTTTTTGTCTTCGGGCAGCTTGTCGCCAAGCTCCGAAATCTGTTTCTCCGCCTGGTAGCAAAGGTTGTCGAGTTCGTTGCGGTTTTCCACCGCCTCCTTGCGCTTCTTATCTTCGTCCGCGTGGAGTTCGGCTTCCTTCTTGAGGCGCTCGATTTCGTCCTGATCCAGACCGGACGAGCCGGAAATCGTAATCTTCTGATCCTTGCCGGTTCCCTGATCCTTCGCCGTCACGTGGAGAATGCCGTTTGCATCGATGTCGAAGGTGACCTCGATCTGCGGGACTCCACGCGGTGCGGAGGGAATCCCCTCCAAGCGGAAATTTCCGAGCAATTTGTTGTCGTTCGCCATGGGACGCTCCCCTTGCAGAACCTTCACGTCCACGGCCGTCTGATTATCGGCGTAGGTGGAGAAAACCTGACTCTTCTTGCTCGGAATGGTCGTATTCCGCTCGATCATCGGTGTCGAAACACCGCCGGCGGTTTCGATTCCGAGGGTCAGCGGGGTAACGTCCAGAAGAAGAACGTCGCGAACATCGCCCTGGAGGACCGCACCCTGGATCGCCGCGCCGATGGCGACGACCTCGTCGGGATTCACGCCCTTGTGAGGATCCTTCCCGGCCAGTTGTCCGGCAATCTCGATGACTTTCGGGTTCCGGGTCATACCGCCCACCAACACGAGGTCGTTCACTTCCGAAGAGGTGAGACCCGCGTCCTTCATGCAAGATTCGAACGGCGCTTTGATCCGCTCGAAGAGAGACTCGGTCACCTGCTCGAGCTTGGAACGACTGAGGGTCACATTCAGGTGCTTGGGCCCCGAGGCGTCGGCGGTGATGAACGGCAGATTGATATCCGTCGACTGGGTGGACGAAAGAGCGATCTTGGCCTTCTCGGCTTCCTCCTTCAACCGTTGCTTCGCCATCGGATCGGAGAGAAGATCGATCCCATTTTCCTTTTTAAACTCGTTCGCGAGCCATTCGATCAAAGCCGTATCCCAGTTGTCGCCTCCGAGATGGGTGTCACCGTTGGTGGCCTTCACCTCGAAAACACCGTCACCGATCTCCAGAATGGAAACGTCGAACGTTCCTCCGCCGAGGTCGAACACCGAAATGGTGTGGTCGTTCTTCTTGTCGAGACCGTAGGCCAGCGACGCCGCCGTCGGCTCGTTGATGATGCGGTCGACCTGCAAGCCGGCAATCGTGCCGGCATCCTTGGTCGCCTGCCGCTGTGCGTCGTTGAAATACGCCGGAACGGTCACGACCGCTTTCGTCACCGGCTCCCCTAGATAAGACTCTGCGTCGGCTTTCAGCTTTCCGAGAATCATCGCCGAAATTTGTTCCGGAGAAAAATCCTCCGTCTTGTCTCCGACTTTGCAACGGATGTAAGCATCTCCGTTTTTTCCCTCGACGACTTCGTAGGGAAGCGAACGCGCTTCTTCCTGCACCTCGGCGAATTTCCTCCCGATCAGGCGCTTCGCCGAAAAAATCGTATTCTGCGGATTCGTAATCGCCTGCCGCTTTGCCGCCTGCCCGACGAGGCGTTCGCCGGATTTCGAAAAAGCCACTACGGACGGAGTCGTGCGCGCACCCTCCGAATTCTCGATCACCTTCGGTTCACCGCCCTCCATGACGGCCACGCATGAATTCGTGGTTCCCAAGTCAATACCGATAATTTTACTCATGCAATCCCTCCTGCCAGATTGATGCCATTACGGAAAATTTTTTCTAAGTTACTTCTATTCAGAAATATAAGGAATTCCCTCAGTTCGAAGGATATTTGCGCCAACCCAAAACCAAGGCCAAAATGGCACACACCTGTCACACAAACTCCGACTCCGCACACCTCCTGTCACGGTCGAACCGCTTCCAGGAACCGACCCTCACTGCC
>CAZBLJ010000030.1:13855-18629 GCA_964492605.1 uncultured Puniceicoccaceae bacterium
GATGGAAGGCCCTTGGCGGGCGAAGGCGTTTTGGCCGAAGACTCCTGCGGTGTCCGTTTCGCCGTATGAGCTTGGCCGAGTCATGACGCAGAGATCCGGAAAATCAGGCCAAGTTAAAATACCGTGAACGCCCCGGTGCTTGCATGGGCTTTTATCCGGTGCTTTCGCCCACGAATCCATTCGCCTCCCCGCACATCCCTCTCTACGACGCTGTAAATGGATCTTAGCGGATGGCAATGGGTGATCGCCTGCCTGGCGGCCTTCGGAGTCGGACTCGGAAAAGGCGGACTGCCCGGGCTGGGAAATCTGGCGGTCGCGCTCTACGCGGTCATTCTGCCGGCCCGGCTATCCGTCGGGGTACTCCTGCCGGTCCTCATCTGCGCCGATCTGATCGCCGTCATCGTATACCGCAGGGATGCGGACTGGCGATTGATCCGCCGTCTGCTTCCCTGGACCTTTATCGGAGTCATCGCCGGCGCACTCGTCTTCAACCGGATCGAAGACCGGGAGGTCGAGATCATCATCGGCACCGTACTCCTCTCGATGACCGGACTCCACTTCCTCAGAGAATCGCTCACCCGCGGGATGGAGTCGAAAGAGATGACATCGGCCCGAGAGGGGGCTTTGCGGACCGGGACCGGTCTCGTCGGGGGATTCGCGACGATGCTTGCCAATGCCGCAGGACCGGTTGCGGCCCTTTACCTCGTCTTTCTCAGGCTTCCCAAAATCACCTTCGTCGGCACCCTCGCCTGGTTTTTCCTGATCGTCAATTGGTTCAAGCTTCCCATCCTCGTGGGTCTCGGCGCGGTGAACCCGGATTCTCTCACGGTATCCCTGACTGCCGGCATCTTCGCAGTCGCCGGGGTACTCGTGGCGCGCGTCATCGTGAAAAAAATATCCCAGCGGGTCTTCGAATGGCTCATCTGGATCTTCGTGATCGGTGCGGGCATCCATCTACTTCTCGGCTAGCCCGAACGGAGCACTCGAGATGGTTTGCAACCTCCCTGAATCCGCGAATGCTTTACGAGATTCATGGCATCCGATTCGACAGAAACAGAACTCGCGGAGGTGTATCGGCAGCGGCTTCTCGAGTTGTTCCGCAGTCCCCTCGGAACCGGCGAAATCGGCGAGGGCTTCCGCAAGGGCTGGTCGCGCAACCGCACCTGCGGCGACGAGGTGTCCGTCTACCTCAAGTTCGACGGGGGACGCATCGCCGATTGCCGCCAACACACCGCCGGCTGCGCGATCTCTACGGCGACGGCCTCCCTTTTGACGGAGAACCTGAAAGGACTCGATCCGACCGAGGTCCGGCAGCTTCTCGACCGGATCCGCTCCATGGTCTACGAGGGCGGCCCCGTCGTGGAGAAGGGCGAGTTGAGAATCCTGGCAGCGGTTGGCGGCCTTCCCTCGCGGCATGAATGTGTCGGAGTCGCGTTGAACGCCGTGATCGATTGCCTGAACGAGGAGAACGGTCTCGGATGAGCGGCGGATGTTGCAGCTGTTCCCCGGTCGACGAGACGCCGCAGCCGGACTCGCGGGACGATCTTTTCTGGATCCGGCTCGGTCTGGCACTGGTTCTCGCCGGACAAAGCATGGTCTTCGGGCTCGCCATCAATATCTCAAGTCCGGCCTACGGATCCACGTCCTACTATTGGCTACACGGGGCCTTGATTGCCTCGGCCCTGGTGTCGATCGGCTTGTTGGGCCCGCGTCTCGCCCGGGAATCCTGGGCCGCCGCGCGGGTCGGCAGGATCACCGTCGAAGCGCTTTTCGTCGTCACCTGCCTGGGGGCCCTGGTCGGCTCGCTGATCGCGACCTTCACGGGAGTCGGCTCCGTTTACTATGAGGTCGTGGCCATCGTTCTGGCCGTCTACTCGGTCGGCAAGCGCATCGGCGGCCTTTCGCGGGACCGGGTTCTCCGCGAAATCGCCGGTTACCGGGAGACTTTCGACCGAGCGCGTCGACGCTCTCCCGAGGGAGAGGATATGTGGGTGCCCACTCGGTCGGTGCAGAAGGGGGATCGGGTCCGGGTCGATCCCGGGGAACCCGTTCCCGTCGACGGAATCGTGGATTCCGGGGACGGCTTCGTGGAACAATCCCAGCTCACGGGGGAACCGATTCCAGTCCGGGCCCATCCCGGCTCGGAAATCCACGCCGGTTCGTGGTCCGTGGATGGAACTTTCCTGATCCGAACGGACCGGACGGTCGGAGAGCGTCGCATCGACGAAATTCTGTCCCTCGTGGAGGAAGCGAGAGCCAAGCCTTCCCGGCTCCAAACCTGGGCGGACCGCACCATCGGCTGGTTTTTCCCATTCGTCGTCCTCTCGGCCTTCGGCGTTTTTCTCGGTTGGTTTTTCGCGGGTGCCGGTTGGGCCGAAGCGCTCTTCAACGCCATGGCCGTTCTGTTGGTAGCGTGTCCCTGCGCCCTGGGCCTGGCCACTCCGATCGCCGTCTGGAGGAGCTTGTTCGAACTGGCGAACCAAGGGTTATTGTGCAGGCATGGCGAGACCCTCGACGCCCTCGCAAAGACCCGCCGAATTTTTTTCGACAAAACGGGGACATTGAGCGATGCCCGCCTCGTTGTGAGGGATTTTCAAATCGATCCCTCGTCTCCCCACCCTCCCGACCGGTTGCGCCAATGGGTCGCCGCCATCGAGTCCGAACAGGAACATCCCGTCGCCCGCGCCCTGGCCTCCATCGCGAATCCCGGCGGGGTGTCCGTTCTGGAGCGCCGGATACTGCCCGGGCGCGGAATTGAGGGGCGGATCCGGCAGGATGGGCAAACCTTTTCCCTCTCGATCGGTCCTGCGGAAGGCGATCCGGAGAATCCGGCTCCGAGCCCGCACTTCAAAGACCTCCCGGAGAACGCGAAGACCACTGCCACTCTTCCGAAAGCCGACACCGAACCGGTTGCTTCCGGCTCCGGCCCACCCTCGCGGTACCTTCGGGTCCGGGTCGAAGGCCGTCCGGCGGCACGGATCCTCGTCGAGGAAGCCCTCCGGGGCGGAAGCGAGGAAACCCTGGGTGCTCTTCACGACCGGTCCATCGCCGTGGAAATTCTCTCCGGAGATCCGAACTCGTCCTGGAAACAGATCGGAGGAGTGTCTGTCGAAGGCTCGCTCTCCCCCGAGGAGAAGGCGAACCGTGTCCGCGACTCCATCCGTCGCGGCGAAGAACCTCTTTTCGTGGGAGACGGCATCAACGACACTCCGGCCATGGCGGCCGGGGCGGCCTCCATCTCGATCGCCGAAGGGGCGGCGCTCCCCAGAGGTACCGCCGACGCCGTGCTCACCTCCAATGATCTGGCCAGGATTCCACAGGCCATCGACCTTGCCCGCAGGGTGCACGCGGGAGTGGCGGGAAACATCCGCTTTGCCGTCTTCTACAACGTGATTGGCATTTCCCTGGCTGCGGCGGGGGTTCTTCACCCGGTGGTCGCCGCCTTGCTCATGCTGGCCTCAAGTGCCACCGTCTCGATCCGGGCTCTCCGCAGCGCCCGCCTCCAACCGTGAACATTTCGCTCGTCACCGAAACCTTCCCTCCGGAGATCAACGGCGTCGCAATGACGCTCGAGCGCCTCTCGCTCGGGCTCGCCAAACTCGGTCACCGGGTCCAGGTGATCCGGCCCCGTCAGAAGGAAGAACCGGAACCGCGCCCCGAGTTCGAGGAGATTGCCGTCGGAGCGATACCGCTTCCGGGCTATTCCGAACTCAACATGGGCCTGCCCGTCCTCTCCAGGATCGACGGTCTCTGGCACCGGAATCGACCGGACGCCGTCTATCTCGCCACCGAGGGACCTCTCGGGATTGCCGCACTTCTTGTGGCGCTGGCACGCGACGTCATGCCGGTTTCCGGATTCCACACGAACTTCGATCAATATTTGGAGCATTACCAGCTCAAGTGGCTTCGACCGATCGCCGCGGAGTATCTCCGCACCGTTCACAACTCGACCTCCCGGACCTTCGGTCCCTCGGGCGATCTCCTGGGCAGGCTTCGGGAAACCGGATTCCGGAACCTGCGCCTCCTCGAACGGGGTGTGGACATCAGCCTGTTCGACCCGGCCCGCCGATCTCAAAAGCTGCGCGGGGAATGGGGGGCCGAGCCGGAAGACCCGGTCTTTCTCTTCGTCGGTCGGATTGCTTCGGAAAAGAACATCGAGCTATTCTTCGAAGCGTGGAGCCGCATCCGCGCGGTTCGCCCGAATGCGAAAGTCGTTCTGGTGGGCGACGGCCCGGCGCGGGCCGAACTGGAAGCCCGATGGCCGGGGGCGCATTTCGCCGGGGCCCGGCGAAACGAGGATCTGGCCGCCCACTACGCATCCGCCGATTTTTTCCTCTTCCCCAGCCTTACCGAAACCTTCGGCAACGTGGTCACCGAAGCGCTGGCCAGCGGCCTGGCCGTTCTGGCCTTCGATTACGCGGCCCCCCGGAAATTCATTCGGGACGGACTCAACGGTCGCATCGTTCCCTTCGCGGACACCGCCGCCTTCCTGGCGGCAGCGGAAGAATTCGCCGCGGAAAAAACGGACTGGACGCCCATGCGCAAGCAAGCGCGGATAACCGGACTCACCCTGTCCTGGGACGCGGTCCTGGAGAGATTCGCCGACGACCTGGGCGAAGCCCTCGCACAACGACAACGCGAGCGGCGGGAGCAAATTTAAATCCTCATGATTTACGAATGATCAACGGAAATTGCCCCTCCACAAAATTGCCCCCAAGTCCGCAGGGGCCTTTCATCTGGCTCGCAGTGGGTCGAATTCCCAAAAGGAACTCCG
>CAZBLJ010000031.1:0-4165 GCA_964492605.1 uncultured Puniceicoccaceae bacterium
AGGCGGAGTTCCTGTTGGGAATTCGACCCACTGCGAGCCAGATGAAAGGCCCCTGGCCACCACCTGTAGAATCCGTATTTTGGGTTGGAATTCACCCGGTTCCTGCCCCATGGTTCAAGGTTTTCCCACATCCCACCATCCACATGAGCAAAGTTCTCGAGTTTCTCCTTCGCGGCGAACGCCTCTCCACTTCCGAGATGGCGGAGGTCCTGCGCATCCCCATTCAAGATGTGGAGGCGGAGATGGAACGACTCAGGGAGGATGGAACGCTGCTCGGCTGGATTCCGGTATTGAATCCCGACAAGCTCGAGGAACAACGGGTCTCCGCCGTCATCGAACTGAAGATCAGCCCGGAACGCGAGGGAGGCTTCGACCGCGTCGCGATGCGGGTAAGCCGCTTCGAGGAGGTGCAGACCTGTTACCTGATGTCCGGCGCCTACGACCTGCTCGTGATCGTCAGCGGCCGGAACCTCCAGGATGTCGCGCGGTTCGTCTCCGAGAAATTGGCGACTCTGGGGGGCGTGCTTTCCACCGCCACCCACTTTCTTCTCCGACCTTACAAAGAACAAGGGCACCTTCTTCTCGACGAAGACGGTAATCCCGAGAAACCGGCGGTCAGCCCCTGATCATGGCCTCTTCCGACACAGGAAAACCGGTCTGCAATCCGAATCGGTTCGTTGCCGACCATGTATCGGGCCTGCCGCGTTCGGGGATCCGCGACTTCTTCGCCATCGTCGCAAAGATGCCGCAGGCGATTTCCCTGGGAATTGGCGAGCCCGACTTCGTCACTCCCTGGCACATCCGCGAGGCGGCGATTTTCGCCCTCGAACGGGGCAAGACTTCCTACACGGACAACCGGGGCCTGATCCGGCTGCGCCGCGATATTTCCCGGTACGTGGAAAGCGATTTCGGGGTTTCCTATTCGCCGGATGAAGAGATCCTGGTGGCCGTGGGAGTTTCGGAAGCGCTCGACCTCGCCTTGCGCGCGACTCTGAATCCGGGAGACAAGGTTCTCTACCACCATCCCTGCTACGTGTCCTATTCGCCGAGCATCGAACTCGCCCACGGCGAACCGGTGCCGGTCGCCACGGATGCGGAGAACGAATTCTCCCTCGACCCCGCCGCCCTGCGCGAGGCCTGGGTGCCCGGATGCAAGGTCCTGGTCTTGAACTTTCCGACCAATCCGACCGGCGGCACGGTCGACCGGAAGACGCTTTCCGAGATCGCCGACTTCGCCACCGAGAAGGATCTGCTCGTCCTGAGCGACGAGATCTACTCCGAGCTGACCTACGAGGGCGGCCACACCAGCATCGCCTCCCTTCCCGGAATGCGGGAACGGACGATCTTCCTGCACGGCTTCTCCAAAGCCTACGCCATGACGGGCTTCCGGATCGGCTACGCCTGCGGCCCCGCCCCTCTCATCGAGGCCATGATGAAGGTGCACCAATACTCCATGCTTTGCGCACCCATCCTCAGCCAGGAAGCCGCCAGCGAGGCCCTTCGCAACGGTCGACCTGCGATGGAAAAGATGCGCGAACAATATCGCGACCGGAGAGACTTTCTCGTCGCCCGCTTCCGCGAGGCCGGTCTTCCCTGCCACATGCCGCGGGGAACGTTTTACGCTTTCGCCGATATCCGCCGGACGGGGCTCGACGAGATGACCTTCGCGCAACGTCTTCTCAAGGAAGAGGAAGTCGCCGTGGTTCCGGGCACCGCTTTCGGACCGGCGGGCAAAGGTTTCATCCGGGCCAGTTTCTCCACCAGCTTCCGGCGCCTCCGGGAGGCGGCCGATCGCATCGACCGATTCGTCGACGGGCTTTCATGAGCGAGACTCCTTCAGCCCTGCCGAAAGTCGCCCTGGTAGGGAGACCCAACGTCGGGAAAAGCCGGCTCTTCAACCGGATCGCCGGGGGGCGCGATGCGATCGTGCACGACCGTCCCGGCGTCACCCGGGATGTGCTGGCCCGCGATGTCGACGACCGCTTCACCCTGCTCGACACCGGGGGCATCGGGCTCCCGGAGGAAGACGCGCCCCAATCCATCGTCCGGGCCGTCGAAGAACAGGTCTTCGTGGCGGTTCAGTCCTCGGATCTTATCTTTCTCGTGGTCGACGCCCGGGAGGGCATCGTACCGCTGGACGAGGATATCGCCGACCGGCTTCGCCGACAGGCGAAATGCCCCGTCCGGCTCATCGCCAACAAATGCGACAACGACCGGGTTTCGGACAATGCGGTCGAGTTCTCCCGGCTCGGTTTCGGCGAGGCCATCCCGGTGTCCGCCGAACACCGGATCGGCTTCGGGCGGCTCGGCAAGGAGCTGCTCCGCCACCTTCCGGCGCGGACCCCCGATCGGAGATCCGCCGAATCCCGCATCCGCATCGCCTTCATCGGCAAACCGAACGTCGGAAAATCCTCCCTCACCAATCGGCTTCTCGCCTCGGAGCGGTTGATCGTCAGCGATGTTCCGGGCACCACCCGGGACTCCGTTGCGCTCGATCTCGATTTTCCGTTCCCGGCAGGGCACACCGGGCGCTTCCGCCTGATCGACACGGCCGGGGTCCGCTCCCGCAGCAAGGTCGACAGCTCGGTCGAGTATTTCTCCAATCTCCGGACCCGGAATGCGATCGAGAACAGCGACGTGGTGTTTCTTCTTCTGGACGCCATGACCGGCGTGACCCGTCAGGACCAGGCTCTGGCCGGCGAAGTGCTGGACGCAGGCCGGGCCCTTGTGCCGGTCGTCAACAAATGGGATCTCGCCACCGAGGCATTCACGAGCGGAGGGGTGGACGGCTACAAGAATCCGGACGATTTCCGCGAGCGGTACCTGGAAGCCGCCAGGAAAGAATTGTTCTTTCTGCCATCCAGTCCCGTTCTGTTCCTTTCCGCCAAAACCGGTTTCGAGGTCGAGTCCCTCCTGGCGACCGCAGAGCGGATCGACCACCTCCAGCGGATGACCCTGCCGACCGGCCAGCTGAACCGCACCCTCCACGCCCTGATCGAGGACCGCAAGCCGCGCCGCCTCCACGGGAAGCCGTTCAAACTCTTCTACTCGGTTCAAACGGGCAACCGTCCCTTCCGGTTCCGCCTCTTCTGCAACCGACCCGAGAAGTTCGAAGACACCTATCGCCGCTACCTCGAGAACGGCCTCATCGAGACCTTCAGTCTCGAAGCCTGCCCGATCCGTTTCGACCTGGTCGGCAAGGAGAAAAGAAGTGAAGCCCCGTGAACCTGATCTTCCTCTCCAGCGACCCCATCGGAATTCCCTGCCTCGAATCCCTGGCGGCGGGGTCGGTGGATGACATCACCCTCTCCGGTGTGGTCGCCGCACCGGACCGGCGACAGGGCCGGGGGAAAAAGCTGAAGAGAAATCCGATCGCCGAGGCTGCGGATCGTCTCGGAGTCCCCGTGCTCCAGACCGGACGTCTTCAACCGGACGAACTCGAATCGTTCGCCCCTTTCGACGGTGCCCTCGTGTTCGCCTTCGGCCAGATCCTTTCCTCGAAAATCCTGGCCCTGCGACCGGGCGGATTCCTCAACCTTCACCCGTCGCCGCTTCCGAAACTCCGCGGACCCTCCCCGCTGGAAACCGCTCTCGCCGAGGGGTGGAATACCACCGAGATCTGCCTGATGGAGGTAGCAAAACGAATGGATGCGGGCCCAGTCGCCGGCCACGTCCCCCTTGAGATACTCCCGACGGATTCCGGCGCAACCCTCCGTGAACGAGCCGCGAGAAAGTGTATTCAATTATTAAACACACTACCGGCAGCCCTGCGGGGTGAGGTTGACTGGGAACAACAGAACGAATCCTCGGCCTCCTGGTCGCGAATCATCCACAAAAAGGACGGATGGATCGACTTCTCGCTTCCCGCCGAACGCATCGTCTGCCGCAGCCGTGCCTTTGCCGGCTGGCCGGGCACCTTGCTTCAACTGAAGGGCGAAACGGTCCGGGTCGAACATCTTGCATCCGTAGATGCATCGGGCGTACCCGGAGAAATTCTGGAAACCGACCGGCGACTGGTGATCGCCGCCGGAGAAAAAGCCGTCTCCATCGGCAACCTCCAGCGCCCCACCCGAACGATGGTGCCGTGGGACGAATTCCGGAAAGCCGTGCCGCTTCGCAACGGACAAACCCTCTCCTACCCTCTGTCCCAACCGCTGGTCAGGCA
>CAZBLJ010000031.1:4265-18469 GCA_964492605.1 uncultured Puniceicoccaceae bacterium
ATTCTCATCCATCCGAAACCCTCGCCCATACCCGTCCGTACCATTCGTGAAAGAGACGCTGCCAATTCTCCCATGTGGAGGCGCTGGGCAAGAAATCCATGACCCGCAAGGGCCCGTCGTCGCCCTCGTAATCGGCGGGGGCGAGGAGCACTTCGAGACCTTCCGCTTCGAAGAGCCTTTTGGCCCGGGGCAGGTGGGTGGCCGAACTCACGAGAATCACTCGAGCACCCTCCCCCAGGAACCCGGCTGTCTCCGCCGCTTCCTCGGCCGTCGATCGGGGAGCGTCGAACGCCATCGTCCGTTGGACCCCGATTCCCATTTCGGCGGCGAAATCCGCCATTGCCGCCGACGAAGCGGGGCGGTCGCCGATCGTGCCTCCGGTAAAGACCAGGGGCGGTTCCGGAAACTTCTTCGCCAATCGAATCCCTTCCGCCGCCCGGGCGAGTCCCGTCGCACCCAATCGGCGGGTTGCCGGACGATCCGCCGGCACATCCAGAACCCCGGCCCCCAACACCACGATGGCATCGATTTCGGCGGAAACCTCCTCCAGCGAATCCGGAGCGGCCTCGGCCCATCGAAGGAAGGGAGCCTGGACGGCGGGAATCGACAGGAGGAACAACAGCGCAAGAGACGCCAGCGCCAGGACCGATCCGGACCGACGGAAACGGGAGGTCCATGACAGGACCAGGCCGATCAAGGCCAGCAGCACGCAAAACGTCGGCGGATATGCGAAAGCCGACACCGCCTTGCGCAGAAAGAACAGGAACTCGCTCACCGGTGATCCCAGGGGAATCGGAAAACTTCCTTCTCCTTATCCCACACTTCAAAAGGCTCGAAAATCTTGCCCGGATTCAAGATGCCGTTCGGATCCAGAGCTTCCTTGATCCGCCGCATGGCCCCGATCTCCGCCTCCGACAGCTGGAGCGAGAGGAACGGAGTCTTGGCCAGCCCCACACCGTGTTCGCCGCTGATGGCGCCGCCGAGACGAACGACTCCCTCCATCAACTCGCCCAACGCTTCGCGGGCACGGCGCGATTCGCCGGGATCGTCCCGGTGGTGCATCAAGTTCACATGCAAATTGCCGTCACCGGCGTGCCCGAAGACCCCGATGGCCACTCCCGATCTGCGGCGGATCTCTTCCACGAGATCGATCAGATCCGCCTGCCGCTCCAACGGCACCACGACATCCTCGTTCAGCTTGCTGTCTCCCAGCTCGAACATGGCTCCGGAACAGGCGCGGCGAATTTCCCAGAGGCGTTCCGCGTCTTCATCGGTGGGTGCGGGGCGAAACGCCTCGGCCGTCCGGCGCACCCATTCCAGAACCTGCCGGCGGTCCGCCTCAATCTGGCTTGCCGATCCGTCCAATTGCAGGAGTAAGAGGCTACGACCGGGCATACCTTCGAAGATGGGGGCCGCAAACGCGGCCTCCGCCCCTCTGACGCTCGGGCGGTCCAGGAATTCCAGAATCGCCGGCCGCGGCCCGTTTTGAATCAGTTCCTGCACCGCTCCAAGAGCCTCCCGCTCCTCCGGGTAAGCGGCGAGCAGGCTCCAGGACCTGGCGGGCTTCGGGATAAGCCGCAGGGTGGCCGAGGTCACGACCCCGAGAGTCCCCTCGCTCCCGATCCACAAATCGCGGAGATTGTACCCCGTGGCGAACTTGCGCAGATCCCGTCCCCACCGCACCGGTTCGCCGGTCGGGAGAAACCCCTCCAGGGAAACCACGTAATCGCGGGTCACTCCGTATTTGAGACAGCGCATCCCGCCCGCGTTGCACGCGATGTTTCCGCCGATCGTGCAATACTTCAGAGAGGAAGGATCCGGCGGATAAAACAAACCGGCAGCCTTGGCGGCCTCCTGCAAATCCCGAACGACGACCCCGCATTCGGCGCGGGCAAATTGACCGAGCCGGTCGATCTCGAGCTTCTTCAACCCGTCCATCAGGAGAACCCAGCCCCCGCTCGCCGGACTTGCCGAGCCGGTCAGCGAACTTCCGGCACCCCGCGTCGTTACCGGCACCTTGTATTCGTTGGCAATCCGCAGGACCACGCCCACCTGCCCGGGGGCATCGATCCGGATATCGGCTTGATGGGGGAAAGCCAGCCGCATTCCGTCGAAAGAATGGGGATAAATTTCCTCCGGAGCGGTCCGCACCCGGTCGCCCAACTCTTCCGACAATCGATCCAATGCTTTCGTCGCCGACATTCCCGAAGTGTGGGGGAACACACCGGGCGGGGTCAACGGCAAGGAAAGAGTCTCTCCCCATCCGGATTCTTGAAATTACCGGATAGTCCTGTTGTATTCAGGTTCCGGAGATGATCCGGCACTTCACCGGCCTCATGAAAATCGGAATCGCACAAATCAACACCATCGTCGGGGATCTCTCGGGAAACGCCGACAAGATCCTCCGGTCCTACCGGATCCTCCGCGACCGGGGGGCCGAATTGGTGCTCTCCTCGGAGTTGTCCGTCGCAGGCTACCCGCCGCGCGACCTTCTGCTTCGGGACCGCTTTCTCCGCGACTGCGGGGAAACCGTGGACAGGATCGCCTCCGAGACCTCCGACATCCCCCTCCTCGTCGGCTTTCCGGAGCAGAACGACGGCCCGGGCCGCCCCGCCCGCAATTCCGCCGCCTGGTGCGCGGAAGGCAAGGTCTGCACGGTCTTCCGGAAAAGCCTCCTCCCGACCTACGACGTCTTCGACGAGGACCGCTATTTCGAGCCCGCCGAACCCTCTCCTCCGATCGAGTTTGCCGGCAAGCGGATCGCCGTCTCCATCTGCGAGGACTTGTGGTACGGGATCGACGGGCAGCGCTACTCCCACCGTCCCGATCCGCTGAACGGCTTCCGGGCGATGAAGCCCGACCTTCTCCTCAACCTGTCGGCCAGTCCGTGGCACTTCCGCAAACGGAACCTGCGCCGTGACGTACTGCTCCGCGCCGCCGAAACCTGCCACACTCCCGTCCTCTATTGCAACGCGGTGGGCGGGAACGACGAGCTGATTTTCGACGGTCAAAGTCTGTTTGCGCCCGGCGACGGGACCGTCCGCACCGTCGCACCGGCTTTCGAGGAGGCGGACGTTCTCCTCGACACCAACCGCCCGCCCGCCGGGGAAGACCGACTTTCGGAGATGGAGGATATCCGCAAAGCCCTTGTCCTCGGCATCCGCGACTACACGGCCAAGACCGGTTTCCAAAAGGCGGTCATCGGTCTGAGCGGAGGCATCGACTCCGCCGTCACGGCCACCCTCGCCGTCGACGCCCTCGGTGCGGAAAACGTCCGCGGCATCGCCCTTCCGTCCGCGATCTCGAGCCCGCACAGCGTCTCCGATGCCGAGGCGCTCGCCCGCAATCTTGGAATCCGCTTCGAAACCCTCCCGATCCGCGATCTCGTGGAAGCGGCCTCCGGCATTCTCGAACCGCTCTTCTCCGGCACCGAGCCGAACGTAGCCGAGGAAAACATACAGGCGCGCTCGCGGGGTCTGCTGCTCATGGCGGTGAGCAACAAGTTCAACGAGATCCTGCTGACAACCGGCAACAAAAGCGAAATGGCGGTGGGCTACTGCACCCTCTACGGCGACATGGCCGGAGGCCTCGCGGTCTTGTCGGACGTGCCGAAAACCATCGTGTATCAACTCGCCGAACACCTGAACGGCGAATCGGAACGCATTCCGGCGAACACGATCGAGAAGCCGCCCTCGGCCGAATTGAAGCCCGACCAGAAAGACGAGGACAGTCTCCCCCCCTATCCGGTGCTGGACCGGATTCTCGAACTCTACATCGAACAGGGATATTCCCGCGAACAGATCGCCGCCGAAGGATTCGGGGAAGAGGTGGTCCGCGATGTCGTAGGGAAGGTCGACCGGAACGAGTACAAACGAAAACAAGCCGCACCCGGGCTGAAAATCACCCCTTTGGCCTTCGGTATTGGACGACGCATCCCGATTGTGCAAAGGTACGTCCCATGAGATCGGTACAGGAAAAAAAAGAGGAACTCCTCGAAACACTGGAACTCATCGGCGACGAGCACGAGCGGTTGACCTACATCGTCGACCTCGGAAAGGGGGCGCCGGAACTCCCCTCCGAATACCGGCAGGACACCTTCCGGGTGGAAGGCTGCACTTCGAACCTGTGGCTTTTTCCGTCCTACGAAGAGGGGATTTGCCACTTCCAGGTCGATTCCGACTCCTCCATCACCAAAGGGATCGCCGCCATGCTGGCCGGACTCTACGACGGGCATCCCCCCGCCGAGATCCTCACCCACCCGCCCGACTTTCTCCGCGACGCCGGGGTGCCGCAGCTTCTCTCGCCCAATCGCCGAAACGGACTGTCGAACCTGTCGCAAAAAATCACGGACTACGCCACCTTCTGTAAAACCAGCTACGGCGATGGCCCGGAATCCCAAAACGGATCTCCCTCCTCATGAACTCCGAAGACCTGTTTCAACGAGCCCTGAAAACCATTCCCGGCGGGGTAAACTCCCCGGTCCGTGCCTTCCGGTCCGTCGGGAGTACGCCGTTTTTCACCGAATCGGCAAACGGGCCGTTCCTGCACACGGTCGACGGCCGGGAACTGATCGATTTCGTCTGCACCTGGGGTCCGGCCATTCACGGCCACAACGATCCGGACATCCGGGAGGCGGTCGGCACGGCCCTGGCCAAGGGAACCAGCTTCGGCACTCCCGGGCCCCTTGAGGTTGATATGGCCGAAGCGGTAGTGTCCCGCGTGCCTTCCGTGGAAAAGGTGCGCATGTGCAACAGCGGCACCGAGGCCACCATGTCCTGCATCCGTCTCGCCCGCGGAGCGACCGGCCGCAACAAGATCGTGAAGTTCACGGGGTGTTATCACGGCCACGTCGATTCCCTGTTGGTCCAGGCCGGTTCCGGCGCACTTACCCTCGGCACTCCCGACAGCGCCGGTGTGCCCGCATCCTTTGCCGCAGAGACGCTTCTGTGCGGCTACAACAACCCCGGACAGCTCGAAGAACTCTTCGAAAAATTCGGCGCGGATATCGCCGCCGTCATCGTCGAACCCTACCCGGCCAACTGCGGGATGCTGCTGCCGCGGGACAATTTCCTGGACCATTTGCGGACGATGACCGAGCGGAACAACAGTCTTCTGATTTTCGACGAGGTCATGACCGGGTTCCGGATCGCCCCCGGCGGAGTGCAGGAACGCGAAAACATTCGACCCGACCTCTCCGCCTTCGGAAAAGTCATCGGCGGCGGATTACCGGTCGGCGCGTTCGGCGGCCGCACCGATCTGATGGACAATCTCGCCCCGGACGGACCCGTTTACCAGGCGGGAACGCTCTCGGGCAATCCCCTCGCCATGGCCGCAGGGCTCGCCTCTCTGCGGAAACTCGGTCCGGACCCATTCAACCGGCTCGAAGCCGCCGGAAAACGCATCGCCGGGGCTCTCCGGGAGGAAGCCGCACGGATCGGCGAGACCATCTGCGTCAATCAATGCGGTTCGCTCTTCGCCGTCTTTTTCGGAAGCGATTCGGTCGATTCCTTCGAGGAGGTGCAGGAAACCGAGACCGAGCGGTATCGGAAATTCTTCCACGCCGCACTCGAACGAGGCGTTTACCTTCCCCCGTCGGCCTACGAAACCTGCTTCATCAGCACCGCCCACACTGCGGAAGTACTCGACCGCGCGATCGAGGTGCTGACGGAAGCGCTGCGGGAAGCGTATGCCTGAACCCGTTTATCGTTAACCTCTGCAATCGTGGCTACGATGATCCACCCATGAGTTGCTGCCACCATCGAGAAAAAGATGTCTCCAGGGAGTCCCCTTGTTGCCATGGCAGCCAGGCACCCTCCACCCCGAACTCCCGGCCCTACTACTGCCCGATGTGCGAGGGAGTGGGGTCCGACCAGCCGGGTGACTGCCCGAAGTGCGGCATGAGTCTGGAGAAGAATCCGGCGGTCAAACCGAAGAAGGTCTGGACCTGCCCCATGCACCCGGAGATTCGGCAGGAGGAACCCGGCGAATGCCCCAAGTGCGGCATGGACCTCGAACCGGAGATTCCCGAGGACGAGGATGACGGCGAGGCGCAGGCGCTGAAGCGAAAATTTCTTTGGGGCCTCTTTCTGGGGCTTCCCGTCCTTCTAGCCGCCATGCCCCACATGATCCCCGGCGGTGTGTTCTACCAGAAATGGCTCCCCCCGACCGCCTGGGCGTGGGTGGAACTGGTTTTCACGACGCCGGTGGTTTTCTGGTGCGGCGGGTTTCTCCAGGTGCGGGGCCTCAAGTCCATCCGACAGGGCAACCCGAACATGTTCACGCTCATCATGCTGGGCGTCGGAGCGGCTTACTTCCTGAGCCTCGCGGCCGTGGTCGCACCGGGAATCTTCCCGGAGAGCATGCGCCAGGACGGGTCGGTCGGGCGCTATTTCGAATCCGCCACGGTCATTACGGTATTGGTGATTCTGGGACAATGGCTCGAGGCGCGGGCCAGACAAAAGACCGGACAGGCGATCCGCAGCCTGATGGAGCTGGGGGCCGAAACGGCGCACCGGATCGACGCAGACGGAAACGAGGAGGACGTTCCGGTGGAACAGCTTCGCAATGGTGACCGGCTCCGCGTCCGCCCCGGGGAAAAGATTCCCGTGGACGGCCACATCGTTGAAGGGAAAAGCCATATCGACGAATCGATGATCACGGGCGAACCCGAGCCGGTTTCGCGGGAGAAAGGAGAGAAGGTCATCGGGGCCACGCTCAATCAGTCGGGCAGCTTCGTTTTCGAAGCGGAGGCCGTCGGAGAGGATACGGTTCTCGCGCAGATCGTGGATATGGTGGCCGAGGCGCAGCGCAGCCGTGCGCCGGTTCAAAACCTGGCCGACCGGGTCGCCCTGTTTTTCGTCCCGACCGTCGTTCTCGTCTCGATCGCAACCTTTGTCACCTGGCTCTCCATCGGTCCGGCACCGGCCCTCGCTTATGCGACCGTGAACGCCATCGCGGTCCTCATCATCGCCTGCCCGTGCGCCCTCGGCCTGGCGACCCCCATGTCGATCATGGTCGGCGTCGGAGTCGGTGCGAAGAAGGGAATCCTGATCCGCAACGCCGACGCCCTGGAGCGAGCCGAAAAGGTAACCCACCTCGTCACCGACAAGACCGGCACCCTGACCGAGGGCAAGCCAAAGGTCGTGGAGACGGTTTCCGCCGGGGAAGACGAGAATTGGCTGGCCTGTGCGGCGGCGGTCGAAAACGCATCCGAACACCCGATCGCACGCGGGATCGTCGCCTATGCGAAAGAGAAGAAGCTCCGGATTCCCGACGTTAACGAATTCGAAAGCACCTCGGGCGGAGGCGTACAGGGCGAACTGAATGGCGAAGTCGTGCGCGTGGGTTCCCGAAAATTTCTCGAAGATGCCGGCATCGGGGGACTCGAAGGACTGGCCGAAAAGGCGGTCGATTTTCAGGGGGAAGGGAAAACCGTGGTTTGGGCGGCAAGGGGCGACGCCCTCCTCGGCCTCATCGCGGTCGCCGACCCGATCAAGGAGACCTCCAAGGAGGCCATCGAGCGCCTCCACGATGCGGGAATCCAGGTCGTCGTCTGCACCGGGGACCAGGAGAAAACGGCCCGAGCCGTGGCCCGGGAACTCGGCATCGACGAGGTGCACGCGGGCGTCTCACCCGAGGAGAAAAAGACGATCGTCGAAGAGCTGAAAGCAGGCGGCGCCCGGGTCGCCATGGCCGGCGACGGGATCAACGATGCACCCGCCCTCGCGGCCGCCGACGTGGGAATCGCCATGGGGACCGGAACGGACGCAGCCATCGAAAGTGCGGGAATCACCCTCGTGAAAGGGGACCTCCGCGGAATCGAAAGCGCCCTTCTCCTGAGCCGGAAGGTGATGCGCAACATCCGCCAGAACCTCTTTTTCGCCTTCTTCTACAACAGCCTCGGCATCCCCCTGGCGGCGGGCGTCCTCTACCCCTTCAACGGCTTCCTCTTGAATCCGATGATCGCCGGAGCAGCCATGTCCTTCAGCTCGGTTTCGGTCATCGGCAACGCGCTACGATTGCGGAAAAGCGCCTGACCGACGGCACGCAGGCTCGCCGAAACGGCGGCCTCACGGAAGACCACATAAATACCATAGCTCCCCGAAAGGAACCTCCCCGCCTACTCCGCCGGAAAGGTCTTCTCCGAATATCCGGATGCCAGTCCTTCCGGGGTAAAGACATCGTCGGGGAGCCGAAGCTCGACCAGCGCCTCCTCCACACGTAACTCGGTACGGTCGCGGGACTCTTCGTCAAAGGCCTCCAGCCGACGGACGATCCATGTCTCCGAAAACTTCTGGAAGCTTCTCGCCTCGAGGCTCCGAACCACCGCCCCGTCCTCGTCGAGGTATTCGGCACGGATCGGCGCGTTGAAGCGGGTATCGACCGCGACCCGAACCGCATCGATCCCCACCTCGCCCAGCCGGCTTTTCCAATCTGCGGGCGGGGAAAAGCGGTACCAGTGCGCCGGACTCCCGGCCACCCGCTCCGAGCCTTCGTAGACCGCCTCCGGCCAATCGAGATAGGGAGCCGTCAAATCGAAGGCCGTCATCTCCATCCCGGAAACGAGGGGCTCCAGCAAGAAGGCACCATCGACCGAAACCACTTCCTCCCGTTCCGCATCCCAGGTCCAGCCCACGGGATCGCGGCCTCCCCGCAGCAAAAATCGCTCCGGCATCGCATCACCCCCACCGCGCAGATCGACGCGGGTGAGAAGCCTTCCCGAGGACCACCCCGCCCGGATCCACAATTGTCGTTCGACCTTGTCCCCTCTCCGTGGAAAGTGAACGAGTTCCGCCTCGAGCACCGAATCCATGCCCCCCCGGGAGTTTCGGAACGTTTCCAGAAGCTCTTCGGCTTCCTCCTGGCTGACTTCCGGCACGTCGGGCACCGTTCTCCCGAAGCCCCGACCGCCGGGTGCGGCATCGGTCACGGCCACGAGGACCACCAAAACGAACGGGAACAGACCTTTACCGACCATCGTTCAGGATTCTATTGCCATCGGGTCCCATCCACCACTCCTCTACAGTGACCGGGCGAGAAGCGACGGCAGCCGCAGATCAAGAGTTGTCCGCCGGCTTGGTTGCGTCGAGGTCCAACTCTTCCAAATTCAGAGGGACCGCCTCTTCGGTGGGCGCTTCGTCGGTCGACGGTTCGCCTTCGACGGACGGCTCCTCGACCGGTGCCCCGGCATCCGTATCATCGCCATCGACGGAACCCGCTCCGGGAGCACTTTCGCCCTCCGGCCCTTCCGGTCCCATAACGCTGCCTTCCGCCGGCGGCGCCGCCTCGGCAGGCTGGTCTCCCTCGATCTTCGTAATCGAAGCTCCGCCCGTATCCTCCGCTTGCCGATCCACCGTTGCCAACGTTGCCAGATACAGGACAAAGGACAAAACGAAGAATGCGATAATCGCATAAATGGTTCCCTTCGTCAGGACATTGCCGGCCTCACCGCCGAAGGCCTGCTCGGCCGCTCCACCACCGAGAGCGGCGCCCATGCCGGAATTGGCGCTCGGTTTCTGCATCAGGACCAAAAGGGTCACGAAGAAACAGACCAGCACCAGGATGACGGAGAATAAAGCGATGAAAAACGTAGCCATAAATCTGGGAAAACCGGAAAGATTGATGGATCCCGCCCGTGGCTTCAACCTTTTAGTCACGGCATTTTTGGGCCCTGCTTGCTTATTCCATCCTTCAGATTCTCGATTGCCAGGAACTTCTTCGGATGATACACCTTAATCCGAATGAAAGATAAACCCATTCTCTACATAAAGCCCGGTTGCCCCTGGTGTCAGGAGGCGCAGATGTTCTTCGATCAGCATGGAGTCGACCTGGTCACCTGCGATGTGAATCGCGACCGGGGTGCGATGAACCGAATGGTCGAGGTAAGCGGGCAGACCAAAACCCCCACTTTCGAGTTCGGTGATTTCATCGTGGCGGATTTCGATACCGACGAATTCATGGCCGAACTCGACGAATTTCCGGAGGTGCGGATTCAACTCGGCATCGGCGACGACGAAACTTAACCATTTTATCCATACCACCTATGAGAAGATCCGGTCTGATATTTTTCCTCATTGCGACTGCCCTGTGTGCGGATGGGCCCAACATCAGCAACTGGTCCGTCACGGTGAAAGGAGGCCCGGCCTTTCCGGTCATGGGCGACTTTTCCGGAAGCGCCGGCCAGGAACCCACCACCACGACGGACAACGACGGGAATGAAGTCGTGACCGGCAACAGCTCCAATATTCTGGCGCTGGATTGGGGCGATGCTTACGACACGTTCCTGGATTTCGCCATCGAGGTCGACTTTTGGGAATCCTCTACCCGCAGTCTCTACCTGGGAGTTTCTCATACCCGGGCAACCGGAAAGAGCACTTCCCTGGGCACCTTCAACGGAAACTCCATGTCCGCTACGTTCTCCGATTATTCAGACATGGGTTTGTACGCCGGATTTCGCTGGGGTCTCGGCGAAACAAGCTGGATCAAATCCCTCTTTTCCCTCCAGGCCGGCGCGAAGATCATCGACGACATCGAAGCAAAGGTCCCGAATATAAGAGGAGTTGGAACCATTCCCTTCTATAAACGCACCACTGTTTTCGCCGGTGGCGCTTACATCTCGATCATTCTGACCCCTCTCGACTTCCTCGAGATCGGGGTCGACAGCGGGTTCGAATACCAGACGGCCCCCGAGGGCGACGATTCCCAGCTGGGGCTGCTCGGACTGAGTAGCGCCAACTCCGAAGGCTCGCTGGGCCTCGTCCCGGTGCGCATTCTGGCAACCCTGAAATTTTGAGCGAGCATCCGGTTTTACTGATTCCGGACATCCACCAGGATTCCGGATTCCTGGAGCGCTGCCTCGAATTGGGGCGAGCGGAAGAGGTCTCTGAAATCGTCTTTCTGGGCGATCTGGTCGATTCCAAATCTCCGCTGGCCAGAAGACCGGAATCCATTCGAAAGATCCTGGAAATCTCCCAGGATCTGATCGACCGACAGAATCCGCCAACCACCCTGCTCTGGGGAAACCATGACTGGATGTATTGGTCGCAGCGGATCCTTCTCAAGGTCCTTGGCGAAGAGAATCCGAAAGGCCTCCAGGAAATCTCCTCGATCGGCCTGGACCCCAACACGGCCCGAATCCTGACGGAAGAAAGGTCCGCAGACGGACGAAACAGAATCTTTCTTTGGGAAAAAGCACGACTGGCGGTGTCGCGATACGGCTGGTTGATCACGCACGCCGGAGTTCATGAGAGCCTCTGGCCCGTCGATCAAAAGCTCGAAGACGGGGTCACCATTCTCAACCGGCGCATGGAAGGGCTGGCGGAAGATCCGACCACTACGGACGATCATCCGCTCCTCGGGGCCGGACCCGTCCGCGGAGGTTTCCACGAGGTCGGAGGCCCCCTCTGGCAGGACTTCAACGCCGAGTTCGAGGACTCGCTCCCCTTCCCGCAAATCGTCGGCCACACCCGCTGTGCCGAAGTGATGCGAAAGGGCCGGAGCTACTGCCTCGATGTCTGCCAACAGGCCTGCGCCCTGTTGCACCCGAATGGGGAAATCCAGGTCCGCTCGGTCGCGGGCTAAGGCCGACCTTATCTGGTTCCCCAAACGCGGTAGAAATAAGTTCCGGGCGTCGCATCCTCGAACTCGTTTTCCGGAGCCGTTGCCGGGAGCGGGCCAGAGATATCCACGTAGCCGGAGCCGACGGTCGTCGAGCGCTCCACGTGATACGTGTAGCCGACGGAACTGTTCCAGGTGATCCGCACACCGCCGCCGGGAAGCGGCTCGATGTCGGCTTGAAGCGGGAAGACCGTGTAGGTCGCCCCTCCTTCGTTGTTCCCGGAGCTGTATTCGTCCTGATCGTCGTTGTAATCCGTGATGACACGCACGTGGTAGGTTCCCTGGTTTTCCGGTGCCCGAATATCCGGGAAGGTAAACTCGACCACTTCGCCGGGGTTCACATTGCCTACCGAAACCGTCTGGTCCGGGGCTGCCGGGAGACCGTGGTAGGTCGGGTTCGCTTCCCAAAGAGCCAGTGTGCCGCCGTCGGCTCCCAGATGGCCGGTGTTCGTGACGCGGACCACCACGTCGAAGAGGGCCGAGGTGACCGCCGGGCTCGGATCGAGCCGGACGGATTGCACCACGAAGTCGGGCTTCATCCATGCAGGCGGGCTTGCGGAAGCGGGAGCGAACACGGTGTAGGCACCGGTCAATTGGTTGTTGCCCTCCGATTGTTCCTCGACCGTTCCGTCCGCATCGGCGAAGACGCGGAGATGGTAGGTGCCGTCGCTGCCGGGAGCGGTGAAGCCGTTCACGGTGACCGTACGCTTCTCACCGATCTCCATGGTGCCGAGATGGACCTCCGCCTCGCCGGCTTCGCCGACGGCGGCCGCCGAAGGCTTGTCGTTCCAGAAGCGCAGAATCGCGCCCTCGGCCTTCCAAAGCCCTTTGTTCTCGACCTCCACAACCGCTGAGAAGCTATCGCCCGTCACACCCGGGTCCGCGATCGAGAGAGTCACCGAATTGACCTGCAGATCGGGCTTCTCACCGTTGGACGGCGTTTCCGTAGCCCCGCCGCCTCCGGCACCACCTCCACCGCCTCCGGCCGATCCACCCGATCCAATGCCCGGAATGGTAAAGGTCTGCGTGTCGGAGTCGCTCGCATCCACCCTCGCACCGACCGGCGGCTGCCCGCTCACGGTCGCCGTATTGGTGAACGCCCCGTTGATCACATCCTCGGCCTTGAGGAGATAGGTTGCCGTGAAGGTCGTGGAATCGGATTCACCCGGATCGAGATCGATCGGCCCACCGTCCACCGTCACTTGCGGGTCGTCGACCGTGATGTCGGTGATCGTCACGTTCCCCGTGTTGGCGACCGTGAACTCGTATTCGATGTGGAAGCAGATTCCGCCCGCGAAGGGGAAGTTGTGGAATTCGAACCCGTTGTCGGTCGTCACGTTTCCGCCGAAGATGGCCCGACCGTCGATGGATCCGCCGGAGAAATCTCCGTCCGCGTAGGGTGCCAGGACCGAACCCAGCCAGGCGAATCCACTGGTTTCGACCGAGGTCGCATCCAGCAGATTGAAGAGCACTCTCCGGGGATTGGTCCCGGTCAAGGTCATGCCGACGTCATGGATTTCAACCGGTCCTCCCGTTACGTTGACGAGGGTGATGGAACCGGGAGGCACGGTCAGATGGATGGCGGCGGACGACAGGCTGAGCTGGTCGGCGGTGAGGTGGAAGATGTTCAGGTCGGGATCGTTGCCGACGAGATCCAGGGCGACCACGCCGGAACCGCCCGTCGTTTCGGTCACCGATACAACGCCCCGTTCGCCAAAGGCACCCATCAGGGCGGAGCGGACCTCCATTTCATCCCTGAGTTCCGCAAAGGTTGCGCCACTGCCATCGCCGGGCACGTTCCCGTCGCTATCAAAGGTGACCGGGATGACGTGACGGGTCAGGTTGCCGTTCGCCATGACGCGCACCGGTCCGGTCCGGGTTCCCTGATGGACCACGTTGCCGTTGACGCCGAAGGTCCCGTCGACCAAATCGCCGCCGGTAATGAAAATATCCACGGTGCCTCCCGTATGAAGCGGAAGGGGATCGCCTTTGACGACGTATCCGACGCTGTAACCGCCGTTGATAACCGTATTTCCGGCAACGGCAAGACGGGCATCGGTGTCACCTCCTGTTGCGTTGAGATCCCCGAAGATCAGCGCGTTGAACTCGTTGCCGACTCCGAGAGGTTGGCACGGTCCGGCTCCGGAGACATACGTCCCGGTCTTGGTGATCGAAAGCGCGGGTAACTGAATCGCATTGGCGAGAGCATCGTCCGTATCGGAAATCAGATCGCCGGTCCGCGAATCCCGGCCCGTCACCGTCGCGGTGTTCGGCACCGAACCCGCGTTCAGGTCCGAGAGATCGACGGCGTAGCTCCCGGTAAAGGTCGTCGAATCCACCTCTCCGGCGGCCAGGTTAATCGGTCCGCCCACAATCGCAAAGAGAGGATCATCGACCATCACATCGGTCAGGTCGACGTTCCCCGTGTTCTCAACCGTAAAGCTGTAGACGAGGGTTTGCCCGTCCGTGTCGAACTCAAGAGGCGCAACGGACTTGGTGAGCTTGATTTCCGGGTTGGCGGGAATCAGGCCGGCATCGATCCGGGGATTGTCCTCGTCGTTGCCGAGAGTTACGACGGCGGTCAGGCC
>CAZBLJ010000032.1:0-18140 GCA_964492605.1 uncultured Puniceicoccaceae bacterium
ATACCGAACCGTTGGTGAAATCCCGCATCGCGCTGCTGAATTTCCTGCGAATCCCCCGATTGCCGCAGGTCCGGCGGGCTATTTTTCGGTCCGGTTCCGGTCGTAGAGTTCCGACAGTTCTTTCAGGTAGTGGGAGCTTTCGGCGCGCAGTCGGTCCATCATCGCGTTCTCCGCTCTCCAGCTCCAGTTTCCTTCGGCGGTGCCGGGGGTGTTGAAGCGGGCGGAGGAGTCGAGGCCGAGGAGATCCTGGAAGGGGACGATGAAGAGGTTCGCGACGGATTGGTAGCCGGCCCGGATGAGATCCCAGGCGATCTCCTCGCCGGAGACGCGCAGGTAGCGCCGGAGATAGTCCTTCACTTTCTCGTCTTCCCCGGCATACCAGCCTACGGTGGTGTCGTTGTCGTGGGATCCGGGATAGAGGACGGTGCGGGAGTCGAGGTTGTGGGGAAGATAGTCGTTGGCCGGGTCGTCGAAGGCGAAGTGAAGAACGGCCATTCCCGGAAGACCGGTTTGCTCGCGCAGCGCGGCTACGTCGGGGGTGATGATGCCGAGATCCTCCAGGATGACGCGTGGCTCGCGAAAATTCTTCCGCAGGGCCCGGAAAAAATCGAGTCCCGGGCCCTTTTCCCACTTTCCGGAACGGGCGTCTTCGGCGTCGGCGGGGATGCGATAGGCCGCCGCGAATCCGCGGAAATGGTCGATGCGAACGAGGTCGAACAAATCGAAATTGAGCCGGAACCGGTTCATCCACCAGGAATAGCCGTCTTTCTTGTGGGCGGGCCAGTCGTAGAGGGGGTTGCCCCAGAGCTGGCCGGTTTCGGAGAAATAGTCGGGAGGAACTCCGGCCACCGCTTTCGGGTGGAGTTTCTCGTCGAGCTGGAAGAGTCCGGGATGTTGCCAGGCGTCGGCCCCGTCGAGGGCGACGAAGATCGGGATATCTCCCACGATGTCGATTCCCTTGCGGTTTGCGTAAGCCCGCAGCGCCCGCCATTGGCCGAAGAACAGGTATTGGATGAATTTGTGCTCGTTGACGGCCGCCCGGATATCGGCACTGCGCTCCTGACCGAGAGCCCGCTCGTAGGAGCGGTATTCCTCCGGCCATTCATACCAGGGGCGATGGTCGAAATGTTCCTTGAGGGCGCGGAAAAGAGCGTAGGGCTCGAGCCAGTGCGCTTGCTCTTCTTCGAAGGCGGGGCGCGAGCCGTAAGCTTCCTCGACCGCCGCGGATCTCGTGGCAAACCGTTCGGCGGCGAGGTGAAGCAGGGCGGGGCGCAGGTGCCAGAGAGCCCCGTAATCGACGGGGGACCCGTCGGCGGTGCGCGAGGGCTCGATCTCGTCCTCGTAGAGAAGGCCCAGGCGGCTCAGTTCATCCGGATCGACGAGGTAGGGGTTTCCCGCGAAGGCGGAGAGGCATTGGTAGGGGGAGTCGCCGAATCCGGTCGGGCCGAGCGGGCAGGTCTGCCAGAGGGAGAACCCGCAGTCCGCCAGCAAGTCGACGAACCGGTAGGCTTCGGCGCCGATCGTGCCGATCCCCGTGGTGCCCGGGAGGGCGGTCGGATGAAGGAGCACGCCGCTTTTGCGCCGGTCCGGCCAGTCGAACAGCGGAAGCTCCGGGCGGGGCGTGGCGCCCTTATTCGATTTCGTAGGGCTCAAGGGTTCTTTCCACACGGCGTCCACGGATCTTGACGAAGGAGGGAACACCATTCTCGAAAGGTGGTGAACTTTCGCCCTGAATCAGCGGAAGCGCGTATTTGAGGAATTGCTGGTTCATGCTGATGCCGTTTTCGTTGATCCATTCGGGCGGCAGTTTTTTCACGCCGTTCGCCACCTCGGAGAGAGAGGCGAGGCCGGTGACGCATTCGTAGGTTTCCTTCTCGGAGCGGAGGAGGGTGACCATTTTGTCGGTCTCTCCTTCGACGGCAGCTTGCACGGCCGCCTGGCCGGCGAGGAATGCTTCGTCGTTGTCGGCCTGGGAGGCGCAGTGGGCGGCCGCGCGCTGGGCATGGCCCGGTTTGGCGGCCCGGGTGCGTACGCCGAAATGCTCTTCGATCAGGTTGCGGAGGTACTCTCCCACGCCGCCGAGCTGGGCGTGTCCGAAGGCGTCGGTGGAGCCGCCGGAGGTGGTCAGGTAATTTCCGTCTTCATCGACCAGGCCCTCGCTCGCGACGATCAGGCAGAAGCGGTTTTTTTGCAGCGTGCGCTGCACGTCCTCGAGGAGTTTATCGGTGGAGAGGGGGACTTCGGGGAGCAGGATGATATGGGGCGGGTCGTCCGGGCGGTCTTTTCCTTTCACCAACGAGGTGCCTGCGGCAAGCCAGCCTGCGTTGCGCCCCATGACTTCGAGGATGCCGACATAGTCGTGGTTCCCCATGGCGCGGCAGTCGCAAGCGAGTTCCTGGACGGTGGTGCAGAGGTATTTGACGGCGCTCCCGTATCCCGGGCAGTGGTCGGTGGCGACGAGGTCGTTGTCGACCGTCTTCGGGATGCCGATGACGCGAAGATCGTAGCCCCGCTCGGCGGCCAGTTTGGCGATCCGGTCCGCAGAGTCCTGCGAGTCGTTCCCGCCGATGTAGAAGAAGTAGCGGATGTCATGGCTCTGGAAGACCTGGAGGATTCGGTCGAAATCCTCTTGTTTCCGCAGCTTGTAGCGGCAGGTGCCGAGGGCGGAGGCCGGGGTGGTGCGGAGACCGCGGATCACCTGCTGCGATTCTTCGGCAAGGTCGATCAGATCCTCTTGAAGGATCCCGACGACTCCGTTTCGGGCACCGTAAATCTCTTCGATGCAGGGGTGGTTGAGGGCCTCCGTAATGGCGCCGGCCAGACTCGCGTTGATGACCGCGGTGGGGCCGCCGGATTGGGCGATGAGACAATTTCCGTTGAGTTCTTCAGGCATGTTTTCAATCAAGTAAAACGGCGAGGTTGCGGGGGAAGCGGGTGCATTACAAATCAAAAGAGGCGGTCGGTTTCCCCCGGCCCGCTATGCCTTGCCCAGGCAACGGATCGCCAGCTCCCGGAAGATGGTCTCGTGCTCTCCCGGGCGGTCCACCATCTCCCGGAAGGTATCGACGAAGGCGGTCTGGAAATCGAAGAGGGTGCGCAGGCTGTGCTTTCGGGCTGCCTCGGCAAGGTTTGCGAGGTAGAACGGGCTCTGGGCGAAAATATTGACCGGATTTTTGGTCGAGGTGTCGCCGTACCAGGCTTCGGCCCAGTCGGCGGCTTCCCGGAGGGAGGAGGGGTCGATATTTCTACCGCCCGCCCGGATCAGGCGTGCGTCGGACAGGACCTTTACCTGGATCATGAGCCGGTTTCGGTTCATGAGGTTTGCGAGGAGGGGGCGTCCTTCCTTTTGGGAGAAAAAGTGACGTCGGATCGCCTCGAGAGCATCCGGGAGATGGCCCCGGAAGAAGCGGTCGGCGGCCTCGAAAAATTCCGCTTCTCCGAACTCGGGAACTTCGGAGGCGACCTGTTCCTCGGTGATCTCGTTGCGTCCCTCGGGAAGAGCGGTGATCAGCTTGCGGATTTCCTGGGAGGCCATCCGGATCTCGCCGTTGAGCTTGCCGCGGAGGATTTCGACGGCCATCCGGCTGATTTTTACGTCGGCGGCGCGGCACTCTTCCTCGATCACCTGTTGGAAGGCCGCAGGGCCCGCCTTCTTGGCATCGATGCCCTCGAATCCTTCCTGCTTGGCCGCCCATTTGAACCAGGTCCGCCGCCGGTCGACCGGCGATGCGGAAACGAGCACGCGGTTGTCGGCTCCGGCCAGCCCCTCGATCACTCCCTGCAACCGTTCCGCTTCTTCTTTGGCGCCATTACTGCGGCCGAGGCGGTCGTCTCCGAGGAAGTTGAGGTTCCGCAACCACACGGTTCTCCCGCCGCCGCCGAAGAGGGAATCCGTCTGAACGGCTTCGGTGAAGCGGGTGACGACGGTGGAGGCTTCGTCGACGTTCAGCGCCCTTCCGTCGATCACTTCGACGGAATACTCGTCGGCGGCTTCTTCTTTCCACGGGGCGAAGATCGCCGCGGCCCGCCGGTCGACGAGATACTCGTCGTCCCCGAGAATGAGTCGGATCGGCTCAGGCATCGGATTCGGAGAGAACGTTTCCGGCGGCGGCGAGAATTTCTTCCACCGGCGCGAGTCGCCCCTGGCCTTCGTATCCGCAGGCAAGGAGACCCTCGGTGGGATCGACGAAGGTGTGCCCCCGCTGCCGGAGGATCTCGAAATTCGCGCGGGTGGCCGGGTGCTCGAGCATATGGCCGTTCATGGCCGGAGCCAGAAGGACCGGCGCGCGGGTGGCCAGGTATAGCGAGGTGAGGAGATCGGGAGCGAGTCCCCGGGCGAAACAGGCGAGAGTGTGGGCGGTGGCGGGAGCGACGAGCAGGAGGTCGGCATTGTCGGCCAACTCGATGTGTCCCGGCTGCCAGCTTTCCGCTTCTTTCCAAAGATCGTAGGCGACCGGGTTTCGCGCGAGCGTTTGCAGGGTCAGGGGAGTGATGAGCCGGGTGGCCTCCTCCGTCATCACGGGAAAGACCGAGGCGCCCCGCCGGGTCAACTGGCTGGTGATGTCCGCAGCCCGATAGGCGGCGATGCTCCCGGTGACTCCGAGTACGATGGTGCGTCCCCGGAAGGGGGTGTTCGTCTGCTCTGAGGAATCTCCCATTACGGGGGAAAGCATGGAGAGAGTGGGAAATGCGGCAACCGGAAAAGTCGAGGACGCGTTCCGGTTCGGCACCCGTCACTCTGCCTGACGGTCCCTTCTGAATGCCTGCAGGTGTACGGCAATAGGGGTGCTCAGTTTATGGTGTCCCATATTTTTTTGCGGCGAGTGTTCGTCGGGACTCATTATTCATTGGGCAGCTCGTTTGGGTTCTCATGGGCGAGTTCGGCTTCCAGCTCCTCAATGCTGGGTAGGTTGGTTTGGAGAGGCTCCGGCAGGGATTCAACGAGCTGGTATTCGGCGATTCCCACGGGTTTTGCGGTATCCCTGAGGGCGTATTCCGCCACAATCTGATTCTGACTCTTGCATAGAAGCAGGCCTATTGTCGCTTGATCATCTTCAGCTTTTACCTGGGAGTCCACGGCGCTGAGGTAGAAGTTGAGTTGGCCGACGTGCTCGGGTTTGAAGGCACTGCCCTTCAGTTCGATGACAACGTAGCATTTGAGCCGGGTGTGGTAGAAAAGTAGATCGATGAAAAACTCGTCGCCACCGACCTCGAGTCGGAACTGACGCCCCACGAAAGCAAAACCGGTGCCCAGCTCAAGTAGGAATCGGGTGATGTGTCGAATGAGGGCGTTTTCGATCTCGCGCTCGTGTGCGTCGTCGCCGAGGCCAAGGAAGTCGAAATTGTAAGGGTCTTTCAGCGCTTCTTTGGCCAGAGCGGACCGGGCGGGCGGAAGAAGTGCCGAAAAATTAGTCGTGGCCGCTCCCTGGCGTTGCTTGAGTTGGGTTTTAATATTTTGCTTTAAGGTGTCTCTCGACCAGCCGCCAGCGACTGCGTGCATGGCATACCATTCCCGTTCAGCGGCTTCGGCCTGGGTTAGGAGCGTGACAATGTGAAACCACGGCAACTGGGTGGCAGTCTGCCGTCCAAAGCTCGGGGCGGGCACGTTTCCCGATTGTGCAGCAGCCTGCTGCACAATTGATTGCGTAGGACATTCTTGGGCAAAGAGGCGCATGTAATGGAGATTCCGGGAGGAAAACCCCTTTATGTCCGGGAAAGCCGTTTTGAGGTCGGCGGCAACTCGTTTGATCACTTTGCTCCCCCAACCGAGGCGGGACTGCCGGTCAAGAATATCGCTTCCAATGCTATAATAGAGCTGGATCAATTCCGCATTGACGGCCAGCGCAGCGCGGCTGCGGGCAGATTGGATGCGGGTTTTGACGGCTTCAAGCCACTCAGGGTAATCGATTGGGATTGGATCAGATTTCACGGTTCTTCTTGGTGTGGATGACGAGCACTCCGCGCTCCATTTCGGGGCAGATTTTCTCGAGGTAGGCCCCCGCTTCGTCGCAGTTGCGGGTGTCGTCCACCATGACGAAGAGAACCGCCTTTTTCCCGAGTTTCTCATGCTCAGCATAAGACTGCTTCCACTCCTCAATGCCGAGCCGCAGGTAGTCATCGTATTTTTCGGCAAACATTCCGGCGGAGACGGCACCGGATGCGTCGAAACGCAGCAGGTCGAACTTATCGCGGGCCTGTCGGACTTCGAACAACCAAATAACGGTTTCGACGGCCTCGCGCTGGGCGAAGTAGTAGCTGAACGGGGAAAGAGTGCCGTCCGCGTTTTCCAGCAAGTGGTCTTGCTCGAACCAGTGGTTCAGGAGAGATTTCGAGGTGGGCGAAGCGCCCTCGTAGCCATTCCCGCGCCATTCGAAAACGGCTTCCCGTATATGGGCGACCAACGGGGCGAGAAGCTTTTCGTAGGCGGTCTCCCGCAAATCCTCATCCGCCGGAAACCATCGATGCTGTGGCAGCAGGGGTTCGTAGGGTGAAGACGGAAAATCCGGATGGAGGGCCATTTGAAATTGAGACGGAAAAAGCGGAGGATTGGCGGAGGGACGGAGCTGACCCAAGATTTTTACACAACCCGTTTCGGGAGGGTTCGACAAGACAATATCGGGGGCGTCCCCGGGGCCCGTTCCGGTCATCGCCCCGGCTGAAGGGCGGATGAAGAAGGAGCGAAACCATTCCCCGCAGAGGAAATTGCACGGCTCCCTTCGGGGGCGGGATCTGCGGGGAAGAGGTCGCGGGATGAACCCGCTTCGCTACGGTATTCTTCCTGCGGGTGCGAGCGAGAATAATTGAAAAAGATGGCATGAAATCTGCACTGTTTAACGCAATCAATCGTGCAGGATTGAGTATCGGGGGATGTTTCTCCTGTTGGGTCCGGTGTTTAGGGGTTTTCACCGGGCCCATTTTTTTGGGGTGATTCGCTGGTTGCTACAGATCGGAAATCCGTGAAGATCGGGTGGCGTGTGGGGATTCCTCTTAGGGTTCGTTTGTGCGGCGGCGGGTGCCTGGATCCTGGTGCAGTATTTGCGGCAGAACAGTCGCTTGCTCGGCGAGGACCTGCAGCGCGTGGAACAGGAAAAAACCGTGGTCCTGGAGTTTCTCCACAATTTGGTGGAGGAGGTGAACGATGAGAATCCCCGGCGCGGGCTGCACCGGAGGATCATCCATGCGGCCGTGATCGGGACGGGAGCCGTCAGCGGTTGTCTGTATGTTCGCTCGGGGGACCGTCGTTTGCGGGCGGCCGCCGTCGAAGGATTGTTTCCGAAGCAGAAAAAGGAGGGGGAGGTCGAAGAAGAGATTACCACCCGGACGCAGTTTCTGGAGCGGAATTTGGCGGTAGAAGAGATTGGATTCGGCGAGGGAATCATCGGCAAGGTGGCCGAGACCGGCGAGCCGGTTCTGCTGAACGAGGAGGATGTTCTTGCCGACAGGCTATCGGTCGACGACCCCGCCTTCCGGATCCGTTCTTTTCTGGCGGTGCCGATGTTCTTCCGGAAACGGTTTCTCGGTGTCATTGCGGTGGCGAATGCCTCGGACGGCTTCGGGTTTTCGGAAACGGATTTTTCGTTGGTGGTGTCGCTCGGCGAGCAGGCGGGTCTGGCGATCCACAATGCGGACCAGATTGAAATGCAAATGGAGAAGCAGCGGCTCGATCTGGACCTTTCGCTGGCGGCCAACGTGCAGGGGATGCTACTCCCGGCGAAGTTTCCCCGGATGCCGGGGATGGATATGGCGGCGGCTTACGAGACGGCCCAGCGGGTCGGCGGGGACCTGTACAACGTCCTTCAACTGCCGGACGGGAGTGTGGGGGTGGGGATCGCCGACGTGTCGGGGAAGGGGGTGGCGGCCTCCCTGCTGATGTCGATTTGCCAGACGTCGCTCTCGCTGCTGGCCAGAGAGGGGGCTTCTCCGAAGGGAGTGCTCTGCCGGATGAACCGCGAGATCATCGAACAGATCCGGGCGGATATGTTCGTGACGATGATTTACGCCGTGATCGAACCGAACACCGGTATCGTCCGGATGGCGCGGGCCGGACACGAGCTGCCTATCCTTTGCCATCCCGGCGGAGCGGGCCGGGATTCCTGCCGGGAGATCCGTTCCGAGGGGATGGCGCTCGGGATGGTGGGGCCGGAGATCTTCGATTCGGTCATTGAAGAGGTGGAGTTTTCCATGGGGGAGGGGGATTTGCTGGCCCTTTACACCGACGGGGTCACCGAGAGAGTGGATGGAAACGGGGCGGAGTTCGGATCGGCGCGGCTGATGAAGGCTCTCTCGTGTGATGCGGATTGGAGCGCGGAACGGATCAAGGACTCCATCTTGCTCGAGTTGGATCGCTTCTCGGCGGAGGACTCGGCGGCGGACGATATGACGCTGCTTCTTGTCAAATCCGTTGCAAAAGGCGCTAAGGCGGATTGACGGTGTCCTGGTTTTCTGGAATGTCGGAGGGTATGGAATCTGCCGTGGCACCAAAGATCGTCGACCCGGAATCGCAGCCCGATGCCCGCGGTTGCTTCGGGGCGTTCGGCGGTTCCTTCGTGCCGGAGACGTTGGTGACGCCGTTGGTGGAATTGAGGGACGCCTACGAAGAGGCGGCGGGGGACTCCGGTTTCCAGGACGAATTGGCTCGCGAGCTGCGGGAATTCGCGGGACGTCCGACTCCTCTGTATTTTGCGGGGCGTTTGACCGAGAAGCTGGGAGGGGCGAAGATCTACCTGAAGCGTGAGGACCTGCTGCATACCGGCGCCCACAAGATCAACAATGTGATCGGCCAGCTGCTTCTGGCCCGTCGAATGGGAAAGACGCGCATCATCGCCGAAACGGGAGCCGGTCAGCACGGCATCGCGACGGCGGCCGGATGTGCCCGGATGGGCTTCGAGTGCGTCATCTACATGGGCGAGGAGGATATGCGTCGCCAGGCTCTGAACGTTTATCGGATGAGGCTTTGCGGTGCGGAAGTGCGGGGCGTTGACTCCGGTCAGCGTACTCTGAAAGATGCGGTCAACGAGGCCATGCGGGACTGGGTCTCCCGCTCCGGGGATACGCATTATGTGTTGGGGTCGGCTCTCGGCGCTCACCCGTATCCGATGATGGTGAGGGATTTTCACCGGGTCATCGGTCGGGAAACCCGCGAGCAGATACTCCAGAAGGAGGGACGTCTACCGGACGAAATGGCGGCGTGCGTCGGCGGGGGGAGTAACGCGATCGGTTTCTTTTTTGATTTTCTGGCCGACCCGGAGGTGCGGCTGGTTGGCGTCGAGGCCGGCGGTCGTGGGTCGGATCCGGGCGATCATGCCGCCCGTTTCGACGGAGGGAGATTGGGGGTTCTGCAGGGTTGCAAGACGTGGATCCTCCAGAATGCGGATGGCCAGATCGATAAGACGCACTCCGTTTCCGCGGGGTTGGATTACGCGGCGGTCGGGCCGGAGCATGCGTTTTACCGGTCTCTCGGACGGGTGGATTACGCGAGGGCTTCGGATGAGGAATGCCTGGAAGCCTTCCAGGCGTTGAGCAGGAGAGAGGGAATCATTCCGGCGCTGGAGACCTCGCACGGTCTGGCATACGCTCTGAAACGAGCGCCCGAACTGAGCACCGACCAAATTCTCTGCGTAAATCTGAGCGGAAGAGGCGACAAGGATGTTCAGGAGGCGGAGAGAATCCTGTCCGCCGCCGAAGGGCGCGACTGAAAACCACAATGGAACATAATAAAACTGTGAAGCGGGGTTCCGATGAGAGGCGGAATCGGTTTGAATCGGGTCGATTCCTGTTCGGATTGGCCTGGCGCGAGAAGATCAAACGGAAAGACGGCAAATCGCGGATTCGCATCCATTTTATCTGGCGACGGGTATTTCTGGTGCTGGCGGTTCTCGGGGTGGTCGGGTGGCTTTCCGGTGGGACCGCTCTCTACTTCTACTTCAAGGTTAAACGCGGCTACGAAGAAGTATCGTGGCCGAAAATGCTCGTCTTGCCGCTACGGATGGACGCTCACCGCCAGGAGATGGGCGAGTTTTTCATTGAGAAGGGGATGGAGGAAATCCGGTCGGGAGAATTCCGGCCCGGTTTTCACAAGCTACGGGTAGGTTTGGCGAGGGCGCCGGATAATGCCGAGGCGCGGATGTTGCTTGCCGGGATTTTCGCCGGGCCCCTGGAGAACCGTCAGTTGGCCATCAAGGTGTTGCGCGACGGCTTGCGATTTTCGGACGAGCACCCAGCTTTTCTGGAAAGCGAATACCTCGAATTTCTGATCGGTCTCTTGAACCGGGCGGGGCGCGGTGAAGAGATCCCGGTATTGGTCGATTCCCTTTACGACTCGATCGACGACCCTCTCGTACGGAAAAGACTGGCCGTCAACGCCGCCGCCGCCGAAGTCCGGCTCGGCCTCTTGGAACAGGCCTATGATCGGGTGAATCAGGAGAATCTCACCGGTTCGCCAGAAGGGCTGTATCTCATCGGGGAGATCCTGTGGAACGGTGGATTCGACCGCTTCGCCTTATTGACCCTGCAGCGGGGGTTGGCGAGGATTCCCGCCTCGGAACAGCTCGCTTCCAGCCTTTATCACAAGATGGCGGAACTGGAAAGATGGGAGGAACTGTTGCTGGTGTCGGACCAGCAGCGGCGGTCGAATGCCGGCCAGTTTGCTTCCTGGTCCTGGTATTTGGTAGCATTGGAGAGAAGCGGTCGACAGGATGAAGTCCTGCCGACGGTCCGCGAGATTTTGGACCGGTTCGCCGACAGAAAGTCCTTTGTGGAAGTCATGGCCTTCGCCGCGAAGTACGGGTATCCGGAGGTGGCCGAATTGGTCCTGGATCGCCTGGGTCACCAAAACCTTCAGGGTTTTAAAGAGATCTTTCTCGGGTTGGCCCATCTCCGGGACGGGTTTCCCGATGTAACTCTCGCGCTGCTGGGCCCCGAACCGAAAAAGGGCGAAGAAAATCGCGAACTTGGTGCTTCTGCGGCGGCTGTTCGGGCGCTGGCGTTGTTGATGCAAGGGAAAGGCGATGCGGCGGAGACCGATTTTCAGCGGTTTTTCCAGTCTCCCCGTCACCGGGAATCCAATTTTCTCGTCCTCGCCGAAGCCTTTTCGGACGAAGGATTTTACGACCACGCGATCAAAATTTTGAAGAAAGGGGTCGGAGAGTTTCCCCGGAACCACGCGATGCTCGAGAAACTGCTGGAGGTGGGGGATGGTCGGCTGGAAAGAGACGAATATGCGCACTACCTGTCCGGCCTTTTGGAGCTGCGTCCTCCGAGAAAACCCGAGCTTGAGGGTGCGGCGGAAATTTTGGCAAGCGACCATTTTCTCTTCGTCGACAACCAAGCCGAGGTGTTCGACGATATCGCCCGGAGATTATCCCGAATGGAGGCTTTTGGCGAAGAGATCTATCCCGCGCTTTCGAATTCTTTCTTGCGATTCGGATCCAATCCCTGAGACGAAGCATTCGACTATGAAAAACCCTCTGTCCTTTTATTTTGCCGGTGATCTCTTCGATTCCAAACACCTGGTCGGAAACGCGCTGCTCGCCGAGGAGATTCACCGAAGCTCCCAGGGGCGTTTTCTTCCGGTGCTGCCGCAGAATCTCGAGCAGCGCGACACTTCCGCCCATAGCATCCGGGATAACGATATCCTCTGCCTTCTCGATTGCGATCTGGCCCTCTTTCATTTCGACGGATCGGAACTCGACTCCGGCACGGTCGTCGAATTCATGTTCGCCAAGTTCGCCGATATCCCTTCCGTCGTGGTCCGGTCGGATTTCCGGGCAAAGGGGGATCAGGAACTCCACCCGTGGAATCTGATGGCGAGCTATTATCCGAGAACCGAAGTCCTCCTTCTCGATGCGATGGCTCTGTACCAGAGGGCTCTCCGTCCACAGGAAGGCGAGGGGCCGGAGGAATTCATGAAGGAGGGCTTGAGCGGGAAAAGGTCCGAAGGAATGCTTGCCGAGATCTCGGAAAGGATCATCGAGGCGTTTGAAAAGGTCTCGGTGCTTCCGCCGGTGCTCCCGCCGGGTCAGGCGGAAACGGTCTTCGACTGGCTGGCGAGAATGCCCGGATTCAAGGCCGGGCACGAGGGCCAGAAGGAACGCGTCCTCGCAGCGCTCAGGCGCAAGGTCGAGAAGAAGCTGTTATGAGCGGGGTTGTCTCCCTGGATCATCCGCTGGCGGCGGACCTGCTGGTAGGATTAAGGGATCGCCGGACCGACAAGGTCGACTTCCGCTCCCTCTGCGACCGGGTCTCCTATTTCCTGGCCGTGGAGGCGACACGCTCTCTCCGGACGGCGGAGGTGGTGGTCGAGACTCCTCTGGAAGCCACCGAGGGGCACAGGGTTGATTGTCCCGTAGTGATCGTCCCGATACTGCGGGCGGGTTTGGGTATGCTCTCCGCCTTTCTGGAGATCCTTCCGGATGCGAGCGTCGGTTACATCGGAATGGAGCGCGATGAGGAGACCGCCCGCGCCGGTGAGTATTATTGCAAGATTCCCGAGATGGAAGGGGCGAAGGTCTTGCTGATCGATCCGATGCTGGCGACCGGTGGATCGGCTTGCGGTGCACTCCGGGTGCTGAGGGAGAAAGGTGCGAAAGATTGTGTGCTGGTTACGGTCCTTTCGGCTCCGGAAGGGATCGGGGAAGTGCGGTCGGAGTTTCCGGATGTGCCGATCATCACCGGGGTGGTGGACCGGTGTTTGGATGAGCGGAAATACATACGGCCCGGGCTGGGAGATTTCGGTGACCGGCTCTTCGGGACCTGAAGGAGAAAGCGGTCTATTCGATATTCGCGGCCTGTTCGCGTAGCTTTTCGATTTCCTGTTTGGCGTCGATGACGGCATTCGAGATCTCGGGTAAGGTGGCCTTCGATCCCATCGTATTGAATTCCCGCAGGATTTCCTGAAGAAGGAACTCGATCCGCCGACCGGTGGGGTCCGAGGCCGAGAAACATTCCTCCAGGGCGACCAGATGACTGTCCACCCGGGCGGTCTCCTCGGAAATGTCGCTGCGATCGGCGAAGAAGGCGACCTCCCGGGCGACCCGTTCGTCGGTCGGGTCCAACTCGAGATTCATCTCTTTGAGCCGGTTCAGCAAAGCGTCACGGTGATTCGGGATGCGGTGCGCATCGTGCTCGCGAATGGTTCCGAGCAGGTCGCCGAGAATCTTCGCGCGGTGCTCGAAATCCTTTCGTAGCCGAAACCCCTCGTCGACTCTCATTCGAACGAGTCCGGTCAATGCTTCGTCGGCGGCCGTTAAAACCGGTGTGCGGCAGTCGTCCCACAAGGGGGTGGAGCTATCCTGCTGGCTGTCACCGAGGATCCGATAGAGCACGTCCGGTGGAACCGAAATATCCGTCTCCCCGGATTTCCCGAAGCGTCGGTACGCCTCGCGAAAGAGGTTCACGCGTTCCTCGACAACGCTCCAGTCGACGGTCGACCGTCCGGCGGCATCCACCCGGGAGACGTTTAGGGTGACGGTCACCTTCCCGCGGGACAGTTTCTCCCGGAAAAGCGTCGTGAGTTCGTTCTCGGCAGCACCCCACTCCCGCGGACCGTACACCTGCACCGCCAGCCCGCGGTGATTGACCGAGTGGATCTCCGATTCGACCCGCACTCCGCCGTGCTCGGCGGACCCGGAACCGTATCCGGTCATGCTCTTCATTCGATGCTCCGTTACCAGTCGGCTCGCTCGCCTTTCCGGAGAGAAAGGGCGAAGTTGCGGATCAGCTCGACGCATGCTTCGAGATCGTCGAGGTCCACGACTTCGCTGGGTGTGTGCATGTAGCGCAGAGGAATCCCGATAAGACCCGTCGCCACGCCTTCCCTCGCCATTTGCACGGCTCGGGCGTCGGTGGGGGTCGGGCCCGCCTCGGGCTTGATCTGAACGGGAATGTCGTTCTCCTTCGCGCATTTCACGAGGCGGTCGAAGACGATGGGATTGATGTTCGCCCCGCGGTAAAGGATCGGGCCTCCGCCCAAAACGTGTTTGCCGTGCTTGCGGGCATCGCAGTCCGGATGGTCGGTCGCGTGTCCCACGTCCACGGCGATACCGAAATCGGGATTCACGGAAAAGCTGGAGGGGATCGCCCCGCGGGTGCCGATTTCCTCTTGGGTCGTTGAAACGGCGACCACCTCGGCTTCGAGGTCGGTGCCGCTATCGACGAGTCTCCGCACCACCTCGTTGACCACATAACAGCCCGTTTTGTTGTCGAAAGCACGGGCGATTCCGATCGAACCGTTCAGGGCTTCGTAGCCGTGGGTGTACACGACCGGATCCCCGAGAGAGACTCGTTTCTCCGCCTCCTCTTTGGACGAGGCACCGATGTCGATCCACATTTCGTAAATCTGTGGGATTTTCTTGCGGTCCTCGGGCGTCATCAGGTGGATGGCCCGTTTTCCGGTTACGCCGCGAACATCCCCGCCTTCGGAAAGGATGGTGACCCGCCGACCCGGAATCATGATGCGGTCGTGTCCCCCGACGGTTTGAAAATATACGAAACCGTTGTCGTCGATGTGGGTCACCAGAAAGCCCAGCTCGTCCATGTGCCCGGCCAGCATCAAAACGGGGTCTTTTCCCTCTCCGACTACGGCCATCCGGTTTCCGAGGGTATCCTTGGCGTAGGCATCGGAGACCGGCTCCATAGTCCGGTCGAGCACCGCCTGGGCTTCCTTTTCAAAGCCCGAGGGAGACCTGGCCTCGAGGAGTTGTTTGAGAAATTCGGGAGGTTGGGACGCGTCGGATTTATTCACGATTCTTCCTGTCGGGATAGAGTTTTGCGATAAAACTCATGAAGAACCTGCATCCTCTTTTGTTCAAGCTTCTCTTCCTGAATCTCTTCGGCGGAACGTTGGCGTTCACGGTTCATCATGTTCCGACGCATCTTGCTGATCGCAATGTTCTGCAACTGGCGGACGCGTTCCCGTGTAATTTCGAATTTCTCGCCGACTTCTTCCAGGGTCAGCGGACCTTCATTGCCGATCCCGAAGCGGTAGCGAATGATCTCCGCTTCGCGCTCTTCGAGATCGCTCAAGATTTCATCCAGATCGATCATCTGCGATTTGGTTCGCAGGTTGTCGAAGGGGTTGATCGCGTTTTCATCCCCAACGAGTTGGCCGAAGCTGGTGCTTTCGTCTTCGCCAACGGGTGCGTCGAGCGAGGTGGGGCGGACGCTGACGGTCTTCAAGTGGGCGACCTTGTTGACCGGGATCCCCATTTCGGCGGCGACCTCGTCGTCCGTCGGTTCGCGACCGAACTCGTCCGCAAGTGCGGCGGTGATCTTCCTCATCTTGGCGATCCGGTCGACCAGATGTACCGGCAGACGGATCGTTTTGCTCTGATTGGCCAGTGCGCGCTTGATCGATTGTTTGATCCACCAGGCGGCGTAAGTGCTGAGCTTGCCGCCCTTGTCGGGATCGAAGCGCTCGACGGCTTTCACCAGGCCGATGTTTCCCTCACTGATCAGGTCGAGGAGGGGAAGGCCGAAATTGTTGTAGTCGTTAGCGATTTTGACGACCAAACGGAGGTTCGCCTGAACCATGTGGTTGCGCGCCTTTTCGTCTCCCTTCTGGATCCTGCGCGCCAGCGAGACTTCCTCCTCGGGCGTGAGGAGCGGGGTCTTTCCGATTTCCTGAAGGTAAAGCTTCAGTGCGGTTTTTTCGGAGGACGGAAGATTACGGACATCTTCCACCTTGTCCTCATAGGTGTCCACGGAACGCTCCACTTGACTTGGCTTCGACGGCCCTTTGACCTTCTTGTCCTGTGAAGACTTCTTTCTGGGAGGGGGTGGCATAGCGTGAGGGCTACTTTTCTTGAGGATCGATGGTGTTATTTCCGGTGAAGCGATCATTCTCCACTATCTCCGAGATAGCGACGGCTTTCAAGAGTCCGCGAGCTTTATTTACGGTTTCTTCGAACTCTTTGGCGGGAACGGAGTCCGCGACCAGACCGGCTCCGGATTGCACATGTACCTCTCCCCGTTGAATTAACGCGGATCGAATGGCGATGCAGGAGTCGAGATTTCCGTCGTAGGAAAAATATCCCAAAGCCCCCGAATAAGGCCCTCTGGTGGTCCTTTCCTTCTCCGCGATAATCTGCATGGCGCGGACCTTTGGCGCTCCGCTGACCGTCCCGGCCGGAAAGGTGGCACGCATCAGGTCGAACGCGTTTCGGTCTGCGGATAACTCCCCTTCCACCTGCGAAACAATGTGCATCACGTGGGAATACCGTTCGATGGCCATGTAATCGGGCACGTGGACGCTCCCCGCCGTGCAGACCCGTCCGATGTCGTTCCGTGCCAGATCCACCAGCATCAGGTGCTCGGCCCGTTCTTTCGGATCCGCCAGGAGATCCTTTTCCATCTCCAGGTCCGTTGTCGCGTCTTTACCGCGGGGGCGGGTGCCGGCGATCGGGCGAATCTCCACCAGGTCGCCGGTCAGGCGGACGTGGACCTCCGGCGAGGCCCCCACAACCGCGAAATCGCCCGTGTCGAGGAGGAACATGTAAGGCGACGGGTTCACCGTGCGGAGAGTCCGGTACAGGTCGACCGGAGTGCGGTCGTAGGATTTCCTGAATCTTTGGGAAAGCACTACTTGTACGACGTCTCCCGCGTGAATGTATTCCCGGCATTCGGTGACTGCGGTTTCGAATTCCGCTCGCTCGAAATTGCCCGGAGGCACCGTGAAATCCGGCTCGGGAGGAACCGGTTGCAACGGACTCGAGATGGGTTTCGCGAGGGTCCGGTCCAGTTCATCCAATTCGGCCAGAGCCCGTTCGTAGGCTTTGTCGGGATCCTCCTCTTCTCCGATGGAGACGGTGGCGCACAAGAGAATCTTCTGGTGGGCGCGGTCGAAAACCACGAGGGAATCCACCATCGCATAGTAGAGGATCGGACAACCGAGTTCGTCCTTCTCCGCCCGGGGAACCGTAGGTTCGACCCGGTGGATGTATTCGTAGGCCAGAAAACCGACCGCGCCGCCTACGAAAGGAGGCGAACCCTCGACGGCGACCGGAGTAAACCGGGCGATCTCGTCCTCGACCAGCCTGAGCGGGTCGTCCGGAGTCGGAATCTCCCGGACGCTTCCATCCCGTTCCGTGATTCGGGTCCACTCCTCGCCGGATTCGAAAATCTTGCGCGGCTTGTATCCCAGAAAACTGAACCGGCTGACATTTTCGCCACCCTCGACCGATTCGAAGAGAAAGGCGGGGCCGGATTCCGAAAGGCGGACATAAGCCGACACGGGGGTCTCGAAGTCGGCGAAAAAATCGGCCATGACCGGTATGAGATTTCCCTTGCGGGCAAGGCGACGGAACTCCTCGCGACTGGGTCTCGGTTGGTACATGGTGGAGGGATGAAAAATGAGGAAAGGGAAGAGAGGCTAGTCGTGTCTGTTTCGTGGATGGGACGCAAGGAGGAAGGGGAGGTGTCGGTCCTTCTTTCGCCGACAAAACGCGGTCTCAAGTCTCCCGGTTGCTAAGAAACCGGTGAAAGGAATTCAAGGTTTCCTTGCTGATGTGGTGTTCGATGCCCTCGGCGTCGGCCTCGGCTTGTCGGGCGGAGACTCCGATGGCTTCGAGAAAACGAACCACCAACTCATGGCGTCCGGCGGCTTCTTCGGCGAGTGTGCGGCCTTTGGCCGTCAGGAGAATGCCGCCGCCCCCTGGGCGCGAAACCAGGCCGCGATCTTCGAATCTTTTCAGGGCGCGGATGACCGAAACATGTGAGACCCCGAAAATTTCCTGAAGATCCGTAACGCGCGCCGACCGTCCCTCCGATGCCAGATCCCGGATCGCCTCCACATAATCCTGCGCAAGTTCGTTCGAATGCTGCCGGCGGACGCGTGCATGATGATAGGCCGGTTCGTCCTTTCGCGGAGATGCCATGGGTCCAAAGCACAAGAGGTTGATTCGATGGGAGCAACGGAAATCAGGAGGTCATCCATAATCCCCTGAGACGGGAAAAATTCGCGCCCCGAGATGAATGCCGGGCGGATTTCCTACCCGAAAAGGTCTTTCCGGAGTCCGGTCCCCACGGAGAGGCCGTGCCAATCGGCCCCCTTGAGCGCATGGGGGCGGCTTTCGCGTTTTCCGGGAGGGCTGGCTTCGAGTTGTTCCCGCACGAAGCTCTCCGAGCCCAGGACCAGCCCGTCGGTG
>CAZBLJ010000033.1:0-7470 GCA_964492605.1 uncultured Puniceicoccaceae bacterium
CTTTCATCTGGCAGAAAACAGAAGTTTGTTCAGGGATTTTGCCCTACTTCGGGCTACGACGGTCACGAGGCGGAGTTCCCGGGTAACGGACGGGCGGCTTCAGCCGCCCACGCGGCCGTCTCCGGCTGAAGCCGGAGTTCCTTTTGGGAATTCGACCCACTGCGAGCCAGATGAAAGGCCCCTGCCGCCCGGTGTGAATCTGATTTTGTTGGCTTGACGCGGGTGCCTCGGACGCATTTTCTCATCGGTTTCCTACTCAACAAGGAACCCAGCCATGAACGCTTTGATTTCGGAAATTACGAAAGACCAACAGAAAGAAGACCGCTCCCACTTTAAGGTCGGGGACGGCGTGAAGGTGCACACCCGCGTGCGCGAGGGCGAGAAGACCCGTATCCAGGTCTTTGCCGGAATCGTCATCGCCCGCAAGGGTGCCGGAATCGAGGAGACCTTTACGGTCCGCCGGATTGCTTCGGGTGTGGGCGTCGAGCGCGTCTTCCCGGTGCACTCTCCGAATATCGAGAAGATCGAGGTGGACCGCGAGAGTGTCGTGATGCGTTCGCGGATGTATTATCTGCGTGAGCGGATCGGCAAGCGCGCGAGTCTCGTCAAAGAGAAGCGCCTCGTCGAACAGGGCAAGTAACCGGGGTGCTGCGGGAATGGACCGAAAGTCCCGCGTTTTGGTGGCCGGACCCGTCGATCCGAAGGTCTCGCGATGAACGCGGACCGGATAGCGCGGGCCTTTGATCGGGATCGATTGAAGGAAGCCGGTAAATCGGCGGCCTTTGTCTCGTACGTCTGTGCGGGAGATCCGGACTTCGCCACATCGGTGGAAATCCTCCGCCGCTTGATCGATGCCGGAGTCGATGTTTTGGAGATCGGGGTGCCGTTCAGCGATCCGCTTGCCGACGGGCCGACCAATCAAAGGGCGGCCGAGAGGGCCTTGGCGTCGGGGATGACTTCCGAGAAGGTGTTCGCCCTGGTGGAGGAGGTGCGGAGGTATTCGGATGAGGTGCCCATCGTATTCTACACCTACTATAACCTCGTGTTCGCCAAGGGGAACGATGCGTACGTGAAACGGGCGAAGGAGGCCGGAGTGGATGGAATGCTGGTGCTCGATCTCCCGCCCGAGGAGTCGGAGGAACATCTGGCCTGCTGTGAGAGGCATGGCATGAAGACGGTTTACATCGTCTCTCCCACCACGCCGAAGGAGCGGATCCGGCTGATCACCTCGAAGACGACGGGTTTCGTGTACTATGTTTCCCGGGAGGGCGTAACGGGAGAGCGGTCGGATCTGGCCGAGGGGGTTGGAGAAGCCGTGGCGTCGATTCGGGAAGAGACGGATCGGCCCGTCGTCGTCGGTTTTGGAATATCCACCTCCGAGCAGGTGAGGACTACGGCGGCGCTGGCCTCGGGTGTCGTAGTGGGCAGTGCCATCGTGAAGCGCTGTGTCGAACTGGGGACGGGAGAACTACCCTCGGAGGGTTTCGAGGGGTTTTCGAAGTTTGTGGAGGACCTTGTCGGAGGTTGCTCGGTCGAGGGATAGGGGCCGCGGGAGATCGTGGGATGGAAAATCAGGGAACGGAAACTCGATGAGCAAAACAGGATTTCGGCGGAGGCTCGGGATGGCGGTGGGGGCCGCCGGGGCCGGGCTGATTCTGGCCGGGTGCGCCTCTGCTCCCGAGGCCGATCATCCGGCTGCTGTTCGGGCCGATGAGGTGCTGGGAGCGCATGCGGATGCGCAGTGGGGTGCGGCCGAGGAATTTTCCCGCTATCCCCTGACGGAGATCCGAACGAAGGTTTCGGAGGAGAGGGTCATCGCCGAACCCTTGGTCCAGAAAGACGGCAGGTCGTTTTCCGGATTCAGTGGGAGAACGGTCGGCTATCCGGCGAGCTTGAAGTTGGAGAATCGGGATGTCGTGGCTGCGGAGATCGTCAGTCTCGATATCTGGCGGCGGCCGGAGGGGAGATTCGGTTCCTACGAGGCGTTTTTGGGGTCCGAACCGATTCTGCTCCAGCCGGGGGACGTTTGGGAGGGCTCGTTCATCGTTTCACGCAAAAACGGATGGTTCCGGATGAAGGTGAGACCGGCGGCTCCGGAAGGTTGGGAGCCGGTTCACGGGTCGGCTCTCCGGAATGTATTTTTCCAATCGGTCCGCGGGGAGCCGGGCGACCGGCTTCACCTGGTGTTCTGGAATCTCGGAGAAACCGAAGCGTCTTTTCGGTATTGGGTGGCGGATGGTATCCCGGACGGAATTCCGGAGAAGTTTACGGCATCGGGCACCCTGACGATCGCCTCCGGGAAACAGGAAAACGTCGAGGTAGAAAGGCCACGGGATGATTGGGCTCTTGTCACGAAGCCGACGGATCCGGAATAATGGCGTTTTTGCAACGAGTTTGATTGCCGGATGAAAGCTTACCTCGACCTGATGAAGCGGATCCTCGACGAAGGAACGTTCCGCGACGATCGAACGGGAACGGGAACTTGGTCAATTTTTGGAGCGCAACTCCGCTTTCCGCTTTCCGAAGGGTTTCCTTTGGTGACCACCAAGAAGGTGCATCTGAGGTCGATCATTCACGAGCTTCTCTGGTTTCTGAGAGGAGAGACCAACGTGCGGTCTCTGCAGGAAGCGGGCGTCTCGATTTGGAACGAATGGGCCGATGGCTCCGGCAATCTGGGCCGGGTTTACGGTGCGCAGTGGCGATCCTGGCAGAGTCCTTCGGGGAAGACGGTCGACCAGATCGCCGAGGTGGTTCGTTCGATCCGGGAGACGCCGGACAGTCGCCGTCATATGGTGCTGGCCTGGAATCCGGGGGAACTGGAGGAGATGGCGCTTCCTCCCTGTCACGCACTCTTCCAGTTCTACGTGGCGGACGGAAAGCTGAGTTGCCAGTTGTACCAGCGAAGTGCGGATATTTTTCTGGGGGTCCCGTTCAATATCGCCTCCTATGCCCTCCTTCTCCAGATGATGGCGCAAGTGTGTGAACTCGAGCCGGGAGACTTCGTGCACACCTTCGGGGACGTGCATCTCTATTCGAATCACCGGGAACAGGCGGAGAAACAGCTCGCGCGGGAGCCGCGGGCCTTGCCGACCATGGTGCTGAACCCGGACCGCCGGGAGATCGACGAGTTCGTCTATGAAGATTTCGACCTCCGGGGCTATGATCCGCATCCGGCGATCAAGGCTCCGGTGGCTGTTTAGGGGGGTGAACGGGCGTGCCTGCGGATAACCCTACCGACCCGAAGCCGCGCTGGGTGGCGGTAGCGGCGATGGCGGAGAACCGGGTGATCGGGCGGGACGGTCGACTGCCCTGGCATCTGCCCGAGGATCTCAAGTTTTTCAAGCAATTGACCGTCGGAGGCGCGGTCCTGATGGGGCGGAAGACCTTCGCCTCGATCGGTCGTCCACTTCCCCGCCGCCGGAATCTGGTGCTTTCCCGTTCCGGTTTCGTCGCCCCCGGCGTGGAGGTGTATGGCGATGTGCGGGAGATGGAAAAGACGGTTCCCGACGGAGAGACGATATTCGTCATTGGTGGGTCGGACATCTACCGGCTCACGCTTCCCCTGTGGGACGAGTTGTACCTGACCCGGGTGAAAGGTGATTTCGAAGGGGATGCATTCATGCCCGCTTTTGAAGATCGCTTCGGAGAGAAGGAAACGCTCCGGGAGACGGAGGAATTCGCAATAATCCGGTACCACTGAACTCCCGGAAGGAGAGGAGACCCCTGTGGATTCGCTTCGACAGCTGAAGCCGCTGGTCCTCGGCAGCTCCTCTCTGTCATGGATTGGAATCACACCCTTTTGCGGATCTTTCCGGTCTCGGTGCTTGCATTCCGCATCCGGCGTTGTTTGCCTCTTTCTATGAATACTGCAAAAATCCAAATCCCCAAGCGTCTTCTGGCTTTTGCCGGAACGGTAGCGATGTTCTCTCTTCCGGTCCAGGCACAGGAAGATGAAAACGGCTCTGCGGACATGGCGCCTCCGGCGCTGTTCGGCTTCATGGTCGCCCAGCAAGTAGGCTTGGACGATCTCGGTTTCTCCGACGAGGAGAAGGCTCTGTTCCTCGAAGGAATGGAGCAAGGGCTCGCCGACGGTAGCATGGAGGACATCCAGGACCAGCTTCCCCGGCTTCAGCAGTTCCTTCAGGAGCGGGCGGAAGCGGCACAGGCCGAAGCAGCGGAGGAGTTGGCCGCCAGCCAAGCCGAGGTGATCGAAGAGCTGGAAAACGATCCGGACGTCATCGCGGATCCTTCCGGCTTCTACTACGAAATCATCGAATCCGGTGACGATGTCCGGGCGAACGAAGAGGACACGGTCCTCGTTCACTACAAAGGATCGCTGGTCGACGGCGCGATTTTCGACAGCTCCTATGACCGCGGCCAGCCCGCCACTTTTCCGATGGGTGGAGTCATTCCCGGCTTTTCGGGAGGTCTGTCCAAGATCGGACAAGGCGGTGAAGTGCGGATCTACATCCCGTCGGAACTGGGTTACGGCCAAACGCCTCCCCAGGGCAGTGGAATTCCTCCCGGAGCCATGCTCGTCTTTGATGCGGAGTTAATCGCAGTGAATCCGGACGACGGTTCGGAAGCAGCCGAATAACTCTGGTTTAATTTCTCCCGAAAGGGCGGTTCGGAATTCCGAACCGCCCTTTTTCGATTCTACGACTCCGCAGCGAACTCTCCCGCGGGTTCCAATGAAACCTCGCCGTCCCGGTAGTCGAGACGAACGGTCTTACCCTCCTCGATTTCACCGGAGATCATGGCCTTCGCCAGGCGGGTTTCGACGTTCCGCTGGATGAAGCGCCGGAGGGGGCGGGCCCCGTAAACCGGGTCGTAGCCTTCCTCGGCCAGCCATTCATTGGCGGCCGGGGTGGTTTCGAGCCGGATGCGACGGTCTTCCAGGCGGCGGTTCAGGTCATCGATCAAGAGGCGGGTGATCGAGCCGATCTCGCTGCGGGTGAGCGGCTTGAAGAGAACGGTGTCATCGATGCGGTTCAGGAATTCCGGACGAAAGGCCTGTCGCAGCTCGGCCATGACGGATTCGTGGACGGAGTCGGGAATCAGATCCCCCTTTACGCCCTCTTGCAGGAAGCGACTGCCGATGTTCGAGGTCATGATGATGACCGTGTTCTTGAAGTCGACGGTGCGCCCGTGCGAATCGGTGATGCGTCCGTCGTCCATGACCTGGAGAAGCACGTTGAACACGTCCGGGTGCGCCTTTTCCACCTCGTCGAAAAGGAGCACGCTGTACGGTTTGCGGCGGACGGCTTCGGTGAGCTGACCCCCTTCATCGAATCCGACGTATCCCGGGGGCGCCCCGACCAGTCGCGCCACCGAGTGCTTTTCCATGTACTCCGACATGTCGATGCGGGTGAGATTGGCCTCGGTGTCGAAAAGCGTTCGCGCCAGGGTTTTGGCCAGCTCGGTCTTTCCGACCCCGGTGGGACCGAGGAACAGGAAGGAGCCGATGGGACGGTTCGGATCCTTGATCCCGGCGCGGGCGCGCAGGATCGCCTCGGTGGTGCGGCTGACGGCTTCGTCCTGGCCGATCACGCGCTCGTGAAGGATCTCCTCCAGACGCAACAGCTTTTCTCTTTCGCCCTCCAGGAGGCGGGCAACGGGGATACCGGTCCAGCGTCCGACGATCTCGGCGATTTCTTCGGCGGAGACGACTTCCTTGAGGAGGTGGGTCTCTTTTTCCGCCTGTTCGAATTCTTTCAATTTCGCTTCGAGCTGCGGGAGTTTTCCGTGACGGAGTTCGGCCAGCTTGCTGAGGTCGTACTGCCGCTCCGCGGTTTCCATCTCGTACCGGGTGTCCTCGATCTGTTTTCGAATGCCCCGGGCCTCGTCGATGACCGACTTCTCATTCTCCCACTCGGCTTTGAGCCCGTCGAGTTTCTCGCGGAGGTCCGACAGCTCCTGCGCCACGGATTCCAGACGCCGTTTGCTGGCCTCGTCTTTTTCGTTTTTCAAGGCGGCTTCCTCGATCTCGAGCTGGAGAATCCGCCGGTTCAGCGAATCCATCTCCGAGGGCATGCTGTCCATCTCCGTGCGGATCATGGCGCAGGCCTCGTCGACCAGGTCGATCGCTTTGTCGGGGAGGAAACGGTCGCTGATGTAGCGGTTCGAAAGGGTGGCCGCCTGAACGAGGGCGTTGTCCTGGATGCGGACCCCGTGGTGCACCTCGAAACGCTCGCGAAGCCCGCGCAGGATCGATACGGTGTCCTCCACCGTCGGCTGGTCGACCGTAACGGTCTGGAAGCGTCGCTCCAGTGCGGCGTCCTTTTCGATGTGCTGGCGATACTCGTCGAGGGTCGTGGCACCGATACAGTGCAGTTCACCCCGGGCCAGCATCGGCTTCAGCATGTTTCCGGCGTCCATGGCACCCTCCGCCTTCCCGGCCCCGACGATGGTGTGGAGTTCGTCGATGAAGAGGATGATGCGTCCGTCACTGTCGCGAATCTCCTGGAGAACGGCCTTGAGCCGCTCTTCGAACTCGCCGCGATACTTCGCGCCGGCGAGAAGCGCTCCCAGATCGAGGGCGAAGATGGTCCGATCCTTGAGCCCGTCCGGGACATCGCCGCGGACGATCCGTTGGGCCAGGCCTTCGGCGATGGCCGTTTTCCCTACACCCGGTTCGCCGATGAGCACGGGGTTGTTCTTCGTTTTCCGGGAAAGGATGCGGATTACGCGGCGGATCTCGTCGTCCCGTCCGATTACCGGATCCAGTTTGTTGTCGCGGGCCATTTGGACGAGGTCTTGTCCGTATTTGGCAAGCGCCTCGAAGGAGGCTTCCGGATTCTCGGAAGTCACCCGCTGATCCCCCCGCACGTCCTGGAGAGCCTTCTCGACCCGTTTGGTATCGAGATCGAAACTACCGAACAGGCTCTTCAGCGATTCGGGACGACCGGACGCCAACATCCCGAGGAACAAGTGCTCGGTGCTCACGTACTCGTCTTTGCGCTTGCGGGCCGCTTTTTCCGCTTCGGCCAAAGCGGATTGGAGATCGGGCCCGGCACCCATCTGCGAGGCGGGGCTCGAAACTTTGGGGAGTTTCTCGATCTCCCGATTCGCCGCCAGCACCACGGCACTCGGTGGAATTTGCAAGCGGTTGAGGAGTCCGGGCACGATCCCTCCTTCCTGATGGCAGAGAGTTGCCAGCAGGTGGGCGGGTTCGATTTGCGAATTATTGTGTTCCCGAGCGAGCGCCTGAGCTTCGAAAACGGCTTCGCGCGCTTTCTCGGTGTATTTCTCGAAATTTGTACTCATGATTGGGGTCTTGCATAACCAATGCCGGGTGAAGCGTGCGGTTCGGGTGGGAGCCTTTGCGGAAATTCGATATCATAAGTGTCTGAAAGAGAATAGATAGGAGAATTTCTGGCAGTTGGAGGATGATCCGGTTGGCGGGGAGAAGGGTGGCGGATTGCCGGACAAAATTGGCCCAATGCGGGGTGGGTGGGGCATTTTGACTCA
>CAZBLJ010000033.1:7570-11958 GCA_964492605.1 uncultured Puniceicoccaceae bacterium
CGGCTGCTACGGGAACGGCCTGGAATCGATTCTGTTGCTTGTCGTTGGGAGGCTCAGGGTCTAGCTTGCTTCTATGGATCAGGAAGATCGCGATTCTTCGCACGGCACGGAAAGTTCCCGTCAGGGGGTTGCTTTCATCGAGGGGCTGGTGGCTGCGGGGGTGCGCGATTTCGTGGTCAGTCCGGGGTCCCGGTCCACTCCCGTCGTTCTTGCCCTGGCCGTCCGCAAGGATGTGCGTTGCCGGGTGATCCTTGACGAGCGGTCGGCGGCATTTTTCGCCTTGGGTCTGGCGGATCGTCTCCACGCTCCGGTCGGTTTGGTGTGCACGTCGGGAACGGCCGGTGCCAACTACCTGCCCGCAGTGGTCGAGGCAAATCATCGCCGGGTGCCGCTGGTTCTCCTGACGGCGGACCGGCCGGCGGAATTAAGGGATTGCGGTGCCGGCCAAACCATCGACCAGGTCGGGCTGTACGGGAAACAGGTTCGGTGGGAAGTGGATGCAAACGCTCCTTCGGGGGCGGCCGGCGAGAAATATTTTTCCTCTCTGGGTGCCCGGGCCGTCGGTGAGGCGACCGCCGGAGTTCCGGGGCCGGTCCATATCAACCTACCTTTCCGGGAGCCCTTTCTACCAGGATACGAACGACCGTTGACGGGCGAGGGATCGGAGGATGACGGACCGTTTACGGCTGCCCCGCGAGTCCGCGGGAACGCTTCGGTGGATTTTGACTGGCGCGATCTTCGCACGAAGGGGCCGGGGTGGATCGTGGCGGGTCCGGCCAACCCGGGGGATCCCTCCCGTTGGGCGAACCGACTCTTCGAATTGAGCGACTATCTCGGCTGGCCCATCTTCTGCGATGTGACCAATCCCGGCCGCCATTCCCCCGGAGCCGGCGAACGGGTCGTGACCCAATACGAGGGTCTTCTTTCCGCGGATCGACTGGAACGGGAACCGGGCCTCGCCCCCCGTAGTATTCTGCAGGTGGGGCCTTTGCCCACGGCCAAAAGCCTGCGCCTTTGGCTGGAGAGCTTTGAGGGGTTTCGCTGGCAATGGTCCGAGGATCCCGCCTGTCTGGACCCGTCCCGAAGCGGGGCGACGTGGATCCCGGGAAACCCGGCCGATTTATCGAACCTGCCCGGGGATTTCGGCGACGACACGTACCGGGGTGCCTGGTTGCATGAAGAACGAAAGGCCGCCGAGCGGGTCGCCTCATGGCTGGAGACGGTTTCCGACCGGTTTGAAGGCAAGGCTCACCGGCGGGTGGCGGAAGCCGTGTCTCCCGACACGCAGGTCTTTTGGTCGAACAGCATGCCGGTGCGCGACGCGGAGCGTTTCTGGTTTGCGGACCGGCCCCACGGTCCGCGGGTCTTTTCCAACCGCGGTGCCAGCGGAATCGACGGCATCGTATCGACCCTTGCCGGCCTGGCCGACAAGGGGCCTCCGACTCTGGGCGTCGTGGGGGACCTGGCTTTCCTGCATGACTGCGGCGGACTTCGCAGCGCGGCCGCGATCGACGGGAGTCTGACTCTGCTCGTTCTCGACAACGGGGGAGGGCGAATCTTCGGGCAGCTACCGATCGCCCGGGAGACGGAAGTTTTCGAAAAGTATTTCCTGACTCCCCAGAAAGTGAATCCGGAGGCCCTCTGCGCGGCTCACGGCCTGCCGTTTCATCGACTGGAGGGAACGGATCGGCTGGTGGACTTGCTGCGGAGCGAATTCGAGGGCACGCGCGTCCTCTGGTTGACGGTGGATGCGGATGGAGACGGTGATCGTCGAAAGGAATGGAGGGCGCTTTTCGAAGATCCGGCGAGTTAATAACCGGGATGGGACCTAATCGTTCCCGGCGTTTCCCAGTGCGCCGACAATCGCGTTCACGTTGTGTCGCATCATTCCGTCGTACCCCATTCCTCCCGGTAGGCCGCTGCCATCGGCATAGAGCGGGGCACCGAGTTGAATCCGCGCCTCTTGCGCAATGGTTTCAAGGGCCTTGGGATTGCTGCCTACTTCCGGGAACAGCACCGGAACTCCCTCCTCCCGCAGGAAGCCGATGATTTCCGCGAGGGTTTGCGGCGTCGGGCTGTCCTCACGGTTCACTCCCTGAACGCCCACCGCAACGAAATCGTATTTGCGGCAAAAATACCCGAAGGCGAGATGCGAGGTAGCGAGGATCCTTCGGTCCCGTGGAATGGAATCCACCTGCTCCTGGATCCAGTCATCCAGTGCGGACAATTCCTCCCGGTACGCGGCTGCGTTTTTATGATAGAAGGCTGCGTTCGCCGGATCGATTTCGGCCAGGGCATCGGCCAGATCGCGGGCGGCCCGTCTCATGTTGTCCGGTTCGTGCCACCAGTGCGGATCGATGACGCCGGTATGGGAATGGTGGGCGCAACACGGGGCCGGGTTGCCGTCCTCCGCCACGAGGGAATGGACCCGCCGACCCAGCTCGATCAGTTCCTGGTTGGAATCCAGACTCTCTTCCAGTTGCTCCAGATAGGCCGATTCGAGCCCTTTCCCCGAGGCAAGGAAGAGGTCCGCATCTTCCGCCTCCCGTAAGGTTTGCGGACTGGGCTGGAATTCGTGGGGATTATCTCCGGGGCCGATCAACTCGATCACGGTCACCCGATCACCGCCGACCTTGCGGGCCATATCGCCGAGGAGAGGATGCAGGCTGGCCACCTCGACGGCGGTTGCGGCCAGCGGGAGCAGGAAGGCCGTCAACCACACGGAGGGGCGCGGAATCGCTGCACGGCAGCAGCGAAGAGTTTGCTGCAATCGTTCCACGGAGAGTGAAGACGGGAAAGACATCAGTGGGCTCCCCATGCGAGTCCAAGTTGCAGCCAAACGGAGTGTTCTTCGCCCGAGGGTAGGGAATCGAGGTTGTATTGGAGTCGAAGAGACACCGTCTTGCTTTCGTTGCCCCACCAGGTGACTACGGGCGAGAAACGCCAGCGTTCGTCGAGATCGGCCCTGGAATCTCCGGACACGTACCCGATGCGCCCGCCCATGTCCCACCGGAAGGAGGGAGAGTAGATCGCCTCGGCGAGAAAGCCGAAGTCCGTTCCGGTGATCTCATCACCGCCTTCGTCATGGTGCTCTTCGTCATGGCCGTGTTCCTCGTGATGCTCCTCTTCGTGCCCGTGCTCGTCGTCGTGGTCGTGATCGTGCTCTTCGTCATGACCATGATCTTCCTCATGGCCGTGCTCCTCGTCGTGGCCGTGATCCTCTTCATGCCCGTGATCATGCCCGTGGTCTCCTCCTCCGGCCGTCCAGGAACGACCGTAGGCCTCGATGGAGGTGCGGAACCGGGCACCTCCCGGTTCATAACCGGTTTCGAGCCACTCGTAAGAGAGTCCGCCTCCGTAAACGACCGTTTGTTTTCCGTAGGCGTTGTTGCCGACCGCCACCGAAACCTGCGTGCTCCATCGGTTGAAATCGTCGGTATTCCACGGAAGTAGAAGTCGTCCGGAAACGAAGGCGCCGTCGAACATCAGGTCCTCGCCGCCGCCGTGCCCGTGTTCATCGTGGCCGTGTTCCTCTCCATCCTCGTGCCCGTGATCTTCCTCCCCGTGTCCGTGATCGTGGTCGTGCGCCACGCTTTCCCCGAAAGAGAGAGCGAGATTGGCACCCCAGCGGCTGGGAATATCGATCTGGACGGCACCTCCGTCGGTCCGCAGACCGTGATCGCCGAGGAATCGCCCGTAAACCAGAGGAAGGTCCACGAAGTCCCATCCGTGGAGGTGGATCGTATTCTGAAATCCGAATTCGTTGAGATAGCGCCCGCCTTTGAGGCCGAGGCCCGGAAGGTCGAGCGTTCCGTAGACTTCTTCGAATTCACCGTCGAGCGAATTATCCTCTTCGTCCTCGAAGATCGTATAGACGACGTTCCCTCCGAATGCCTCGCCCAGATCCAGATCGGCGGCGAATTCGATCCCTTGCAGCGAAAAACCGTTGCGGTAAGGATCGTGAGCCCCGACCTCCAGAGTGCCGGGATCGGACACCGAGCTGTCTCCCACGACGCCGTTCACGAAAACTCCGGGCCGGAGGACCGCAAAACCATCGAAAAACTCAATGGTCACATCCTCGCCCGTCAGCCAGTCCGACGCCGAAGCGTCGACGATCTGGGAAGAGAGCGACTGGGTGATAAGACTGGCGCAAAGGCCCGTTGCGATTGGTTTCAAATTCATGAGAGGTTAACAGGATGGATTTTGAGTGCTTGGTGTTCTTACTGAAAGACCCTTTCATTTAGGATTGTGACAAACCCGTCAAGACCTTGTTGAGGATTTTTTTGGAATTGCGCGTTTCCAAAGGGGAACGGGTTTTCGAACCCGTTTGGCTGTTCGGTCGAGTCATGCCGCAAACGGACAGGAATGTCCGTTCCCCGTTTGCAGAG
>CAZBLJ010000033.1:12058-17378 GCA_964492605.1 uncultured Puniceicoccaceae bacterium
GACAGGAATGTCCGTTCCCCGTTTGCAGAGGGGAACGGGTTTTCCAACCCGTTTGCGGTGTTCGGTCGAGTCTTACCGCGCCCGCTACTTCCGGACGAACAAGACCAGCGACCATTCGCCGTCGGTCTCGATGAGAGGTGGTTCGGCGTGGCCCCAGATTCGGGATGCGGCCTCGGAAAACGTCTCCGCCACCTTTTCCGCCTCGTGGGCGAGAATACCGCTCAGCGCGAGCCAGCCCTTCGGAGCAACGGCATCGAGCAGCTCGGCGGCGTAGATGTTCAGGATGTTCGATTGGATGTTGGCCAGAAGGAGATCGGCCGTGCGGCCGTCGAGGCCGTCCTCGATGCCGGCTTCCCTTACCTCGAAGCCGTCCTCCACTTCGTTGGCCTGCGCGTTTTCAAGGGTCACGCGGACGGATTCGGGATCGTTATCGAAGGCGTAGACGTCGGCGAATCCCATCCGGACCGCCGAAAGGGCGAGCACACCGCTTCCGCAGCCGGCGTCGATGACCCGGCCCCGGCAGCCGTTTTCGTCGGCATAGCGGACCAATGCGCGGGCACAAAGCCGGGTGGTCTCGTGACTGCCGGTGCCGAACGCGAGTCCCGAGTCGAGATAGACGACGGCTGCGTCCGCCGGGACATCGAAAGAGTCCCGTTCCCACTCGGGGACCCATTGCAAACGGCCGAATGCCCAGGGTTTCAAATGATGCTTGTAGGACTCCATCCAGTCCTCGTCCCGAACTTCGCCGACGGCGGGATCGGCGGGCAATGCCGGGAATGCCGTTTTCAGATCATTCCACGCTTTTCGTCCGTTCTCCTCGTCGTCGAAGTAGCCGCACAGCGTCACCGAATCCTCCGGACGCGGATGCACGATCGTCCAACGGGAAATTTCCTCGCAGAGATGGTCCTCGAGAGGTTGGACCAGATCCGGATCGATGGTGGCGGTGATTCGTATCATGACGGTTTCTTTGAAGCGACCAGTGACGGAGGTTAGAAGGCTTCCTTGATTTTCCGGATCATATCGGTGGTGCTGAATCCTTCGAGAAACGGTAGAAAGCGAATCTCGCTGCCGACCTCTTCCAGGGCGGCCCGTTCGCCTGCGTCGAGTTTTTCGAGAGCGTAATCGCCGGCTTTGACGTACAGATCGGGTTGCAGCATCCGGATCTCTCCGGTGAGTCTCGGCTCGGGAAAAACAAAGACCTCGGCGACACAGGCCAGGGAAGACAGGGCGAAGGCCCGCTCGGTTTCGTTCAATATCGGGCGCTTCGGTCCTTTGAGGGCCCGAACGCTGGCGTCACCGTTCAAGCCGATCCACAACTCGTCTCCCAATGCCGCGGCCTCCCGCAGAAACGAAAGGTGACCGGGATGGAGAAGATCGAAACAGCCGTTCGTCATGACCATCGTCCGACCGTCCTCGCGCAATTGTTCCCTCCGCGGAGACAAGTCCGCGGCGGATTTCGGGGAGGGTAGGAGCGGGGAATCCACGGGCCTGTGAACGCGGCTATTTGAAAATGCTCTTGAAGAATCCGCCGGAAGAGGAGTCGGTCTCGTCACCGCACACCTTGGCAAATTCCTCGAGCGCCTCGCGCTGCTCGCCGCTCAACTTCTTCGGCACGTCGATCGCCACCTTCACCATTTGGTCTCCGCTGCCCGAGCCGCGCAGGTGGGGCATTCCCTTTCCTTTCAACCGGAAGGTCGTGCCGCTCTGGGTGCCGGCGGGAATCTTGATCGATCCCTTTCCCGTGAGGGTGGGGACTTCCAGGGTTCCTCCGAGAGCTGCGAGCGTGAAGGGGATCTTCAGATCGAGATGGAGATTGTCGTTCCGGCGCTGGAAGAGTTCGTGCTCTTTTACATGGACGACGATGTAGAGATCGCCGGACTGGCCCCCGCGGATCCCGGCCTCGCCCTTGCCCGCGGAGCGAAGCCGCGAGCCGGTGTCGACCCCGGCCGGAATGCGGACCTTGAGATTTCCGGTTTCGTTCACGCGACCTTCGCCGTTGCACTTGGTACACGGCTTCTCGATGACAACGCCTGTGCCGCCGCACGTCGGACAGACCTGACGGAAACTGATAAACCCGCGGGAAGAACTTACCTGACCCGCACCGCCGCAAGTCGGACAAGTCGTGCGACCCGATCCCGGTTCCGCTCCATCGCCCTTGCACCGCGAACAAACCACGGGACGGCGGTAACGGATCTCCTTTTCGACACCGGCTGCCGCTTCCTCGAGCGTGATTTCCAGGTCGTAGCGCAGATCCGCTCCATCTTCACCGGCATCTGCGCCGCCGCCGCCCATGCCGCCGCCGAAAAACTCCTCGAAGATTCCGCCACCGCCCCCGGCACCGCCGGCCGCACGACGACCGCCACCGCCGCCGAAGACTTCCCGGAAGATGTCGAAAGGATCATGGAATCCACCGGCACCCCCACCGCCGCCGGCTCCACCCATGCCGCCCTGGGAAAAGGCCGCATGGCCGTAGCGGTCGTAAGCCGCCTTTTTCTCGGGATCCTTCAGGACCTCGTAGGCTTCGGAGATCTCCTTAAACTTGGATTCGGCTTCCGCGTTGTCCGGATTCTTGTCCGGGTGCCATTTCACCGCCATCTTGCGGTAGGCTTTCTTGATCTCGTCGGAGGAGGCGTCGCGTCCCACGCCCAGCAATTCGTAATAATCGGCTTTTGCCATGGATCGTTTCCGGTTCAGGATTCGCCGTTCTCACCGTCGGCCGGCGGGCCGCTGGAAACGACCACGGATGCGGCGCGGAGAAGGCGCTTTTTCAACTTATAGCCGGGGCGGACCGTGTTTACGACCTTGCCTTCCCCGACCTCCTCGTGGGGCTGGTGCGACATGCAGTCGTGAAGATTCGGATCGAATTCCTCCCCGGTCGGATCCAGCTCCTCCAGACCGAAGGCTTCGAGAGTCTTCCGCAGTTGATCGGCGACCATCCGGAACCCGGCGGCGACTTCCGCCGCCTCGGGATGATTATCCGCCGCCTGCAGGCCGAGACGTAAATTGTCGACCGCCGGAAGCAGATCCTCGATGACGCCGGCGACCGCCACTTCCCGGAGATCGTCGCGGTCCCGCGCCGCCCGGCGTCGGAAATTTTCGAGTTCGGCCACCGTCCGCAGGTAGCGGTCCTCGTATTCTTTGGCTTTCGCCTCCGACTCCTCGAGCCGCTTCAGGAGTTCCCCGGTGGGATCGTCGGTTTCGACGTCGGTTTCATCCGACGAATCGGGGACCGGTTCTTCAACCGGTTCGGCCTCAACGGCCTCGGCTGTTTCCTCCGGTTCCTCTTCAAAAGTCTCTTTGTCTTTCTTGCTCATGAACAATGATCTAAAATTGCGAAACCGACGAATTTGAAGAAGGAGACCTCTGACTTCAACACCGGAACACGGTTTCGGGAACGGTCCTCACGGTATTTTCATTCCAGGAGGAAAATCCTGTGGATTGCCGATCTATCGGGCGAGATTGACAAGGGCTTCGCTGACTCCGACGAGGCTCTCGCCGGCGACCAGACCCGCCGCCGCCACGATCATGTACTTCCTCTTCCAATCGGGAGCGATCCAGGAAGCGATCAAGGCGATCAGGGCTCCGATGAATAATGAAATGGACAGGCTGGCCGGGAGAACGAACGCGAACCCTATACTGGGGGCGCTCGGAACCCAGTGGCGGATTCTCTCCGGTGCGAGTTTCTCGGCGCAGGCGAGGGCGATTCCTACGATACCCGCGATGATCATGGCCGGAACGCATCCCTCCGGAATCGCATGGAATCCGTCCGCCAACACCTCCGCGACCGCCTTCCAGGTGGCGACCGCCGGAGCGGGCCATTCATCCGTGATCAGCATTCCGGCCGGATCGGGGATGAGGATCAGGTAGGCGGCGGTTCCGGCGAGCGCTCCGGAGAGGATGCCGAAAACCTGGGCAATGGCCTGCAATTTCAATCGTGCGCCGACGAGCATGCCGGTCTTCAGGTCGTGCAGCAGGTCGGAGCATTGCCCGGCCGCCCCGCCCGTCACGTTGGCGGCCATCAGGTTGACGGTCGTATTGGCCGGAGAAAGTGCGCCGAAGGTCAACTGGGTGATCTTTCCGAGGGCGCCGATCGGTGGGATGCCGGTTTCGCCGGAGACCCGTGCGGCGACGACGGCCAGGACGAAGGTGATCAGCACTGCGGTGATTCCAAGCCAGACCGGAATGGCGAAGATGCTGTTCTGGGCGATCGTCGAGGCTACCAGGGCCAGCAGCAGGCCGATCCAGAACCAGGACCAGGGAATGTGGAGTCGGCCTCCCGGTTGCTCCTCCGGATCGAGATTCCGGGCCCGTCTTCCCTCGGCAGATGCCCGGCGCTGTTCCCGCCAACCGCGGACCAAACGTCGCAGGGAAAACGAGAAGGAGGTGAGGGAGGCGACCAGCATCAGGCTGACACCCGGCCAGAGGAGCCATTCCAGTAGGGGCTGATACCAGCTTTTGGTGAGATCGGCCGGACCCGGCGGGATCCAGCCGTTGTCGACCGCCATGGGACCGAGGAACAGCCAGGCTAAAAGAGCGCCTCCCAGCAAGGAGGCACCGACCCGCATGCCGACGATGGCACCGAAACCGACGAGGAGGAGGGAGGGGTCGATCTGGAACCCCAGGTTCTGAAAACCGTAGGTGGAGACGCCTTTGGCGGTTCCACCTGCTCCCGCCGCCAGACCGAGGCGCGGGGGCGGGGCCAGTGACGGGATCTTTGAAAGAAAGGCATCGTAGGCTTTGACTCCGCCGGAGAGTGCGGCGGATCCGGCGAGAAGCTTGATCCGGTAGACGGCGTCCTTGCCGCGGGCGTAGATCTCCCGAATGGTTTCCGCGGTCGCCACGCCGTTGGGGAAGGGGAGCTTTTCTTCGATCAGCATCTGCCGCCGGAGACCGAGTGCAATGATGATGCCGGTGAAACTGACGGTGAACACCCAAATGGCTAGAATCCAGAAGGTGAACTCGCGACCCGTGATCATGGTGAGCGCCGGCACCGGGGCGACCAGGCCCGCCGAGATGATGGAGGCGGCCGATGAGGCCGTGGTCTGGTTGATGTTGTTTTCGAGAAGGTCCCACCGGCGGGTGACTCCGAAATGGTGGAGCCCGTTCCAGAACGCGTAGCTGATCAGGGCGGCGGCGATCGACATATTGAAAGTCATGCCGATCTTGAGACCGCTGTAGACATTGCAGGGGACGAGAACCGCACCGAGAAGGAAGCCGGTTATGATCGCGCGAAAGGTCAATTGTGGGGGAGAGGAGGCACCCATCGAAGAAGAGGCTTGGGAACAAACCGTGGAGAAGCAAGGGAGGATGCGACGAACCG
>CAZBLJ010000034.1:0-11661 GCA_964492605.1 uncultured Puniceicoccaceae bacterium
GAGGGTGGACCCTGCTTCTCAGGGCCTCTACAGGTTGGGAAGTTTGTGCAGGGTTGACCCTGTTTACACGGGAGGTGGGGTCAGTTGGAAACGGGAATGGTCAGCACCGGCACTTGTCCCTGGGTGTCTCCGGTCTGGAGGGTGAACATTTGGGACAGGAGGATGAGCGTATCTTTCGAGAAGAGGTCGTTGTCGCCGATGTAGAACCAGTAGCCGCGGTAAAAAACGGCGGTGGCTGCGTTCCTGGGACGTCCGGAGGAATGTTTGACGGTGAAGAGATTGTGGAGCGCTTCGGCCCAGTCGTAGGTGGAACCGTCGGGATTGCGGGTGACGGTCACATAACCCGCTTCCGCGTGTTCGTCCGGAACGTCGACGGCCTGGGATAGATAGAACAGGACGCCGAGGAGGGATCGGGTGTTGTACTCGATGAAGTCCGCGCTTTCCGGCGCGCTCGAACCGATCCCGGGGCGAACCTTGTAAAGTTCAAGCTCCGAATCCAGAGAGAGGACCTCCCGGAGCTTGTCCGCGGCGTCGTTCGTGTCCGGGGGCGGAAGCTTCAGGGCGCGGAACATTTCCTCCTCCGATTCCGACGCCTCGATCAACTGGATCGCACCTTGCTTCTGAAGTTCGAAGAAGAGCGCAGCCACTTCGCGAAACTTTGCGAGTTCGGGGGCTTCGTCCGGTGTTGGCCCGGACGCTCCCGCCGCATTGGAAATCCCGTTGGTTCGTTGGATGGTCATCCTCATGATCGTATCGAGGCTCCATCCGGAATCCGAGAGCAGGGCGATATGGTCGAAGCGGATCCGTTCGAGAAGGCGGGTGTAGAAGTCCTCCCCTTGCAGGGGTGTATAGGAAATCGTGGGACGCTCGCTGAAACTGATCCCGGTCGAGCCCTGGAGCACATTGGTCGCATCGCTATCGAGGGGGAAATTCCCGGAAAGCCCCGCGCTGGTGGAGAGGTCGAACTGGGAGGTGATGGAGGAAGCTTCGAAAAAGTAGGGAGCGTCCCGGTAACGGAGCCGGACGATGTTGAGGAGGAGCTGCTCTTCCGTCGCTTCCTGCATGGCCACGTTATAGCCGTTGGCCGTGCCCTTGTAGGTGTTGGGTGTGATCGTGGCGCATCCCGAGGCGAGCAGCGACAGGAGGGCGGCGGAAAGGGCGGCGGGTCGGATTTTCATGGGAGGATGGAGTCTTCGGCGAGAGGGGCGAACCAAACAGGGTGGGAAGTTCGGTGGCAATCTCTAATGTCTCGGTCGCGTTCGGGACGGTGGCCGGATTTTGTGGGAAAAATCTGCCGGACTTCCGAACGATTCGTTTTGCAATGCGGGGTTGCGTGGTTTTGAAGAGGGTTGTGTCTCAACCAAACGAAGAATCGATCCGGTCCGCATTGAAAGCAGTAGCGTATCCGGGATTTACGCGGGACATCGTCTCCTTCGGGATCGTCAAGGGAATTGAAGTGGCCGGAGGACGGGTCGCCGTTTCCCTGGCTTTGACAAGCTCGGATCCCCAGGTCGCTCCCAAGCTGAAAACGGATGTCGAATCGGCCGTCAATTCGGTGGAGGGAGTAGAGGAGTGCGAGGTGACGGTCGCCGTTAAGTCGAAGGGAGATTCCTCGGAATCTTCTTCCGGAGAAGGCGGGGACTCGCCAAGTCCGATGCAAAAGGTCCGCTTCGCGGTTGCCGTGGCGAGTGGAAAAGGGGGGGTCGGAAAATCCACCTTTACGGTGAATCTGGCCTGTGCGGTGGACCGGATTCTTCGCCGGAACGGTCGCCCGGGCCGGGTCGGGATCATGGACTGCGACATCTACGGTCCGTCCATTCCGTTGATGCTGGGAGTCAACCGGCGACCGGAAGTGGAGGACGGCCTGATCCAGCCGCTCGAAAATTTCGGCGTCCGGGTCATGTCGATGGGGTTTCTGGTGGAGGAAGACATTCCGGTCATATGGAGGGGGCCGATGGTGATGAAGACGATCCAACAGTTCGCCTCGAACGTCGATTGGGGGGAACTCGATATCCTTTTCGTCGATCTTCCGCCGGGCACCGGGGACGCCCAGTTGTCCTTGGTGCAAACAGTCCCCCTGGAGGGGGCGATCGTCGTAACGACGCCCCAGTTGGCGGCGGTCAATGTGGCCCGCCGGGGTGCGATGATGTTCGAGAAGGTCAGTGTTCCCCTCATTGGAGTTGCGGAAAACATGAGTTACCACTTGAACGAGGAGACCGGCGAGAGGAGTTATCTCTTCGGCGAGGGTGGCGGAGAGAAAACCGCGGCCCGCCTCGATGCTCCGTTTCTTGGTCAGGTCCCGTTGGACCCGCGGATTCGGGAAGGATGCGACCACGGAGTGCCGATCGTGATCTCGGATCCCGATATCGAGTGTTCCGAGGCTTTTGCCCGGATCGGGGGTTCAATCGCCGAACGGTTCAAATTGACAAAATCGTAAATAAGGGGTAACGATGATAGAGGATAAGGGAAAATGAAGTCTTCGAACGCCCCAAAAAAGGAAAAGGAGGATTCCGTGCAGAGCTTCGCTGGCCAATCGAGTCTTTATCGCGAATTTCTCGCCGAGCGGGAGGAAATCCTCCGCCACAAGTGGATCGAGTCCGAGAAGGCCGGAGGGGATATCGGGTTCGAGAGGGCTTTGTTGGACTGGATCCGGAAGCACCGGGACGACTGGAGGTCATCCCGCCGCAGTCAGTCGACGGCCAAGTAGCTTCCTGGCTCTCCTGCGTGGGGGACGGTCACGGCTCGGGCGCGACCCGTTGACGCGCCTACTTCGCGTTCCTCAGTTCCTTGTGAACCGTGTGGCGCTTCAGGTAAGGGTTGTACTTTTTCTTCTCCACCCGATCCGGCTGGGTTTTTTTGTTCCGGGTGGACATGTAGCGGGAGGGCCGCTGGTTTTCTTTGCGGGCCTCGGTGCATTCGAGAATAATGGTGTCGCGTGGCATGGGTCGTGTTTATGGAAAACCGGAAAGAAAAGGGAGTTTGCGAACGGCCTGCAATCAAAAATTGCCGCCGATCGGATGACCCAGCATGGAGACCATGTCCCCGTGCGAGAAAAGGGTGACCTGTCCGGTGCTCTCCGACACGACGATGGCGAGGCTGCGGGTGCACTTCGTGATGGCCGCCGCCGCGGCGTGCCGGGCGCCCAGGCCACCGGGGATGTCCGGATATTCCGGCGCACGCAAAAGCGTTCCGGCCGCCTCGATCACACCGTTCCCACGGATGATGAACGCGCCGTCGATGGTGGAAAACTCTTTGACCGTTTCGTCCATGAACGGGTTCAGAACGTTGCGGTCCTCCTCGCGGTAACCGTGGAACGGGTTCAAGACGAGGGGTTTGGTGTATTCGAGGACCTTCTGGGTGTCTCCGAGAACGAAAAGGCAGCCGACCTTCTTTCCTTCGCGGCCTTCCATGCCGATTTCCATGGCGATGGCGAGAACGCGCTCCATGACTTCCGGTCTCAGGGATGGGGGGAGGGTATGGGTCCTCTCCGAGAAAAGCGTGCTGAATTCGCGGCCCACATCGACGACCAGAATCGTGTCGAAACGGTTGCTCTGCGGACGGCCCCCCACGCAGCATATGAGTTCGTCCGCTTCGAAAATGCCCCGTGTGAGTCCGATCAGGATGGCGGACCGCAGCTGGGACATCCGGTGCTGGGAAAAGGAGCGGATCGGCAGGATATCGGTGACCTCGATGTCGTCTTCGACCGTCTCGGAGCCCCCTTGCGTCACCAGAACCGTTTTCAGGGTTTTGAAATTTTTCGTCAGCTCGATTCCGCCGGCGAAGGTATCGCCGAAGATCAAGACGGAGCGGCAATGGGCGCTCGTGGCGATTTTCTCCGCTTCCCGCAGGATGAGTCGGTTGATGCGGGTGGGTTTGCTTCTCGGCTTGTTGGCGTCTCCGCTCAGAGTGGATTTCACCTCTTTCCGGAATTCGGAGAGGGTGTCCGGCACCATGAGCCGCTCCACGACGCGCTTATCCTGGAAAATACCGGCGATCGCGGCGAGCGCGTTGAGGTAGTTGCGGGCGTTGTCGGAGGCCAGGAGAAGAAGCACCAGCTTTACGTCCCGGTAGTCGTCGGTGCCGTCGTAGGTGAGGCCCTGGGGGCAGCGGCCGACGGCCATGATGTAGTTCCGGCGCATGGGAACCCTGACATGGGGAAGGGCCACTCCGTTGCCGAGGTTCGTGGTGATGGTGTGCTCGCGGGCGAGCAGCTCGTTCAGCAATTTTTTCTTTCCGAACGTTTGAAGCTCGGCGGGGCCGCAGACATCCAGCAATTCGGAGAGCGCCCCAGGGAGATCCTGGCTTTGGATCTCGATAATCCGCTGGGCGGTAATGAATCGCTCGATGTGCATGAAAGGGAAGGGGAGTGACGGAAGCTAGCCGGTCATTTCTCCCATTCGATGGCTCCTTTCTTCAGCTCGTAGATCAGGCCCAGGATGAAGATCCCGAAGAAGACCGCCATGGGTGCGACGATGGGGATCGACTGGGCCAGGAATTCCCGGTAGGTCAGGACCCAGGGAATGAGGAAGACGACCTCGATGTCGAACAGGATGAAGAGCATCGCCGTCACGTAAAATTTGACCGCAAATCGCGTCCTGGAAGGTCCTGCGGGAGGGACGCCGCACTCGTAGGCGGTGTCTTTGATCTTGTTTTTGCGTCCGCGCTGCCCGATCACCCCGCTGGCGATGATGATGGCGGCGCCGATCAACAAAGCCAGACAGACTTGAATCAGAACCGGAACAAAATCGGAGACCTCCATGCTAAAGGGAATAACCCCCTTTGACTCAGGAACAAGTGAAAACCGATGTTCGATCCCGGAAAGTTTCGCTTGGGAAGAGATTTTTCCCGGAGATGTGGCCGGAGATCGCGCCGGGATCGTTTGGACGGTCAGGTGCTTGACCGAGAACTCGTTGTCTCTTGCGGTCGGGGCAGAAAAAACAGGGTGACCAGACAGACCATCGTGGCTTCGATGAGGAAAAAGGAATACTCTTCGAAGGGGATGTGGCCGAGCCAGCGGGTCTCGGAGGAGAGGGAGGAGAAGGGATAGCCGAGAGAAACCCCTTCCCCGAAGCCCCAGATCCCGAGAAAGACGGCGTAGTTGTCCCAGGGGGTGGTGAAGGCGAACACGATGGCGCAAACCACCAGCCAGCAGGCGACGTCGGCCCGGCGGATCCGCTTGCGGAGGAGCCAGACGAGGATCGCCAGGACGGGCAGGGTGAAGACAAGATGGTATTGCCAGTAAGTCACGGTTCGTGGATCAACCTCCGCGAAGAAGAATCGATTTGACGAAGGCGCAACCGGGAAGGCCGCGAATTTTTCGGAGGAGACGTCTCTTGTCGAAGGAAAGTTCCTGCCGGACGACGGGGTTGGGGGCCAGGACGACCAGGGTTCCGTCCCGTTGCAGGCGCGCGGGGGCGCAGCGCCCGGCCCGTTCTTCTCCCAGGAGGTCTTTCCAGTGTTTCAGAATGGTTCGTTCCGGGGTCTCACCGTGGTGGACGCGAAGATGGGAGAGGATGCGGTCCATCTTGTGCCCCATGTTGTCGGGCGGGCGGGTCTTCCGGATCGGATTGCGCGGTGCTCCCCGGAAGCGGTCGATCAGGGCCAGGTCTTCGGCCGAGAAGGGGCGGACTTTCGCGGGCGGTGGCGACATCACTCCAGACCGCCGATGACCCCGGCCATGTTGAAGATCGGGAGGAACATGGCCATAACGATGGTTCCGATCACTCCGCCGAGGAAAACGATGATGAGCGGCTCCATGAGATCCGTCAGCGAGCCGACGATGTTCTCGATTTCCACGTCGTAGAAATCGGATACCTTCAACAGCATGCCGTCCACGTTGCCGGTTTCCTCGCCCGCCTTCGCCATGTGCCGGACCATGGAGGGAAAGTAGGGGTCGTCGGAAAGAATGTCCGAGATCTGCGCCCCTTCGCTGACGGCGCGCTGGATCTTCGCCACCGAGGACTCGATGAAGGTGTTCCCGCTGGCGGCGGAGGTGATCTCGAGGGATTGCAGGATCGGCACCCCGCTGCGCATGAGGATCGAGTAGGTGCGGCAAAAACGGGAGAGAGCGATCTTGCGGGACAACCCGCCCATGATCGGCATCTTGCTGACGAAAACATCCTTTGCCCGTCGGCCCTTGGGAGTTTTCAGGAATTTCTTCAGTCCGATGAAGATGGCAACGATGCCACCGAGAATCCACAGAATGTACTTCTTGAGGAAATCGGAGGTATCGATGAGCGCCTGCGTCAGAAAAGGGAGTTCCTGGTCGAAGCTTTCGAACATCTCGGCGAAAACCGGGATCACCGCGACCAAAAGCACGTTCACCAGAGCGATCGCGATCAGGATGACCGCGACCGGGTAGGTCATCGCGCTTTTCACCTTCTTCTGAAGTTTGACGGTGTCGTCGAAATAGGTTGCGGTCTTTTTCAGAATTTCGGCCAGGTTTCCGCTGGCTTCCCCTGCTTCCGCCATCGAGATAAACAGGTTGGGGAAGGCGGCGGGAAACTTCCGGCAGGCATCGGAAAAGGCGGTCCCCGAAGCTACGTCCTGCCGAACGTCGCGGATGACGATTTTGAAATACTGGTTCTCCGTTTGCTCGTAGAGGGCCTCCATGGCCGTGACGAGGGGCAAGCCGGCTTCCAGCATGGACGCGAGCTGTTCCGTGAAAACGGAAAGATCGGACAGGGGGATTTTCTTCTTCCGCGCCTTTTTCTCGACGGCGCGTTGTTTCGCGAGCCTTTGGTTTTCCCAGAAAGTGGGTTTTGCGGTGGTGGATTGTGCAGACATTCTCGATCAGAAAAAAACGGCTTCGCTGAGCGTTTCCCTCGCACCGAGCAGGTGGGTTTCGAAAGGCCAGCTTTCGGTAACACTTGAACCAAATTTCGATTTTAGGCAACCGCGGGATTGTTCGAGGTCCAGTTCGAAGCTGAAATGGTGGTCGCCGCCTTCCAGAATCCATCTTCCGGCGAGGATCGGTTTGTCCTTTGCGGAGACCTCCAGCTTTTCCTCGACGGGACCGTCGACTCCGGTCGATTCGAGGCACCCGCGCATCCAGCGGCAAAGGCTTCCGGCTTCCCCGGACAGGGACTCGGGGGCGGAAATCTCGACGCCCCGGACCCCCTCCGCGAGCAAATCCGGATCGAACCCGCTCAAGTATTGGCCGATGGACTGGCGGATGGGAAGGATGCGGGCGGAAGCGAGGTCCTTGACCCGGTCGGCCCGTTCCCAGGGGATCTCCCGGTAGTCGGGGCCTTCGACGGAGCTGTCGTAGAGGATCCGCCGCATCCCCTTGGTGAAGGGTAGGTAATGTTCGCGTACGCGGTCCGCCGGAACCCGGTGAAACCAGTAGCAGGTGGGGAGGTCGTTCTCCAGCCAGATCGAAATCTGGTTCTCGAGATCTCCGCTGTCGCCGGGCGGATACCCCAGCATCAGCGCCTCGCAGCAGCACATGGTCCGGGGGGCGTGGCCGATGTAGCACTGCGCAAACAGTTTGGCTTCGAGAAAGCGCTCTCCGCCGGGACACTCTTCCGGACACAGCACGATGATCCGGGAAGGGTAGCGCTGGCTGAACTCGATCGCCTGATCGAAACAGGTTCTCGCGTCTTCGGACGAGGTGTGCACGCCGAAGTGGAGGATCAGGTTCATCTGCGAAGCTCGGAACTCCGACGGGGCTCCGCTGCCTTCCTGGCCCGGTTGCCACATGCGGCCGAGTTGTCGGTTGACCTCCGCTACGGGGAGCAGAATGCCGGGAAGTGATTCGAGTATGGTTCTCACGGTGCTGGATTCCTTTACGGGCCGGACCGGCGCCATTCGTGTTTGTTCTCCCAGAGAAGCCGCTCGGCCTCGAGAGGTCCCCAGGACCCGGAATTGTAGGCATGAAGGCCGTTACGTCCGTTGGCGGCCCACGTTTCGAGCACGGGCGTGATGAGAGACCACGAGGCCTCCGTTTCGTCTCCGCGGATGAAGAGCGTGGAGTCGCCCACCATGGCGTCCATGATCAGCCTTTCGTAGGCTTCCGGGGTGTTCGACCCGAAGGTAGCCGCGTAGCGGAAGTGCATTTTCACCGGCTGGGTGCGTGTTTCGAGGCCGGGAATTTTGGAATTCAGCAGGAGGGTCAGGCCCTCGTCGGGCTGGATGCCGATCACCATCGTGTTCGACGCCAGATCGAAGCGGTTCCCTTCGCTGAAGAGAATGCCCGGCGGCCGTTTGAACTGCACGGCGATCTCGCTGACCCGGCGGGCCAGGCGTTTGCCGGAGCGGACGTAGAAAGGGACTCCCTTCCACCGCCAATTGTTGATCATCAGGCGGAGGGCGACGTAGGTCTCGGTCGACGAATCGGCGGGCACGTCCCGTTCGTTCAAATAGCTCTTCACTTTCTCGCCCTCGATGAGGCCCTCCTCATACTGGGCGCGGACGACATCGCCTCCCTCCGGGTTGGCATCCGGCACCCGGATCGCCTTGAGCACCTTGACCTTCTCGTCGCGGATGGCCTCCGGATCGAGGGAGACCGGGGGCTCCATCGCCGTGAGGGATACCAGCTGCATGGCGTGGTTCTGGATCATGTCCCTCAAGGCGCCGCTGGAGTCGTAATAGCCGGCCCGGGATCCGACGCCGAGGTCTTCCGCCACCGTGATCTGGACGGACTCGACGAATTGACGGTTCCACAAGGGCTCGAAGATGCTGTTTCCGAACCGCTGCACCAGAAGGTCCTGCACGGTTTCCTTGCCCAGGTAGTGATCGATCCGGAAAACCTGATTCTCCGAAAAATCGCGGGAGAGGGTTTCGTTCAGAGCGCGGGCGCTTTCCAGATCCCGGCCGAAGGGCTTTTCGATGATGATCTTCGATTCGCACCGGGTTTTCGCCTGGTGCCGGGCCAGTCCGCTGTCCCCGAGATTCTCGAGGATCGGGGTGAACACGTTCGGGGGAGTGGAAATGTAGAAGAGAAACTGGGTGTCCCGTCCGATTTCCTTCTCGATCTTCAGCAGCGTTTCCGAGAGCTTCTTGAAGTCTTCCGCTTTGTCGTAGGCCCCCGCATGATAGTGGATGTTCCCGCCGATCCGGCTCCACACGTCCGGATTCAGTTCCCGGCGGGAATGCTGCTCCACGGCCTTGGTCGCGATCTGCTGGAATTCCTCGTCCGGAATCGGTTTGCGCCCGTAACCCACGAAGTGGAAGTCCGAGGGCAAAAGATTGTCGAGCCCGAGGTTGTAGAGTGCGGGAATGAGCTTGCGTGCGGTGAGATCGCCCGACGCTCCGAAGATGACGATGACGGTCGGAGGAGCGCCGCGATGCTTGCTCAAGCCTTGAAGGAAGGGATGGCGGGAATCGGAATCCATGAGATGAGTTCAGGAGTGAGTGGTTCGGTCGTTCTTTCGGAAAATCGGAACGCTTTCGAAATGCCTAAGCGTTCCTGGCTCACCGTTATTGAGTTCGATCTCCACGATGTCGAAGCGAAAATGAGACGGGGCCGGGTGACATCTTCGCAAAAATGCCAGGGCGCAGCGCCGAAGGGCCTCTTTTTTCTTCCGGGTGATGGAGTGGTACCCCGAAACCAGGGCGGAAGCGTCACGGGCGCGGACCTCTACGAAGACGAGGGTCGCCTTGTCGCGGGCGACCAGATCCAGTTCGTCGCGCTTGTGCCGCCAGTTCCGGGAGAGGATGCGAAACCGTTTGTGTTTGCGTAGCCACTCGGCGGCGAATTCCTCCGACTTCGCCCCGGACATCGCGGCCGCCGAAACCCCTGCCGCCCGGATTCGCTTCTCGATCTCACGCAGGAATGTTTCGCGTTCCTTCGGCGAGACCAGAACGGATCCGTTCCGGTGGTCGATGCGGAGTCGGTCGAGCGAAAGGGCCGGGCCGCCGAGGAGGGAGCGGGTCGGAGTGACATTCCTGATATCCGTGTAGCGAATGGTTTGCCGGATCAGGCCCGCCCGCACGTCAAGAGAATGATCCCGGAGCGAATAGCGGCACGGAAGAAAGACCAGCATCCCCAAGCCCATTGCCAAGCCACTCCCGATGCAAACGAGTCCCCCCGCGACCGAAAGGCTCGTCAACCAGAGTCCGAAGCCGAAACAAGCAACGGGCAACCCGACCAGCAAGACGGCCAGCCAGCGGTCGACGGCGGAAGGAAATTCGCGCATAAGGGTGTGATAGCGCCTTTCCCGCCGAACCCAATCCGATTCCGCCCCGAGCCCCGCTCGAGCCCACGGTTTTTCCCGCGTCCCTACACCGCCCGATACTGCGCAAATTTCGGCTCCCACATGGCCTCCCCGATGGCCGCGTCCAGATCCTCCGGGGTCGTCCGGGCAACGCCCTCCTCGATCGCCTTCCGCGCGACGGCGGTCGCCACCGTTCGGGAAACCGCCCGCATATCGTCCACCAACGGGAGGATGGGGGCGCCTTCCGAGGTGTCCGTCACCAGGTCCGCGACCGCCCGGGCGGCGGCGGCAAACATACCATCGGTGATGCGGGATGCCTTTACCACGATCGTTCCCAGGCCGAGGCCGGGATAGAGCATCGCGTTGTTGGCCTGCCCGATGACGAATTTCGTACCCTTGTATTCGACGGGTTCGAAGGGCGCGCCGGTGGCAGTGAGCGCCTTACCGTCCGACCAGTTGATCACTTGTTCCGGACGGGCCTCGATCAGTTTCGTCGGATTGGAAAGGGTGAGGATGATGGGGCGCTCGCATCCTTCGCTCATGGTTCGCACCACCTCTTCGGTGAAAGCCCCCGGCATCGTCGAGGTCCCGACAAGGACGGTCGGCTTCACCCGGCGAATCGTCTCGAGAAGAGAGTAGCCGGTCCCGGTTCCCGTCTGCCCGTCTTCGGTCCAGTCGGACACGCTACCGCGGGGCCGTGCGTAGGAGGTCTGGAAGTCCCGCAGGTTGTCCATGTCGTCGAGGAGGAGACCCTGCTTGTCGATGCACCAGACCTGCCGGGCGGCCTCTTCGATCGGAATGTCTTTCTCGGCGGCGATCAAGTCGCGGATCTGGTCGGCGAAGCCGATGCCGGCGGTTCCGGACCCGAACACCACGACCCGGTGGTCCTCGATTTTTCCGCCGATCCGCCGGGTGGCGGCGATGACGGCGGCAAGCGCGATCGCGCCCGTCCCCTGCATGTCGTCGTTGAAGGTGCAGTGGGTCGGACGGTATTTTTCGAGGATGCGCCGACCGTTCCCCGGACCGAAATCCTCCCAATGCAGAAGAGCCTGCGGAAACAATTCGGATACGGCCTCCACATAGGCCGCAATAAATTCGTCATACTTGTCCCCACGGACCCGCGGATGACGGTTTCCGAGGTAGAACGGATCATCCAACAGCGTGCGGTTATCAGTCCCGACATCCAGAGAGACCGGGATGACGCGGGTCGGATCGACCCCGGCGGCGGCCGTGTAGACGGCGAGCTTCCCGACCGCGATATCGATCCCGGCTACGCCCCAATCGCCGATCCCGAGAATCTCCTCGGCGTCCGAAGCGACAATCAAATCGACCCCGTCCGGGCCCATTCCGAGGTTCTCGAAAGCCGGCCGGATCTGCTCCGGATGATCGATGGACAGAAACACGCCGTGCGGACGCCGGTAAATGTGGCTGTAGCTCTCGATCGCGTCCCCGATGACCGGGTCGTACACGATGGGCATCATCTCGTGGAGATGATTCGTCAGCA
>CAZBLJ010000034.1:11761-17340 GCA_964492605.1 uncultured Puniceicoccaceae bacterium
TGATAAGGCAAAGCAAAAAACTCCGACGGTTGCGTCGAAGGGGCGGCTCTTTTACAGGTTCTGGAGGATGATTTCCCTCGCCGCCGATCTGCTGCTGATTCTCCACTTCGCATTCGTGATTTTTGTGGTCGGTGGCTTGGCTCTGGTCTGGATCGGTGGCTTCCTGCAATGGGCCTGGGTGAGAAACCGCTGGTTCCGCACCGCCCACCTCTGTGCGATCGGCCTGGTCGTCGCCCAGTCCTGGCTCGGCATCCTCTGCCCTTTGACCCGCTGGGAAATGCAGCTCCGCGAAAAAGCGGGCGAATCGACCTACGAAGGCTCCTTCGTCTCCCACTGGCTCGGCGAAATCCTCTACATCGAAGCCCCCTGGGAAGCCTTCCTCATTGCCTACACGATCTTCGGCCTGTTGGTCCTCGGCAGCCTGTTCCTGGTCCCGCCGAGGTGGGCAAACCTGACGAAGCCCTGCCACCCTCCCGAGGAGAAGAAATAAACGGAGCGCGGCTTTTCCAACCCGGACGACGACAAACGAACGGACAGGAAAGTCCGTTCTCCGCTTCTCCCGGAAGGCGGACACTCTTGTCCGCCCCAAGGCTGATCAAGGATTCCGCCATGTCGCACTCCCGCGCTTCGTCGCCCCCCCCAGATAAAGGGGGAACGGGGTTTTCCACCCGTGTGCGAGGAAAGCATGCGGACTGGAAAGTCCGCGCCCCGTTACCGCGCCCCGGAGGGCGGGACATTCCTGTCGCTCGCCTTCATCCCACCGCCCACTACCCGAATTCAGTTGCAAAGACACGAACCTTGCACCATTCTCTTTCCTTTTTCTTCCAAAACCACCCCTTCCATGAGACACTTTCTCAAAGAGACCGACTTCAGTGCAGCGGAAATCCCCCTCCTTTTCGATATGGCGGCGGACTTCAAGCGTCTGCGCGGCGGCGACTACCCGCCGGCCCTGAAGGGGCAGAGTTGGGGGATGATTTTCTACAAGAACAGCACCCGCACCCGGATTTCCTTCGAAGTCGGATTGCACGAATTGGGCGCGAATTCCGTCCGGCTCGACACCAATGCCACCCAACTGGGCCGCGGGGAATCCATCGAAGACACCGCGAAAGTCATGGGGCGCTACCTTCACGGTCTGATCATTCGCACTTTCGGGCAAGAGATCGTCGAGGAATTCGCGCGCCACGCCGGAATTCCCGTCGTCAACGCCCTGACGGATCTCCTCCACCCGTGCCAAATCTATTCCGATGTGTTTTCTTTGGCCGAGACGTTCGGCGAGAGCGGCGGAGACCTCGACTCTCTCAAAGGCCGCAAGTTGGTCTTTCTGGGTGACTGCGACTCCAATATGGCGAATTCCTGGCTGTTGGCCGGGTTGATTTTCGGAATCGAAGTCGTACTGAGCGGGCCTCCCGCTTACGGCCCGGGAGATGCCATCCGGGCGGAAATGAAACGCATCGCACCGGAAGCCGCTCCCACCTTCGTAACCGATCCCGAAGAGGCGGTTGCCGACGCCGACGCCGTCTATACCGATGTCTGGGTGAGCATGGGCGACGAAAAGGAAGCGGCCGATCGCAAAAAAGGTATGGCCCCCTATTCGGTAAATTCCTCCCTCCTGGCGGCCGCCAAACCGGACTGCCGGTTCCTCCATTGCATGCCCGCCCATCCCGGCGAGGAAGTCACCGAGGAAGTTCTCGCCGGACCGCAATCCATCCTGTTCGATCAAGCGGAGAACCGCCTCCACATGCAAAAAGCCATCCTGGCCCAGTTGGGTACCTGGGCGGAAGAGCAACGATGAGCCGCGGTCGCAAGACACCCAAGCTCCCCGAAGCTCTGAGGGGACCTTACCACGGAAAGAATCCTTTCTTCAACCGGGAGCTGAGCTGGCTCTCTTTCAACCAGAGAGTCCTGGAGCAAGCCTCGAACCCGGAATATCCGCTTCTCGAAAGGGTCCGCTTCATGGCCTTCGTAAGCTCGAATCTCGACGAGTTTTTCGAGATCCGCGTGGCCGGCTTGATGCAGAAGGTCGACTCGGGCATCACCCGTACCGGTCTCGACGGCCTGGAACCGAAGGAGCAACTGCGCCGGATTCGAAGAATTACCGACCGATTGGTCCGCGACCAATATTCGTGCTGGAACGGCTTGCTGGTTCCGGAGCTAAAGAAAGAGCAGATCGTTTTCAAGAAGACCGAGCAACTGACCCGGTCGGAGAAGGCCTGGATCAAGCGCTACTTCCACGAGAGCATCTTCCCCGTCCTCACCCCTCTCGCGATCGACCCGGGACACCCCTTCCCCCAGATCACCAACAAATCGCTGAATCTGCTGGTCTGCATCCGGAACCCCGATCCGGCCGAGGAGGACCTTCTCGCGATTCTGCCGGTTCCGCGGATCCTCCCCCGCATTCTCAAGATTCCGAAACGGAACACACGCTACCAAAGCTATATTTTTCTCAGCGATATCATCGGCGAGTTCGCCAGCGAGTTCTTCCCGGGCTTCGAAACATTATCGACGCACGCCTTCCGGGTCACCCGGAACAGCGACCTCTACATCGACGAAGAAGAGGTCGACAACCTGCTGCAAACGATCGAAGAAGAACTGCACAAGCTCAAGAAAGGAGCCGCCGTCCGGCTCGAGATATCCAACTCCGTTCCGGAGATGGCGCTCGACCGTCTCCTCGGGGCCATCAATCTCTCCCGGAAGAGCGTTTTCCGGGTCGACGGCCCGATCAACCTTCTCCGGGTCATGGGCTTTTACGATATGGTGGACCGCCCCGACCTGAAGTTTCCGCCGTTCCAGCCCAACATCCCGGCCCCTCTCCTCAATACGCAGAATATCTTCGAGGCGATCGCAAAAGAGGACTTCCTTCTCCACCACCCCTTCGATTCCTTCTCGCCCGTCGTCGAATTTCTCCGCCAGGCGGGGCACGACCCGAAAGTCTACGCCATCAAACAGACCCTCTATCGCACGAGCGGCGACTCCCCGATCATCGATGCGTTGATCGACGCCTCCAACAACGGCAAGCAGGTCACCGCCCTCATCGAGCTGAAAGCCCGTTTCGACGAGGCCAACAATATCCAGTGGGCCAGGCAGTTGGAGGAGGCCGGCGTCCACGTAGTCTACGGCCTGGTCGGCCTCAAGACCCACTGCAAATCCTCTCTCGTAATCCGTCGGGAGACCGACGGCAAATTGAAGCGCTTCGTCCATCTCGGCACCGGAAACTACAATCCGAAGACCGCCCGCCTTTACACCGACTACTCGTACTTCACCGCCCGCAAGAACATCACCGAGGAGGTCTCCGATCTTTTCAATTCCCTGACCGGCTTCGCCCGTTCCCCGAAATTCAAACATTTGCTGGTTGCGCCGTTCAACCTGCACTCCTCGATCCAGCGGTTCATCCGCCAGGAGGCATCCAATGCGCGGGCCGGAAAACCCGCCCGCATCATCGCCAAGATCAACAGCCTGATCGATCAGGAAACCATCGAATCCCTTTACGACGCCTCGCAGGCGGGAGTAAAGGTCGACCTGATCGTCCGGGGCATCTGCGGGCTCATTCCCGGGGTCAAAGGCCTTAGCGAAAACATCCGCGTGCGCTCCATCCTCGGGCGCTATCTCGAGCACTCCCGCATCTTCTATTTCCAGAACTACGGACGGCGCGCACGGATCTACGTGGGCAGCGCGGACTGGATGCAGCGGAATTTTTTCCGCCGGATCGAAGCCGTTTTCCCCATCGAGAATACCGAACTGCGGCGGCAGATTCTCGAAACCCTCCGGATCTATCTGAAGGACAACGCCCAGGCGAAGAACCTGCGCCCCAGCGGACTGTATGCCAAACCCCCCGCCCATCGCCGCAAGAAAGCGCCGTTCTCCGCCCAGACCTTTTTGATGGAAAAGGCCGCGGACAAGCTGAACGAAGCGACCGCGGAAGCGGAGAAAACCGAAGTAGCCCCCCTGAAGAAAGGGGATGCGCGCCCCGCGGAAGAGCCCGCGAAACCCGCCCAACCGAACTCGTAAGGCCTGCGGCTTAAAAGGTGCCGACCCCCGTCACCTCCATCAGCCAATAGAGGGTCCGCCTCCACCAGGAGGTGTCTCTATACGCCCCATGCGGAAGACTGGTTCGCAAATCCTGGGGGATGCCCTCTCGCCCGCGCAGAAAATTGTTGCTCCACACGAACGAGAAATATCGTTCGGCCTCCACGAAAACCGGAGCCCGGAGGGACCCGGTCACGGAGACACAAGTCTCGAGATTCAGGTTGTTCAGGTTGCGCCGGGTCCAATTGGCGGATCCGAGCACGAGCGTCCCTTCCACCTCCCCGTAGCGAAACAAGGCCATTTTCGTATGAAACTGCTCTCCACCGGTGCGATACCAACGCACTTCCACCCCTTGTTGGGCCAACCAGGTGCCCACCTGCCGATTCGGGATGCCGTTTTTCTCCCGGCCGAACGCATCCTTGTTCGGATCCAGCAGCAGGCGCACCGTCGCACCGCGGCGCTCCGCCCGGGCCAAGGCGTTCCTCAAATCGAAATCGGAGAAATAGAACATGGCTATGTCCGCCTCGTCCCCCGCCTCCATCCGGTCGATCCGGTCCAGCAACTCGACCTTGATGGCTTTCTCCGTCAGGACGACGGCCTCCAGGCTGTTTTCGTCCCCCGCGGCATGGGGCTGAGGTTCGAGAAAACGCCGGATGGAGCGTGGAAAATTCCTCCCCGTGGAGAAACGGTAAACGGCTTCCTCCGACCGCAGGAGATCCACCGCCAGCGGCCCTTCGAATCCGAGGGCCACATTCCCGTGAAAGGCGCTGGCGCTGTGCGGATTGGCGGAGGTCACCAGGCCGTGGAGGCGATGATCCCCATCCCCGGTGATCAGCACCTTGCGATGATTGGCTTTGAAGTTCAGCAGCTCCAGAACCGCCGAAATCCCGACCTTCCCTTCTCCCAGAGGATTGTCCAACATCTCCCCCTCCGGAGAACCTCCTCCCCACCATTCGATGAAGGTTCGCCATAACGGCGAATACACCCGGTTGCTGTCCCTCAGCTGGCGGATATCCGTCAGAACCACTTCCACCCCGGATTGGCGCAGCAGATCGAACAGGGGCTGTTCCCTGCCCCCGTAAACCGTATTGATCGGATCCGTGATCAGGATCACCGGCATCGAGGGATTCCTGCGTTTCGCATTCGCCAGCGCCTCGACGAACCGACGCGACAACGACTTTTCCCCCTCCGCGACTTCCACCGAGGCTCCGGCGAACTCGTTGATCAAAAAGAAGTCCGCAACGACCATCGATTCGGCTTCCCCGATTCGGCGGATCACCTCCTCGAAAATCTCCCGCCGGACCCACCGTTCTCCGGTGGATTCTCTCGACGCGGTGATGTCGGCGAAGAATTCGATGTCGCCCGGGTCCACCACCCGGTCCGGACCCCTCAGATTCAGACCTTCCGGCAGACCCTTCACACAATGGAAGAAACCAATCGCGGCGACCGAGAGGATCAAAATCAAAACGACTACGATCATGACACGCACTTTGACAGCCTACGAACTTCCCGCCGACCGATCCAGCCACAAATGGCAGCGGTCAGGGTCGCATCCA
>CAZBLJ010000035.1:0-17271 GCA_964492605.1 uncultured Puniceicoccaceae bacterium
TTTGGCAAAGGCACGGGGTTTAGTGGTTCTTGACTCTCCCGTGATGAGCTGACAGGGTACTCGCTTCACTTTACATCCAACCAAACGGAAAAGTGGGTTTCGGCCCGCTTTTTTTATTCTTCAAACATGAGCAGCGAACTTCTCTCCATCCTCGAATACATGGAAAAGGAAAAGGGAATCAGTCGAGCAGACATGATTTCCGCCATTTCCAATTCGATTCGTAATGCCGCGCAGAAAGGTCTACACGCCGGGCAGGAAGTCCGCGTGGAGATTGAACCCAGAACCGGAAATTTGAAAGCCTGGTCCATCCTCACCGCCACCGACTCCGTCGGTGACCCGGAGAAGGAGATCCACGTCGAGAACGCCCGCAAGATCAACCCGGACGCACAGGTCGGTGACATCATCGAAAAACCGATCGATCCTTCCTATCTCGGTCGAATCGCCGCCCAGACGGCCAAACAGGCGATTCTCCAAAAGATCCGCGAGTTCGAGCGCGAGAAGGTTTTCGACGAATACAAGGACCAGATCGGCGATATCGTCAGCGGCACCGTCCATCGGCGCGACCGGAGCGACCTCATTATCGATATCGGCAAAACCGAAGGCCTCCTCCCCCGCCGAGAGCGGATCCCGCGCGAGAATTTCAATCCGGGCGATCGGATCCGGGCTCTGCTTTTGAAGATCGAAACGGGCAACCGCGGACCCAGCATCATTCTGAGCCGCTCCAGTCTCCGTTTCGTTCGAAGACTCCTCGATCTCGAGGTGACGGAGATCGCCGACGGCACCGTATCGATCGAACGGATGTCGCGCGAACCCGGTTACCGTACGAAGATCTGCGTAAACACCTCCGATCCCAAGGTGGATCCGGTGGGAGCCTGCGTGGGTGCCCGCGGTTCCCGCGTCAAAAGCATCGTTCGGGAACTCGGAGGGGAAAAGATCGATATCATCCGCTACTATCCGGATATCAACGAACAACTTGTCGAGGCGCTCAGCCCGGCCGTTCCCCGCAATATCCACGTCGACGAGAAGAACCATCGCATCAGCTTCGAAATCGAAGAGGACGATCTTTCCGTGACCATCGGACGCGGCGGCATGAACGCCAAGCTCACTTCGCAGTTGCTCGGGTGGAAACTCGACATCCGCCGAAAGGAGACCAGGCAGGTCACCATGAGCGAGCAGATGGAATCCGCCGCCAAGAGTCTCGTGGACGCCTTCGGCTTCGAGCCGCCCCTGGCGATGCGTCTGGTCCAGACCGGGATCAACTCGCCGGCGGCTTTCGAAGGAGTCGAGGTCGGCGACTTGGTCGACATGGGCTTCTCCGAAGAAGAATCCGGCCAGATTCTTTCCCGCGTCACCCCGAGCTGAAACCCTCCGCCACCCGTAATCCGAAACCGAACCCAAAGAAGCTTCAAAGAACAGCATGAGTGTCCGCATCCACCAGATCGCTAAAGAGATCGGCATGGAAAACAAGGAGCTGCTGACGTTGCTTCAAGACCGTGGTTTCGCCGTAAAAAGCGTCTCGAGCACGATCGACAACATCAGCGCCGATTCCCTGATCGAAGAACTAGGCAAGAAAGAAGGAGCCGAAGAGGTTCCGACCGAAAAGGCTCCGACCGAAGAAAAGCCAGCCCCCGAGGAAAAAAAGCCGAAAGAAGAATTCAAGCGTCCGAAAGGGCCTATCGTCCGAACCAGGGAAGAGGTCGAAGCCGAGAGAGAAGCCGAAAAGGCCGCCAAAGCACCCTCGCCGCCGAAGGTCGAGCGGATAACTCCCAAGCCGTCCGCTCCGGCAACTCCCCCTCCTTCCCGGACCGCGCCGAAACCCCCTCCCCCGCCAGCGGGCGGCGCAAGACCTCCCGTAGCCCCGCGACCGCCGGGACCTCCCAAACCGCCGGGTGCGCCCAAGCCTCCCGGCGCTCCGAAACCTCCGCCCCCTCCCGCCAGGCCCGGGGCTCCGCGACCCCCGGCTCCCCCCGAGTCCAAAGCCCCCCCGCCTCCCCGGCCCGCCGAAACGACGGATGGCGATACGGATCCGCCTTCGGAGGATTCCACGAGCATTCAGGTCAAACCTCCCATCATCGTCCGGGATTTTGCGGTCCAGCTGGGGCTGAAACCCTTCCAGTTGCTTTCCGATCTGATGGATCGCGGCATTTTCGCCTCGATGAACCAGACCATCGAAGAGGATATCGCCGCCAAGGTCGCGGAAGCGCACGGATTCGTCCTCGAGATCAAGCATCGCGGCGGCGGAGAAGTCGGCGGAGAGTCGAAGAAAAAGAAGGTAGAAGTGGACGAGAGCACCCTGCTGGAGCCGCGTCCCCCGGTGGTCTGCATCCTGGGCCACGTCGACCACGGTAAAACCACCCTTCTGGACGCTATTCGGAAGGCGAAGATCGTCGACGAAGAGTTCGGCGGCATCACCCAGCACATCGGAGCCTATCAAGTCGAATCGGACGGGGAGAAGATCACGTTCCTCGACACTCCCGGCCACGCCGCATTCTCCGGAATGAGGGAGCGGGGAGCTTCGGTGACCGATATATCCATCCTGGTCGTGGCGGCCGACGACGGATTCAAGCCGCAAACCGACGAGGCGCTGAAGTTTTCCAAAAAGGCCCAAACGGCGCTGGTCGTGGCGATCAACAAGATCGACACGAAGGGAGCGAATCCGGACAAGGTGAAGGCCCAAATGCAGGAACGCGGCATCCCGCCCGAAGACCTCGGAGGCGACGTCATCACGGTGCCCGTCTCCGCGCTGAAAGGAGAAGGCATCGACCAACTCCTCGAAATGATCCGTCTCCAATCCGAAGTGATGGAACTCAAGGCGGTCGGACAAGGCAAGGCCTCCGGCATCATCGTCGAATCGCAAATCGAACAGGGCCGCGGACCCACCGCAACAGTATTGGTCCAAAAGGGAATCCTGAAAGCCGGGGACGCCCTGGTCTCCGGCACCTGCTCCTGCAAGGTCAAAGCCATGCACGATGATCGGGGTACTATCGTCAAACAGGCCGGCCCCTCCACGCCCGTCAAGTTAATCGGGTGGAGCGAGGCCCCGGAATCCGGCGCAGCCTTCGAAGTCGTCAAAAACGAACGGGAAGCCAAACGGATCGCGGAGGAAGTCCTCGACGAAAAGAAGAAAAAGGAGGAGGAGGCGCGACGGGAAGCCAAATCGGGCGGTTCCAACCTCGACGACCTCTTCTCCGCGATCGAAAGCACGCAGAAGACGGCCTTCAAAGTTATCGTCAAGTCCGACGTCCACGGTTCCCTGGAAGCGATCCAGGGCATGCTTGAAGAACTGCCGTCCGACAAGGTGGAACTCCAGATTGTCGGCAAGAGCGTGGGAATGATCACGAAGAAAGATGTCGAACTCGCGGGTGCCGCCGATGCAACCATCATCGGTTTCAACGTCCGGCTCGAAAACGGCGTTCAGGGCCATGCGAAACACCTCTCCGTTCAAATCCTCCAGGAAAACATCATCTACCGCCTGATCGACCTGGTGCGCGACGCGATGTCGGACCTCCTCGAGCCCGAACTGCAGGAGAAGAAGCTCGGCGTTGCGGAAGTGCGCGCGGTTTTCCCGCTCGGAAAAGGCTTTGTCGCCGGCTGCATGGTCACCGAAGGCAAGATCCAGCGGAACGCCACGACCCGACTGATACGGAAAGGAGATGTCGTCCACGAGGGCCGAATCGCCACGCTCAAGCGTTTCAAGGACGATGCCACCGAGGTCCGCGCCGGATTCGAATGCGGTGTCGGCATCGGAAACCACAACGACTATCAGGAAGGTGATTTGATCGAGTGTTTCGCCGTCGAAAAGATCCGACCGACCCTGTGAGGTGGCCAAGCGCAAACTCAGAGTGGACGAACTCCTCAAAAGGGAGATCAGCCAGATCCTCCATACGGACTACCGTAGCGAAGCCGTTTACACGACGATTTCCGAAGTCGACGTATCGCCGGACCTCCGTCAGGCGCGCGTCTTCTATTCCGTCCTCGGTGGTCCGGAGAAGGAGAAGGACGCGGAGAGATTGTTCCGCACCCACGCGTCCGAAATCCGCCGCAAAGTAGGAAAAGCCGTCATTCTCAAATACCTGCCGTTCTTCGAATTCATCCGCGACAACTCCCTCGAGCGGGGATTCGACGTGATCGGCCTGATCGACGAACTCGAAAACGAACCCGAACCATGAGCGACCTCCCTCTCAGCCCACTCTTCAACCGCGACTCCCTGAAAAACACCTTCGCCTCGTGGAAAGGCCGCAAAGTCGCGGTCTGCGGACACCTGCGGCCCGACGGCGATTGCATCGGCTCGCAAGTCGCACTGACCCGTTTTCTCCGGGACTACGGCGTGGACGCGGTCGCCGTGCAATCCGACACCGTTCCGAAAAACCTGGAGGATTTCATCGGCGACACCCCGTTCCGGGCGGCCGCCGATTTCGACCCGACCGGATACGAGGCGATCACCGTCGACTGCGCCGACGAGGCGAGGATCGGGGCCGCCCTCCGCGAGTCGCTTCCGAACACCTTGTTCAATGTCGACCACCACATATCCAACCCGGAATACGCCGAGCACAATCTCGTCGTGCCCCACGCCTGCGCGACGGCCGAGATCCTTGCGGAGCTATTCCTCGCGTTCGGTTACGAATTGGACGAGACCACCGCGAAGGCGCTTTACGTGGGAATCGCCACCGACACCGGTCAATTCCGGTTTCCCTCCACCACCACACGAACCTTCGAAATCTGCTGCCACCTCTGCGAATACGGTGCCAAGCCCGCCGAGGTCGCAACCATTCTTTACGAGCGCGAGAGCATGGGGCGCATGCAGCTCCTGCAATCTTTCCTCGCCACCCTGAAACTCGAGCTGGGAGGGCTGGTTTGCTCCGGTTGTATTCACGACGGGGAGTACGAACGGACCGGAACCTCCAAGGACGATTCCGAAGGATTCGTCGACTACGCCCGGGCCATCGAAGGAGTCGAGATCGGCGTTTTCCTCGAAGAGACGAAAGGGAAGATCAAAGGCAGCCTGCGTTCCAAAGACCCCGTTCATCGGGTGGACGGCATCGCCCGGCAATTCGACGGAGGAGGCCACGCCTGCGCGGCCGGCTTCCGCTACGAAGGAACCATAGAGGAGTTTTATCCGAAACTCGTTTCCCTTCTCGAAACACACCTCCGAAAAACCGATTCAAGTAAAGATGGCTGACACGAACAGCGTTGACGGACTTCTCTTTATCGACAAGCCCCCCGGCTTGACCTCCCACGATGTGGTTTCCCGGATCCGGCGGATCTATCGGATGAAAAAGGTGGGCCATGCCGGGACACTGGACCCGATGGCGACGGGGCTGCTCATTCTCCTTTTGGGAAAGGCCACGAAAGCTTCCAACTTCCTGATGAGCCAGTCGAAGACCTACGAGGGAACCTTCCGACTCGGCGCCGTCACCGACTCCCAGGACGCCGACGGAGAAATCATCGAGGAAAAGGACGTACCGGACACCGGCGAAGACGAGATGAAGAGTCTCTTCGAAGACTTTCTGGGCGACCAATACCAGACCCCTCCCATGTTTTCCGCCAAGAAGATCAAGGGAGTTCCTCTCTACAAACTCGCCCGCAAAGGACAGGAAGTGGAGCGCGAGCCGCGATTCATCACCATTCGTAAGTTCGACCTGCTCGCCATGGAGGGACCGGATGTGACTTTCCGCATCGAGGTGAGCAAAGGCACCTATGTGCGCACCGTCGCCCACGATCTCGGCCAGAAACTCGGTTGCGGAGCCTATTTGACCAGCCTTCGACGCACCGCGATCAACCAGATATCCGTCGACCGGGCCGTAACCCTGGACACCCTGGACGAAACACCGCCTTCACAGCTGGGCCGCTTTCTGGTTCCCGTTCGCGAGTACGTTCCCAGTCACGTGATGTGATCCCGCTGGGGGAGATTCGCAGTCCGAAACGAACGACTGCGGGCTACCCCCCGGCCAGGCCCAGGAGCTTTTTCATTTCCTTGAGCGAGCGCGTATTCGCCACCTCGCTCGCCTCCAGACCGGCTTTTCGGGCGGTATCGATTCCGTAGCGGATGTTCTTCAACCCGTCGGCCCGGTGGGCGTCGGGATTGATACACGCAAGAACGCCTTTCTCCCGCGCACGTCCCCACTCGCGCCAGTCCATGTCCAACCGCATCGGATGGGCGTTGATCTCAATCCATTTGCCGTTCGCCGCAGCCGCGTCGATCACCTTTTTCAAATCGACCGGATACGGTTCGCGTCGGAGCAGGAGACGCCCGGTCGGATGAGCCAGCAAGGTCGTGGACGGATGCTCGAGCGCTTTGACGATTCGCTCCGTAACCGTATCCCGGTCCTGTCCGAATCCTCCTTGGTGAATCGAGACGACCACATAGTCCAACTCGGCGAGGAGATCGTCCGGATAATCGAGCGAGCCGTCTTTGAGGATATCGCACTCGGTTCCCGCAAAGACATGGACTTTCGCCTTGCCACTCCGATTCAGTTCCCGAATTTCCCGGAGCTGCTCCCGCAATCGTTCCTCGGACAACCCGTTCGCCTGAAAACTCGCCCGACTGTGATCCGCGATCCCCAGGTATTCCCATCCCAGATCATCGGCTGCGGCCGCCATCTCCTCCAGCGTCGCCCGTCCGTCCGAAGCATTCGTGTGATTGTGAAGGGCGCCCCGGATCTGATCCGCTTGCAGCAGCTCGGGCAGCCTCCCGGACTCCGCCCATTCGATCTCGTTCCCTCCCTCCCGCAGCTCCGGAGGGATCCAGGCAAGATCGAGGCGTTGGAATAGCTCCTCCTCATCCCGAACGGTCTCATGGTCTCCGTCGCCCTTCCCTTTCTTAAGACCCCATTCGCTCAGGCTCAAATCTCTCTCGAGCGCCCGTTTCCGCATTCGAACGTTGTGGTCCTTCGACCCCGTAAAGTGATGAAGCGCCCCGGCGAACTGGTGATCCCCCACAACCCGGAGATCGGCCTGGAACCCGCCTTCGAGCCGGATACTGGACTTCGTCTCACCTTTCGCAATGATCTCCTCGATCCCGTCGAGCGACGTAAACCATTCCATCACCGGCCCCGGCTCTTCGGAAGCTACGATGAAGTCCAAATCGCCGACCGTCTCCTTGCGCCGACGCAGGCTTCCGGCGATCTCGGCGCGCATCACCTCGTCCAACCCGTTCAACCCGTCGAGAATCGGTAGCGCAATCTCCTCCGCCTCCGCCAAAAGCTGTCGACGGGAGAAACGCTCGAGGTTCTGCATACCCTGAAGGATCTTGCGGGCGCTCTTCTCGCCGAAACCTTTCAGCGAAGCTACCGAACCGGATTCGCAGGCCGCGCGCAGCCCGTCCAGGGTATCGATTCCCAGTTCCCGATGGAGTCGATGGATCGTCTTTCCTCCCAATCCGGGGATCTCCGCCATCTCCCGCAACCCGTCCGGCACGGCTTTCCGGAGCTTCTCGTAGTATTCGAGCCTGCCCGTTTCGTGAAGGGTCGCAATCTTTTCAGCCAGCGCCTTCCCCACCCCGTCCAGCTTCTCCAGCCGTCCCTCTTCGACCAGGGTTTCCAGCGAATCCGTCGCTCGTTCCAGAGCCCGGGCACCATTTTCGTAGGCCCGAATCTTAAACGTGTTTTCCCCCTGGATTTGCAGAAGAACGGCAATTTCTTCCAAAATGTCGACGATTTCGTCCCGGTCCATACTCATGCGACCAAGCTACCAACCCTGCGGGCAAAAGCAAAACCATCTCGACTCGATTCGTAACGGAAATCTGTCAAAGAAAATAGGTCTGTTCTAAAATATCCTTCCAGGAGGGTCACGAGGCGGGGTTTCTTTCGGGAACTTGACCTGCCCCAAGCCAGATGAAGGACCTCCGAAGTCGGAAAGAACCGGATCAAGTGCGTGATTGTCTTTCGGTCTCGGGTTCCAACACTCTTTGCCCATGCGATTCCCCCTCTTTTTCCTACTCGTTTTCCTCGCGGCAGGCCTCTCCGGTCAAGGGCTCAACCTCAACATAGACCCGGAAAACCCTCCCCGGGGAATTTTCGCGGACGAGTGGATGGAAATTTTCATGAACGGCGAGAAGATCGGCTTCGAGCGGATCACCCTCGAGCGGGAAGACGACTTCATTGTTACGAAGACCCGGAACCACATGAAAATGGGCCGGGACGAAGCTCTTGTCTCCATGGATACGGTATCCATCGTTCGCGAGAAACTGGATGGCACCCCGATATCGATGAGCGAGATAACCAAAGAAGGCATCCTCATGACGAAAATGGAAATTGCCTTCGACGAGGACGGGGCGGTCGTCACGAAAACCGCGGGAGGCCGCACCTGGGACCACACTGCCCGGCTTGAACCGGGATACGTCGTGAGTTGGGGACTCTTCAAAGACTTGGTCGAATTGCTCCGGTCGGAACCCGGCACCGCGATCACAACCCGCACCTACATTCCCGAATTAACCGTGAACCAGGCGCTGCCGACGAAAAGCACCTTCGTCGGCACGGAACCGATCGATTTCCGGGGACGGACCGTCGAAGCCCTTCGTCTGGAGCAGACGATTCGGCTGGGGATCTTTCCCGTAACCGCGACGATTTGGATGGACGAAGACGGCGAAACCCTCAAAGCCGCCGTCCCGGTCGGGGCGTTGGATATAACGATGCTCAAAGCGACCGAGGAGCAAGCGAAAGCGGAGTTCCAACCGAACGATCTGTTCACGGCTAGCCTCATCGAATTGAACGAGCCGATTCCTTTCGGGAAACATGAGGTAACTTACCGACTCACGACTGCGGAGGAAGTTTTCACCCTGATCGAAGATTCCCTGAATCAAAGCGTTGAGCGGGAGGATGAAACCACCTACCGGGTCACCGTGCGAAAGGGAACCCTACCCGATGCCACGCACGGCGGCACCCAGGTGGAATCGAAATATCTCGAGCCCTCCCGATTGGTCGATTACGAAGATCCTGTGATCCAGGCGCTTCTTCCGGATGGAATCCATGAAATGTCTTTTCCCGACAAAGTTCGCGCCCTGGTTCGGGCGACCGATTCGGCGATCGCCACCAAATCGATGGACTTCGGCTTCGCCACCGCATCGGAGACCGCCAAGGAAAGCGAAGGTGACTGCACCGAACATGCGCTTCTGCTCGCTGCGTTGGCCCGGGCCGTCGGCATTCCGGCCCGCGGGGCGAGCGGACTCGTCGGCTTCTACGACGCGGACGACCGTCCCAGGATGGGTTACCACATGTGGACACAGGTTTGGAACGGCGAACACTGGCTGGATCTCGATGCGGCCTACGGCGAGGCGGAGACCTCACCCATCCGCATCCTGCTTGGCACCGACGACCTTTCCGAAATGGATCCCGCCTCCGAGTTTCTGATGATCGCCGAATTCATGGGGCAAACCGAAATTGACATCGTCGAAACGCAGGACACGGGCCCTGACTGAGCGGCCGTGATCGAAAAACCCGGGGGAGGACCCTTCAATTACGGAAAGAGCACAAAATTTGCACCCCCTTCCCCCTCAGAACCTCAGAGGGATGTTCTCCAACTCGCACTTGGGGCAGACGGCCTTCTTCACCTCGCCGTGGACCCCGTAGAGATGCCCGCAGCGAACGCAGTGGAAAACCGTCTGGTTGAGCCGATCCCTGCGACGCACCCCCATCCGGTCGTAATAAATCCAGAGAGCGAAGATAAGCACCATTCCGATGGTCACGAAAACGGTGAAAAAAATAGGAAGCGGAACATCCAACACCCCACCAACCATGCACCTCCGACCCCGGATTTCGAGCCCGAACCACCCTCACCCACCCCATCTTTCGCGACATTATTTCCGACGATCGTCGGAAATAATGTCGCGAAAGAGCCGATGAAGCGGAGCAGTCGTGGCCCTTTTGGCTTTCCTTTGACAGGCTGCGCGTCGTCAGGGTAGCGTCTGCCGGACCTGTAATTTCAAAAGAAAAGCGATATGTGTGGTATTTGTGGAGAAATGGTTTTCGGGGACCGGGCGGTTGAGGCCGGGGCGCTGGACAGGATGTGTGCGGAGATGCGTCGGCGAGGCCCGGACGGGAGCGGTCTCTGGGCGGCCAATCGAACCGCTCTCGGCCATCGCCGCCTGAAAATCATCGACCTCTCGGACGCCTCCCGACAGCCGATGGTCGACTCCGAACTCGGCCTTTCCATCGTCTACAACGGAGCCATCTACAACTACAAGGAGTTGCGCTCCGAGTTGGAAGGAAAGGGCTACCGGTTTTTCAGTCGCGGCGATACCGAGGTCATTCTCAAGGCCTACCACGCCTGGGGCGAGAGCTTCGTCGAACGGCTGAACGGCATGTTCGCCTTCGCCATCTCGGAGAGGGAAACCGGCCGCCTCGTCCTGGGACGGGACCGGCTGGGCATCAAGCCGCTCTACTTCTCCAAGTCCGCCGAGAACCTTCGCTTCTCTTCCAGCCTGCCGGCCATCCTTGCGGCGGGCGGCGTCGATACGTCTATCGATCCGGTCGCCCTGCAGTACTATCTTACCTTCCACTCGGTCGTCCCTCCTCCCCATACGATCGTCAACGGAATCCGCAAGCTCCCTCCGGCCACCCTCGCCTTCGTGGAACCGGACGGTTCCATGAAGACGAACACCTATTGGACCGCCGATTACGGTCTCGACGACAGCCGCAAGGATTACACCGAAAACGACTGGATCGACGAAACCCTCGAGGTCATGCGCCGCGCCGTCAAAAGGCGTTTGGTCGCGGACGTCCCCGTCGGCGTGCTTCTATCGGGCGGCCTGGACAGCAGCCTCATCGTCGGTCTGCTCTGCGAACACGATTCGTCGGCGGTTCAGACCTTTTCCATCGGTTTCGAATCCGTTAACGGCGAGGAGGGCGACGAGTTCAAGTATTCCGACATCATCGTCGACCGGTTCAAAACCGAACACCACAAGCTCTTCATCGAGTCGACCGACACCATTCCCGCCCTGCGGGAGTGCATCCGGCAAATGAGCGAACCGATGGTCAGCCACGACAACGTCGGCTTTTATCTTCTCTCCCGGGAGGTTGCGAAGCATGTCAAGGTCGTCCAAAGCGGTCAGGGCGCGGACGAGGTCTTCGCCGGCTATTTCTGGTACGAGGAGATGATGCGGAGCCGTGACGCCGTCGCGGACTACGCCTCCGTCTTCTTCGACCGGGATTTCGACGAGTATCGCAAGGTCGTGGCGGACCGTTACCGGACCGACAGCGACCACCCCCTCAACTTCGTCCAATCCCACTTCGATCAGCCCGGTGCAGACCGCCCCGTCGACAAGGCGTTGCGGATCGACTCGCGCATCATGCTGGTCGACGATCCCGTCAAGCGGGTCGACAACAATACGATGGCGGCCAGCCTCGAAGCCCGGGTGCCGTTCCTCGACCACGAGGTCGTCGAGTTCGCCGCGAAGATGCCGGCCGAAATGAAGGTGCGCGAGGGGGGGAAATACGCCCTCAAAGAAGCCGCCCGCAAGGTCATCCCCGCCGGCGTCATCGACCGGCCGAAGGGGTATTTTCCGGTCCCTGCCCTCAAATATCTCAAGGGGGAATTCCTTGAAATGACCCGGGACGCCTTATCCAATGAAGCCGCCCGATCCCGCGGCCTCTTCAACCCGGACTACGTCGACCGGGTTTTCAAGGCCCCCGAGGAACACATTACGTCCCTGGGCGGCTCGAAGCTCTACCAAATCGCCCTTTTGGAAATGTGGCTGCAGACCCACGGCGTTTGAACCAAAGCCCGAAAATCCGGCAATATCGAGACACATGACTTCCAACGCAGATTCGAAGAACTTCGAAGGGCTGACTCTTCAATGCGGCTGGGGTCGCCTGATCTTCGCCCACACCTTTCCCACGCCGCAGTCGGTGGCCGCGAGCATTCTCAAGGAGAAGAAGGGGCAAAGGGATATCGCTTTCTACCTGAACGATCCGCACCTCGTTCTGAACGAAGCGCCCCAGGAACTCTTTCTCGACCCGTCCAACACGTACCGCCTCGACTTCGACGACTATACTCCGTCGGGACGGAAGCTGGCGGGTTTCTTCGTCGGCGCGGTCGAAACCCGGGAGGAATTGCGGGAGATCAATCGGATTTACGCCTCCCACAAGATGGTGCCGATCGACATCGACTATGTTTGGGACAACCGGGAGTCGCGGAACTTCCGCTATCTGGTGGCCCGGGCCGACGATGACGGGCGGATGCTGGGTGCGGTGCTCGCGGTGGATCACAAGGAGAGCTTTGCCGACATCGAAAACGGCTCCAGTCTTTGGGCACTGGCCGTCGACAAGCAGGCGGACTTGCCGGGCGTCGGGGAAGCGCTGGTCCGCGCGACCATCGAATGGATGCGGGACCGTGGGCGACAACAGCTGGATCTCTCCGTCATGCACGACAACGGCGGAGCCATCAGCCTCTATGAAAAGCTGGGTTTCCGGAAGGTCGCCGTCTTCGCCGTAAAGTGCCGCAACTCGATCAACGAACGGCTTTTCATCGGCGAACCGCCGGACCCCGAGTTCAATCCCTACGCCGAGATCATCATCAACGAAGCCCTTCGCCGGGGTATCAAGGTGACCCATACCGACCCAGGTCGCGGCTTTTTCACCCTCAACCTCGGAGGGCGTTCGATCACCTGCCGCGAGTCGCTCACCGAGATGACCTCCGCCGTCGCCCTCATGCGCTGCGACGACAAGGAACTCACCCGCGAACTCCTGCGCGCGGAAGGCCTCTCCACCCCGGCCCAGCTCCGCGCCGGCTCCGAGAGCGAGAACGCCGCCTTTCTCGCCGAGCACCGGCGAATCGTCGTCAAACCGGCCCGCGGCGAACAGGGCCGGGGGGTCTCCGTGGACATCCGCTCCGTCGAAGACATGGAGGACGCCGTGAGAGAAGCCGGCGAGAGCGGCGGGGAAGTCATTCTCGAATCCTTCGCCACCGGCCAGGATCTCCGGATCATCGTCATCAACAACGAGGTGGTCGCGGCGGCCGTCCGCCGCCCCGCCGAGATCATCGGTACCGGCAAACACACCGTCGACGAGCTGATCGACCGTCTGAGCCGAAGACGTTCCGCAGCAACCGGCGGAGAAAGCCGGATTCCGAAGGACGACGAGACGAAGCGCTGCCTTCGCGAAGCCGAAGTCGATTTCGAAACCGTTATCGAGGAGGGGCGGACCGTCACTCTCCGCAAGGCGGCCAACCTGCACACCGGCGGCACGATCCATGACGTAACCTCCCAGCTGAACCCGGTCCTGCGCGAGGCGGCGGTCCGCGCGGCACGCGCCCTGTCCATTCCGGTCGTGGGACTCGACTTCATCGTCCCGGACGCGACGGGCGACGAATACGTCATCATCGAGGCCAACGAGCGTCCGGGCCTGGCCAATCACGAGCCCCAGCCCACCGCCGAAAAACTCATCGATTTTCTCTTCCCGCACTCCGTGAAAAAGACGGAAAGTTTCTGATCGGAACCGCTTTCCGACGGAAACCTCTTTCAAAGATTGAAGAGTCGGTCGATCGGGTAAATTCTTCCATCTTCCGCTACCTATGCACGACCTTCCTCCCATTGATCAGAACTACCTGCAAGAAACATTGCTGAGACTTCTCCGCATCCACAGCCCGACCGGCTACACCGATCCGATCGTGCGCGAGCTTTGTTCCGAACTCAAGGAACTCGGCATCAGTTTCGAGCTGACCCGGCGGGGGGCCATCCGCTCCACCCTCTCCGGCTCCAAAGGCAGCCCGGACCGGGCCATCATCGCCCACCTCGACACGATCGGCACCATGGTTTCCGAACTGAAGGAGAACGGTCGCGTCGGCATCGTGCCCGTCGGCACCTGGTCCGCTCGATTCGCGGAGGGCGCGAGGGTTTCCCTCTTTACCGACGACACCATCATCCGCGGCACGATCCTTCCCCTGAAAGCATCGGGGCACATCTTCAACGCCGAGGTCGACACGCAACCGTCCTCGTGGTCCAACCTCGAGATCCGGATCGACGCCGACATCTCCTCCCGTGAAGGCCTGGAGCAGATGGGCATCCGGGTCGGCGACTTCGTCGGCATCGACGCCCAGACCGAAATCCTGCCCAACGGCTTCATCAATTCCCGCCACCTCGACGACAAGGCGGGTGTCGCCGCCCTCTTGGCCGCCGTTCGGTGTTTGAAAGAAAACGACATCGAGCTTCCGGTCGACCTCCACATCCTCTTCACCATCTCGGAGGAGGTCGGTTCGGGCGCCTCCGCCGTACTCCACGGGGACGTCGCGGAGATGGTCACCATCGACAACGGAACCGTCGGACCGGGCCAAAGCTCCCGTGAATTCGGCGTAACCCTCTGCGCGGCCGATTCCTCCGGCCCCTTCGACTACCACCTCACGCACCACCTGCTCCACCTCTGCCAGAACCGCGGCATCCCGCATCAACGCGACATCTTCCGCCACTACCGGTGCGACAGCGCCTCCGCCCTCGACGCCGGCAACGACATCCGCACGGCCCTGGTTACCTTCGGTGTGGACGCCTCCCACGGCTACGAGCGCACCAACATCCATTCCCTCCTGAGTGTCGCACAGTTGATCGTCGCTTATGCGAAGAGCGAGATGCTCTTCGAAAGACAACGCGATTCCCTCGGCGGACTCCAGTCCTTCCCGAAAACCCGTCGCGTGGGCGTCGACTCGGTCATCCAGGACGACACCGAACGAATCGCCCAGGAAACCCCCGATCCCGAAGAAGAATCCTGATGAAAGACTCCGAAACGAATCTGGAGGAAATCAAGGAGCGGGTTCTCGCCTTCGCCAGAGAGAGGGACTGGGAACAATTCCACTCGCCCAAAAATCTCTCCATGGCCATTGCCGCCGAAGCCGGCGAACTCCTCGAACACTTTCTCTGGATGGAGTCGGGAACCTCACGCGACGTAGCCCGCGACCCGGACCGGATGGACCGCATCCGGGAAGAAATAGCCGACATCGTCATCTACTGTATCGAATTCGCCAACATGACCGACACGGACCTGTCGGCGGCCATCGCCGCGAAGATGACGCGAAACGCAGAGAAATACCCCGTGGAGAAAGCCAAAGGCCGCTCGGCGAAGTATACGGAATTGTAGAGGCAACCGCCCAGCCTGCGGCGGATTCGGACCTCACTCCGAAGGGTTCTGTTCTCTCGCTTCTTCGACGGCTTTCATCGCCGCTTCCTGAATTCTCGGCATAACTCTAAAGATCCGGTTGGACAAAGCAATCGCATTGTTCGTCGAGTGCATATTTCGGTCCGTCTCTCCGCCTCGCAAGGGATGCGCCGAATCCTGGAGATCTCGTCCCCCTACCCTCATCTTTTACGCGGTAGGGCGAAAAGCAGTTCGAAGAACACAATTACCACACCGAGTCCAGCGAGGAAACCACCCCCCCACATTTGCGACAAAACTTTCGACGATCGTCGAAAGTTTTGTCGCACTCAAGGAAACCGGTGGGATGGGAGGCGGGTTGTATTTCGCTCGATTCGTCCGTCTTGTTTTTCTACACCTTACCGTTCACAAACTTTTCCATGCACAACAAGCTCGATGAAATCATGGCGCGGAAGCGTGCCGACCTTGCCGGCCGGATCCGGCCGGTTCGGGAGGAGGAACTGGTGCTCCTCCGTGGGAAGGAAACCTTTCGATTCTCCCACGCGGTTTCGAGTTCCGATACCCTCGCCGTCATCGCCGAAATCAAACGCCGCTCTCCGTCCGCCGGCACCATCAACCAAAGTCTCGATTCCGTCGAACAGGCCCGTCGCTACGTCAACGGCGCGGCGGACTGCCTTTCCATCCTGACCGACGAGCCGTACTTCGCCGGATCCATGAAAGATCTCTGGGATGTCGTCGACTTCATCCGCGAACACAACCGCACCGTGCCCTGCCTGCGGAAAGACTTCATGGTCGACCCGATCCAGGTCCTCGAAGCAGCCGAGGCCGGGGCATCCGCCATCCTGATCATCGTTCGCGCGCTTTCGGTTGAAGAGATGAAGCGGCTTCGCGAGGCCGCAGACCTGGCCGGTCTCGACTCCATCTACGAAATCCACGAAGAGCGGGAACTGGAAACCGCTCTTGGTCTCGACCCGGTCTTGCTCGGGGTCAACAACCGCGACCTGACCCGCTTCGTCACCGATCTTTCCATCAGCGAACGCCTCATTCCCCTGATTCCGGAAGACGTTTTAACGATCAGCGAATCGGGCATCTTTTCCGGAGAGGATGCCGCGCGGGCGCGGGAGTGCGGTGCGGATGCGATTCTCGTGGGGGAAGCCCTCGTCCGCGCCGAAGACCCCGGCGAACTCATCGACGAATTCAAAAGCGGCTAAGGACCGTCTCCGATTCTTGGTGGAATCCGTCCGGCAGACCCTGAAGCGGCTAGGCGTCCGCCCGTCCAGGCGACTGGGGCAGAATTTCCTGGTGGACGGAAACTGGATCCGAAAAGCCGTCGCGAATCTTCCCGCTGGCACTCCCGTCGTGGAGGTCGGGCCGGGCACCGGCGCCCTCACGTCCGTACTTCTCGAACGCGGCCACCCCGTAACGGCCGTCGAGATCGACGGGCGGTTGTGTGAGTTCCTTCGCGACCGATTCGAAGGGCGGGACCTTACCCTTCTCGAGGGAGACGCCGTCGAGCACCCTCTTGCCGGCTTCGCACCCTGCGGCGACCCTTTCGTGCTTTTGGCAAACCTGCCCTTCGCCATCACGTCCCCCTGGCTGGATTCCCTGCTTCGACCGGGGAGTCCGCTTCCGGACAGCCTCTTCCTCATCCTGCAACAGGAGGGGTTCGAGCGCACGACCGCCCGGCCCAAATCCAAAAGCTACGGTCCCACCGCCATCCGTATGCAACTCGCCTTCGAGGCCAAGGAAAGTCGGGCTGTTCCGTCCGCGGCCTTTTACCCCGCACCGGGGGTGGAGTCACGGTTCGCCGTCTGGCAGCAGAAGCCGTCCCCCTTGCGGCTGTCACCGGAAGCGGTGAACGAACTCCGCCGGATCTTCGGCCAGCGCCGGAAAATGCTCCGGCAGTCTTTCCGCAGTCTCCCGCCCTCCGAACAGGAACGCAGGGCCGGTATTCTCGCCTCGGAGAAGCTCGATCCGACGGCCCGTCCCGAGGAAATCGCTCCCGAAGTCTGGCAACGCCTCCTCTCGTAGAGGGAGGGTCCCGATGTCCGTCGGATCGGTCGCAGGCAAGCGTCCACTCACAAAAATTCAGGGGCCTTTCATCTGGCAGAAAACAGAAGTTTGTTCAGGAATTTTGTCCTGCTTCGGGCTTATTCTCCGCCTGAACCGACTTCGCCCTTCCTTCTACGCTCTTCGA
>CAZBLJ010000036.1:0-17243 GCA_964492605.1 uncultured Puniceicoccaceae bacterium
GATCGACGACCGTCCCCACTGGATGAGAAGACAACGCGACCGCCGGGCCGGTTGAAGGGGGACCTTCCGTTAAAGCCACTCGAGAGTCAGGTTTGGCTTGCGCTGCGCAGGAGAAACGTGCTCTTAATTTTCCAGCCGCGTATTCTTGTGCCGTGATTTCGTTCTCGAAGGAATACGCCGGTGATCGGAATGTGCGTTCAAGATTCAAACGACGGAAGACAGCAAAAGATTTTTGGAAGAATCAGTCCCATAAACTGGTTTTACACGGTCTTCGGCGTGTTTTTATGTGCCGGGGCTCTTTTTTTCATCGACTCGGATTTCACCGTCGCCGCTCCCGGAGTGGTCGCCTACAAACGATCCTTGCCGGTTTTCGCACCGCGTGGCGGAATTGTTTCCGAGGTCAGGGTCAGCGAGGGCGATTCGGTTACTCCTGGGCAAGTGGTGTTGCAACTGGAGAACACAGCGGACGAGGAATTGCTATTGGCGCAGAAGCATCGTCTGGCTTCCTCCAAACGTGCTCTGGCGCTAGCGGAGATTGCTCTGGAAGAGTGGGACGTCCGTCCGGGCGACGCCCTGCTGGTCGCCGCCAAGGCCCGGCTGGATTGGATGGAAGACATGCTGGATGCCCGGAAGGAAATGGTTTCCCTGTTCGAGGAGGCTGTCGCCCGGGATCTGGTGACGGAATTGCGGCTGAGAGAAGAGAGGTTTTCTCTCATGGAAGCCGAAGGGGCCTTGATCGAGGCGCGCATCAAGGGCGAGTGGGTCGATGAAGGTCTGCTCGAACTCTCCCGAAAGCGCCTGCTGGCGCTTCTGGAGGAAGCAAGAGCCGCTCACTCCGCCCTTGAGGAAGAAGTCGAGCTTCTGGCCCGGATGAGGGACCGCCTTACCCTCCGCGCCCCTTTCGAGGGTCGTATCGCCACGCTTGATTTCAACTATGAAGGCATGGCGGTGGAAAAGGGTGCTTTTGTCTTCGAGGTGATCGACGAGTCCGGGCCCGTCGAAGTAGAAGCTCTGGTGGGAGAGCGAAATTTCGACTTACTTCAAGTGGGGGGTCTGGCCCGGATTACCAGCCGGATGGCGGGTTCGCTCGTAGGCGACGAGTTTACCGGACGAATCTCCGAACTGCCCCTGAGCCCCGAATCGGAGAGTTCCGACGGGCCGCGCTACGAGGTTGAAATCGCGGTCGACGATCCGCCGTTCACTCTGGTGGAGGGTTCCACCGTCGAGGTGGAACTCGTGCTCGGGCGCCGGACTTTGCTTGATGCCATTCTCGATGCGCTCAGCGGGCAGAACGCACGGCGGCGTTTGAGCGACGAAACCCGGACGACCGGAGGGACGCCATGAACGAAGCATCCGACCACGGAAAGCCTCACCACGACGCCAAGGAACTTCTCGGGTTCGTCTTGAGCCATAAACGTCGGCTGATCCCCGGATTGCTCCTGGCCTGTCTGCGATCGCTAACGATCGCCCCCCTTCCGTTTTTCTTCCAGATCATCATCGACGATTATGTCCAAAGCGGCAACACGGGGGGGATTGTCGCACTCACCGTTTTGATCATAGGGCTTTTGATCTTGCACTATGTGTTGGCGATCGAGGGAACACGCGTGTTCGCCCTGGAAGTCTCGCGGATGATCGCGGGCCTGCGCAGCCGGGTGTTTCAGAAGCTCCAGTTCATTCACTTCGGGTATCTGGATCGGACGAAATCAGGGCGGCTGCTTTCCAAATACGCCTTCGATACCCAGAAGGTCGAAATGGCGATCATGCCGATGGTCAACCAGTTGCTGCCCACGACCCTGTATTCGGGCAGCGTGATCGTGATCCTGTTTCTTCTCAATTGGCAGCTCAGCCTGGTCGTTCTTGCGATCATTCCGATCTATGCAATCAGCAAGTTCTTCTTTTTCAAAAAGATGAAGGCTTCGAATCACGAAAGCCGCGTTGCGCAGGAGAAGCTGACCGGAACGGCCAGCGAATACATCTCCGCTTTGCGCCTGGTTCGCGGCTTCGGGGAGGAATCGCGGGCTACCGACACCCTGGAAAGCACCAGCGAGGTTTACCTGCAGACCCGGGTGAATCAGATCATGGTAAACGCGGTCTTCGGCACGTTCGCGCATGTTAGCACGCAGCTTCTCAACGTGATCGTCGTTGCCGGCGGAGCATGGCTGGTGGTCGGTGGCAGTCTTTCGATCGGCACGCTCTTCGCATTCCTGGCCGGACTCCCGGTTATTTTGATGCCGATCCAGATGTTCATCCAGTTCAGTCAGCAGTTTTTCATCGGACGGGAGAGTTACAACAGCCTTCGCGAGCTGATCGACAGCCGTTACGTCGAGGAATGGCAGGGACGGCAACGCCTGAGCCGCATGAAGGGGCATATTGAGTTTGAAGAGGTCACTTTCTCCTATCCCGGATCGAATCGACCCGCCCTGTCCGACATCAATTTGGATATCCGCCCGGGTGAGCAGGTGGCCTTCGTTGGGCATTCCGGCTCCGGAAAGAGTACCACGGCCAATCTGGTCCTCGGCCTGTACAGTCCGGAGCAGGGGCAGATCCGGATCGATGGCGTGGCCCAGCGGGACCTCGACATGCGGTGGCTGCGCCAACAATGCGCCATCGTCATGCAGGAAAGCCTTCTCCTCTCGGGCTCCGTCATCGACAACATCCGCTTCGCCCGATGGAACGCCACGGACGAGGAGGTGCGCGAAGCAGCCGAACGGGCCAACGCACTGGAATTTATCGAACAGCTTCCAGAGGGCTTCCAGACACGGGTCGGCGAGCGAGGAGCGAGTCTCTCGGGAGGGCAGCGCCAACGCCTCTCCATCGCCCGCGCCATCCTCCGGAATCCCCGGATCCTGATCCTCGACGAAGCGACTTCCGCCCTGGATTACGAGAGCGAACGCCTCATCCAGGACGCTCTCCACCGCCTTTCCGAGGGGCGCACCGTCCTCACCATCGCCCACCGGCTCAGCACCATCAAGGACGCCGACCGGATCATCGTCCTCAGCAAGGGGAAAATTCTTGAAACCGGCAGTTTCGCAAGTCTGCAGGAAAGCGACGGCCACTTCTCCCAGCTCGTGGCATCGCAAACGTGAAAGGCCCCCAGGGGCATTTCATCTGGCAGAATACAGGCGTTCGTTCAGGAATTTTGCCCCACTTCGGGCTTACTCTCCGGCTGAACCGACTTTGCCCTTCGGGCTACGACGGTCACGAGGCGGAGTTCCCGGGTAACGGACCGGCGGCTTCAGCCGCCCACGCGACCGTCTCCGGCTGAAGCCGGAGTTCCTTTTGGGAATTCGACCCACTGCGAGCCAGATGAAAGGCCCCAGGGTAAGCCCCGGCCGCCTCAGCTCTTGAACTCCGAAACCAGGGCCGTGACCGTCTCCTTCGCGTCGCCGTAAAGCATGCGCGTCTTTTCGAGGAAGTAGAGCTTGTTCACCAAACCGGAAAATCCGGCTCCCTGCCCCCGTTTCAAGGCATAGACGGTTCGGGCTTCCTGGGCCTTGACGATCGGCATTCCGTAAATCGGGCTCGCCGGGTCTTCGGCGGCGGCGGGATTCACCACGTCGTTCGCCCCGATCACGATCGCCACATCGATGGAGGGCATCCGCGGATTGATCGAGTCCATCTCCACGAGTTGCTCGTAGGGGACGTCGGCCTCCGCCAGGAGCACGTTCATGTGACCGGGCATCCGCCCCGCCACCGGGTGGATGGCGTAGAACACCTCCGCCCCGTTCTCTTCCAGAATCTCGCCCAGTTCCTTCACGGCGTGCTGCGCCTGGGCCACCGCCATTCCATAGCCGGGAACGATCACGACGCTCCGGGCCGCCTCCAGCACATAATAGGCATCCGAGACCGAGGCCGCCTTCATTTCCCCTTCGACCTCCACCGCCGGTCCGCCTCCGTCTCCGCCAAAGCCGCTGAAGAGGACGTTTATCAGATTGCGGTTCATCGCCCGGCACATGATCAGGGTCAGGATCAATCCCGAGCACCCGACCAGACAGCCCGCAACGATCAAGACGTTGTTCTGAATGGCGAAACCGGCCGCCGAAGCCGCCAGGCCCGAAAGGCTGTTCAGCAGGGAAATCACCACCGGCATGTCGCCCCCTCCGATGGGAAGGACTCCGAAAATTCCCAAACCGATTCCCGCAACGAGAAGGCAGAGAAACACTCCGTAAGCAAACGTGTTCGAGGGAAACATCCCATACGCCACGCCGCAGCCGATGGAGAGAAGCAGCAGCACGATCGCGATGAGTCGCTGCTTGGGGAGCACCGTGGGTTTGCCGGAAAGCTTGCCGGAGAGCTTGCCCCAGGCGATCACGCTTCCGGAAAACGTCAAGGCTCCGATCCAGACCGCCGCAGCCGTCACCGAAGCGGTAAAGGAGGGATCGACCGACCCGCCGAAGACTCCGATGTCAAAGGATTCCTGATACCCCGCCCAGGCGACCAGCACCGAGGCAAGACCGCCGAACCCGTTGAACAGGGCCACCAGCTCGGGCATCCCGGTCATCTTCACCATACGGGCCCATACCAGGCCGACAGCCGTTCCGACTCCCAGTCCGATCCAGATCAGGTGGAAATCCATTCCCGACTTGAAGAGGGTCACGACGATCGCCAGGAGCATGCCCGCGCCGGAGATCAGATTGCCCCGGCGGGCCGTATCCGCCGACCCGAGCATCTTGATCCCGAAGATGAAAAGTATCGCCGCGGCGATGTACGCGATATTGAGAACAGCCGCGCTCATTTCTGCGCCTTTCCTTTTTTCTTGAACATCGCAAGCATCCGGTCGGTGACCAGGTATCCGCCGATCACGTTGATGGTTGCGAGGATCAATGCCGCAAACCCGAGCCAGTTTGCGAACGTCGACTCAAACGTCCCCGCTGCAATGATCGCCCCGACCACCGTGATTCCCGAAATCGCGTTCGACCCGGACATCAAGGGCGTATGAAGCTGCGAAGGAACTTTCGCAATCAGCTCGAAGCCGAGAAAGGCCGCGAGCACGAAGATAAAAAGTAGAAGGACCAGATCCATGGGTAAAAATTTCAGGAGTTCTTGAATCTTTCGTGGACCACCGCGCCTTTGCGCACGAGCAGGCAACCCCGGAGGATTTCGTCGTCGCCGTCGAGGGCGAGAGAACCGGATTCCTTGCTGTAAAAGTGTTCCACCAGAGAGAATACATTGGAGGCGAACATCTCCGAGGCATCCCGTGCGACGGTGCTTTCCAGACAACGGGTTCCCACGATCTTCACGCCTCCCGGGGTCGTAGTTACCTCATCGGGCACCGTCCCTTCCACGTTACCGCCGGTGTCGGCTGCCAGGTCCACCACCACAGCACCCGGCCTCATGCCCGAAATCATTTCTCCGGTCACGATGCGCGGAGCCGGTCGACCGAACAATTTGGCGGTCGTGATGACGATATCCGACGAGGCGCACACCTTCGCCATGCCCTTCTGCTGCATCTCGATTTGTTCGGGGGTCAACTCCTTGGCGTAACCTTGGTCCGTCTCTCCGGTCTCACCGAGATCGATCTTCACGAACTTGGCTCCGAGCGACTTCACCTGCTCCTCGACCACCGGTCTCGTATCGAACGCGTCGACGCGGGCGCCCAGCCTCTTCGCCGTCGCGATGGCCTGAAGACCCGCCACGCCGACCCCGATGACGAACACGCGGGCGGGTGAAATGGTCCCCGCCGGCGTCATCATCATGGGAAGAATCTTTCCCAGGATCCGGGACGCAACGATCACGGCCGAATATCCCGCCAGATTCGCCTGTGAACTGAGGACATCCATCTTCTGGGCAAGCGTGGTCCGGGGGATCATTTCGAGACTGACCGCATCAACCCCCGATCGGCAGAAACCGGCGAGCAACTCCCTGTTGTTGAACGGATCCAGGAGACTGACCGACAAGGCACCCGACCGGTAGCCCTCAAGTTCCTCGCCAGTCGGAGCGCCGACCCGCAGAACGGCATCCGCGGCCTGCAGGCCGCCCTCTCTCGACTCGACCACCTTCGCCCCCGCCGACACGTAATCGTCATCCGGAAACCCGCATCCCAGACCCAGCCCCTTCTCGACGAGAATATCCGGTGCGGGATCCAGAGAGCGGAAGCGTTTCACCGAGTCCGGCGTAGCGGCGGCACGCTTCTCGACGGCACTCACTTCATTCGGGAAGAAAATCACCATAAAGAGATGAGTACACCGAAATGTCCGGGGTGAGGAAAGATTCTTTTTCCGGAAATGGCCTACCGGGAACAGGGCAGGGGCCTTTCAGATGCATCAAACAGGAAAGCACTCCGAAACGGGGCCGAGTTGGATTTCGATTGCGATCATCATGCGATCCTCGTGCCTTTCGGCGTGACACTCCCGCGGCAGATCCATCCAATGGCTCCATGCTTGCCGTTGTTCAGTCGGGATCTCTGCTGGGTATCGACGCCTTTCCGGTTCAGGTCGAGGTCAACACCGGGGAGGCGGGAGACCCCCGCCTCGTGCTCGTCGGTCTGCCGGACGCCGCAGTCAAGGAGTCCCAGGACCGGGTTTCCTCCGCACTGGGTAATAGCGGCTTCGACATCCCGCGCACCCGAACGACGATCAACCTCGCCCCGGGCCACCTTCGCAAGGAAGGCCCCTCCTTCGATCTTCCCATCGCCTTGGGCATTCTGGCCGCCACCAGCCAGCTTCGCTCCGACACGCTCCACCGCTACCTGATCGCCGGAGAACTCAGCCTCTCGGGAGAGACGCGCCCCATCCGCGGCGGACTTTCCCTCGCCATGCTCGCCCGCCGCGAAGAAAAAGAGGGCATCCTCCTCCCCCCGCAAAGCGCCCAGGAAGCGGCGTTGGTGACCGATATCCCCGTGTATCCGATCTCGTCCCTCGACGAAGCGGGCCGGTTCCTCGACGGAACGATTCGCATCGAGCCCACCCGGACCGAAGAAAGCCCCTTCATCCGACGCCCCGCTCCGGAGAACCAGACCGATTTCGCGGAGATCAAGGGCCAACACTCCGTCCGCCGTGCCGTCGAGATCGCCGTGGCCGGCTCGCACAATCTTCTGATCATCGGCCCGCCCGGCTCGGGGAAGTCCATGATCGCCAAGCGGATTCCGACGATCATGCCCGAGCCCACCCTCGACGAATACCTCGAAATTCTGCGCATCCAATCCGCTGCGGGGATGACGCGGGAGGACGGCGCGGGGCACTTCTTTGAGCGCCCCTTCCGTTCGCCGCACCATACCATCAGCGATGTCGGCCTTCTCGGGGGCGGATCCATCCCCGGCCCGGGAGAAATCTCCCTCGCCCACAACGGGGTGCTTTTCCTGGACGAGCTGCCGGAGTTCCGGCGATCCACCCTCGAGGTACTCCGGCAACCGCTGGAGGACGGCAAGGTCACCATCTCGCGCAGCGCCGGAAAGATCACTCTCCCCTCTTCCATCATGCTCGTGGCGGCCATGAACCCCACGCCCGACGGCTACTCCGGCGGCGACGGACGGGAGAGCCGGAGCACGCCGGCGCAGATCCAGCGATACCGTTCGCGAATCAGCGGCCCGCTCCTCGACCGGATCGACATTCACGTGGAGGCCCCGGCCCTTTCCATCGAGGAGCTGCGCACCGAAAAGCCGGGCGAATCCTCCGCCACCATCCGGGAACGGGTCGTCGAGGCGCGTTCCCTCCAGGTCGATCGCTTCTCGGGCACTTCCGTTTCCTCGAACGCACGGATGACCCACCGTCAAATCCGCGACCATTGCAGCCTCCCCCGGGAACTGGGAAATCTCCTCCAGAACGCCATGGAGGAACTCAACCTGTCCGCCCGCGCCTACGACCGCATCCTCAAGGTCTCGCGCACGATCGCCGACCTTGCCGGCGCGGAAAACATCGAGGCCCCCCACCTCCTCGAGGCCATCCAATACCGCAGTCTGGACCGGAACCTCTTTTACTAGTATCCCGCCCCTATGGACCCTCTCCTCCAGACGATCGTCATTCTCGCCCTCGTCGGGCTCGCCGTCGTTCTCTTTTTCCTCGGACGGAAAACGGCCGGGGGACCGGCCTCCGATCCCGCCGAGAAGGATCGCTTGCGCGATGAAGCCGTCCGCACCGCTACTCGACTGGACCAGGCACAAGCCCGCATTGCCGAGCTGGAAGCCCAAACGGAGGCGGACCAAGCCAGGATCCTCGAACTGAGCCGGAACCTCTCCGCCCGCGATACCGAGGTGGCGAACTGGGAAAAACGCCTGGAGGAGATGCGGGCGAACCGCGAGAAAGAAGCGGAACGGCTCACGAAGGAATTCGAGAACCTGGCCAACCGCATCCTCGAAAGCTCGGCCCGAAAGGTCGGCTCGATTCAGGAGGAACGACTGGGCGACATCCTGAAACCCGTCGGGGAAAAGTTCGCCGAGTTCCAAAAGTCCGTCCGCGAACTGCGGGAGCAGGGGATCAGTCACAAGGCGCAGCTGGAGAAACAATTGGAAACGCTACGGCAGGCCGGGGACGACCTGGGCGAAGAGGCCAGGAACCTGACGGACGCTCTTCGCGGCCAGAAGACCCAGGGCATGTGGGGCGAGTTCCTCCTGGAACGGGTGCTCGAATCGTCGGGCCTGCAAAAGGGAGAGGAATACAAGGTCCAGGAAAGCCATAGCCGGGACGGCTCGCGCCTTCAGCCGGACGTGATCGTTTATCTTCCGGAAGAGAAACATCTGATCGTCGACGCAAAGGTCTCCCTCACCGCCTACCTGCGGCTGACCCGGGCCTCCTCCGAGAAAGAACGGGTCGAAGCCCTCCGCGATCACATCACGTCCCTGAAGTCCCACATCGACGGCCTTTCGTCCAAAGGATACGACGCGATCGAGGGCTTGCGGTCCCCGGAGATCGTGCTGCTGTTCATCCCCATCGAACCAGCCTTCGTGGAGGCGTTGCGGGCCGATCCCTCTCTCTTCGACCACGCCTTCAAAAAGCGGATCGTCCTGGTGACCCCCTCCACCCTCCTGGCTACCTTGAAAACCGTCGCGTCCATCTGGCGGCAGGAAAAGCAGAACCGCCACGCCCTGGAGATCGCCCGATTGGGCGGGGAACTCTACGACAAGTTCGTCGGTTTCACGAATGACCTGGACGAGGTCGGCCAGCGGCTCGACCAGGCCCAAAAGGCCCACGACAACGCCTGCGGAAAGTTGATCAGCGGTCGGGGCAACGCCGTCCGCACCCTCCAGAAGATGAAAGACCTCGGCCTGAAGACAAAAAAGGAAATCGACACCGCACGGATCGAGACGGCCGAGCAGGAAGACGAGGGCTAAGGCCGGGCAATCCGGTATTTGTCGGTGGACAACGCGGGCCAGGTTGAAGAATCCAAGAACTCCAGCTATCCCTGCATCGAAGCTTCCCGAAGGCCACGCCGAAGCCCGAAGGGCGCAGGCGGGAGTAGGGCCGCGCTCCGCAAAGAGCAGGGAAATAAACGTAGGGGGGTTGCTTCAGCGCCCCCCTCCATGGTGTTTTCATTTGGCGGCTGAACGCCGCATGAAAACACATTTGAGATCGAATATTGGAGTCCGAGGGAAGTTACCGTCCTCTCTCCCCTATGGCTACTCACTCCGAGAAGTATCGTGTTGAGTTCCGGCGACTGCTGCATCCGTTGCCACAGGTTGAGACAAAAGTCCGTCAATTCCGGGTCGAGGTGATCATCTCCAAAGGATCTCAAGCTCGTTTCAACGTCTGCGGGTGATTTGGGGATAAAGTTTCCCGATTTGTGACTTTCCGAACCTTGCATTCCAGTTTGTATGGGGTAGTCGGATTTTCCAGGCATGGTGGTGTGATTTGCGGGGGTTGCTCTCCAATTAGCGCGTCTTTACTCCAGCCCGCCGCCGTCGATTTCCTCCTGGAGATATTCCTCGTACTTATCGACGCTCAGTCCGCATCGGACGGCGTAGTGGAAGATGATCACGCTGAAGAGGCCGACCGCGAGGAGGTCCCAGCCGAAGGGCAGGATGCCCAACCCGCCGCCGAAGGTTCCGAACCAGGAGAGGAGCGCCATACCGCCAAGGTAGGGGAGGAGCCAGAAGGCTTCTTTCAAGTCCATGGCCACCACCCCTTCCCGTTTCATTCGAACGAGGAATAAGAGGCCTCCGGCGACCAGGCAGAGGGCCAGGCGGAGGAAGGTGTCCCAGCCGCTCCAGAAGATGATCAAGGTGGCGACGACGAATGCGGCCGGTCCGGTCAACCAGAGCAGCGGGAGCCGGAACGAACGGTCGCGTTCCGGATCAATGTTCCGGAGGGCGGCAACCGCTACGGGGCCGGCGACGAAAGAAAGAATGATGGCGGCACTGTTGAGGCTGACTACCTCGTCGAACGGCAGGAGGACAAAGACCGAGGAGGATACCAGGAAATTGAGGCCGAGAGCACGGGCGGGGACCCCGAAGCGATTGAGCCGATCCAGAAAGGCGGGAAAAAAGCCGTTGCGGGCGAGGGCGTGGGCAAGGCGGCCCATGGAGCCGACGGCGACCAGACCGCCCCCGAGAGGAGAGAGGACCGCGCCGACGTTCAAAACACTGACCAGCCACACGAGGCCCAAAGCGGTGGCCAGGGCGCTGACCGGGCCGAATTCCCCGGAGAAACTGATTTTCGCCCATCCATCGGTCAGCTCCGCAGCGGGCATGGCCGCGACAAAGGCCAACTGAAGCGCTCCGTAAATCAGAAAGCAGATCACCAGGGAAAAGACGATGGCCAGCGGAACCGTCACCTGCGGGTTCCTGGCCTCTCCGGCCAGATCGATGGTGTGCCGGAACCCGATGTAGGCGAAAATAATGCCGCCGCTCGAAATCGAGGCGAGGATCCCGTGCCAGCCCATCGGGCTGAATCCGCCGGCTTCGGTAAAGTTGGAGATCTCGAAGCTGTCGAACAGGATCACGGCGGCTACCACGAGGGGAATGGCGACCTTCACCCAGGTGATGGAGGCATTGATTCGGGCGAACAACTTCACTCCGAAGAAATTGAGGATCGAGAAAAACAGCAGCATCGCCATGGCGACGGCCACGCCGGAGGTGCTGAGGGTGCCGCTGGTATCGCTGGTGTAGAGCCAGGGCATCTCCGGGGTCAGGTAGCTGAGCATGGCTTCCACCTCGATGGGAGCGGTCGTGTTGTAGCCGATCCAGGCGCTCCACCCCATGGCCGTGCTGACGACATTTCCGTGGGAGAAGTGGGGGACGCGGGCGATCCCTCCCGACACCGGAAGCATGGCCGATATTTCGGCGAAAGAAAGCGCCAGGAGCAGAATGGCCAGACCTCCGAGAGCCCACGCGACGAGGGAGGCGGGGCCGGCCATCTGCGCGGCCAGCATCGGCGCGAAGAGCCAGCCCGACCCGATCACGCCGCCGACACCGACGAAGGTGAGGGAAATCAGGCCGATCTCCCTTTTCATTTCCATTCCGTCTCGGGACACGTCGGTGAGTAAGAAGATGGGTCCGGCAAAGCGCAAGATGGATCTCTTCTAAAACATTGACAGCTAGGCGGGTATCCGGGATTTTCCGTTTTCACCCAACTGAAAAAAGCCCGCATTTTCTCGCCTTTTCCATGTCTAACAACCTGACCAAACGAGACATTGTCCTGAAGATCTACGAGGATCCGAACAACTACTTTCCCCAGAAGGATGTGAAGGAGATTGTGCAGCAGACCCTCGACGCGATCGGGGACGCGATTTGCGAAGGGCGCAATGTGGAACTGCGGAATTTCGGCGTCTTCCAGATCCAGGTCCGCAAGGCTCGGGTCGGTCGCAATCCGAACCGTCCGGAAAAGGACGTCATGATCCCCACCCGGGCGGTCATCAAGTTCAAGGCGGGCAAGGAAATGAAGAAGAAGCTCCAGGGTCTGGATCTGGAGGAACTGAGCGAAGCGGAAGACTGATGTACCAGGTGCTTCCCGGCTTCCGGGATTTTCCGCCCGAAGCGTTTCGCAAGCGGAACCGGGTATTTCGTATTCTTCGCGATACGGCCGCGCTTTTCGGCTTCGAAGAGTTCGACGGTCCGGTGCTCGAACCTCTGGACCTCTATGTGGACAAGTCGGGCGAGGAGGTCGTGGACCAGTTGTTCTGGTTCGAGGACAAGGGCGGGCGAAAGGTGGCCCTGCGCCCGGAAATGACTCCTACGCTGGCCCGCATGGCCGGCGGCGCGGCCGCCTCTCTCCGGAAACCGGCGCGTTGGTTCACCCTGAACGAGCAGTATCGGTTCGAGCGTCCGCAAAAGGGGAGGACCCGCTCCTTTACCCAGTTCAATCTCGACATCCTCGGCGAGCCGTCCTTCGGAGCGGACGCCGAGGTGATCGCCTGCTTCGTGGCCGCCCTGGAACGCCTGGGTCTGACCGCCTCGGATTTCGTGGTGCGCTTGAGCGACCGGCGGATCTGGACGCGGTTTCTGGAATTGATGGGCATCGCGGAGGAGCGGCACGGTGCCTGCCTTTCGGTGATCGACAAGGCGGAGCGCCTCGCGCCGGAGAAGCTTGCGGAACGGATGGAACCGCTGCTGGGAGAGGCGACGGGCGATTTCCTGGGGAGGGTGGAAGAGCTTCGGACGATTCGCAGCGAAACGGATTTGCTGCCCTTTTTGGAGAGTCTTTCGTCCCGCGAGGATGAGAATCGGGTGTCGGGGGAGCTGGTCCATTCGTGGAATCGGTTCCGGGGAACGCTGGAGGCTCTCGGGCTGGGCGCGGTCACTCGGCTCGATCTCGGCATCGTCCGGGGCCTGGCCTACTATACGGGACCGGTTTTCGAGGTTTTCGAGGCTTCGGGTGAAGGCCGGGCCCTGGCCGGGGGCGGGCGTTACGACAATTTGCTGGAACAGGTCTCCGGGACCCGCATGGAAGCGACCGGAGGGGCGATGGGGGACGTGACCCTGACGGACCTGTTGGAAGAGAAGGGGTTGCTCGCCTCGGTTCGGCCGGCGGTGGACTGCTTTGTCGCGATCGCCGGCGATTCGGCGCGGGGGAAGGGATTGGCGATCGCCCGGGAACTGCGTCAGGCCGGTTTCTCGACCCATTATCTGTTTCGGGACGCCGGCTTCGGGAAACAGTTCAAGGAGGCGAATCGCAGCGGGGCGAGGGTCGTGATCTCGGTGGGAGACCGGGAGATCGCCGAAGAGGTCTTTCCCGTGAAAGATCTTGCGAGCGGCGATGAACGAAGAGTTCCCCGGCAGGACGTCGGCGAGGCGGTCCGATCTATTCTGGGCCGGGAGTAACCCGCATCGCTCACCGGTTTGGCGGGAAGCGGGGTCGACAATGTGGGGTAGTGCGCACGGTATTTTGTTTGGCCCGATTTTCCGGAATTCAGCGTCATGACTCGCCGAAGTTCATACGGCGAAAAGGATATCGCAGGAGCCTCCGGCTCAACCGACCTCGCCTCCGGGGGGCTTTCTTCTGTCAACAAATATTGACCTGTTCTGTTTTATCTGTTTTATCCGAAGGAGTCTCCGGCTAAGCCGACTCCGCCCTCCAATGACAATGACAAGAAATATTGACCTGTTCTATTTTGGGCTTCGACGCCCACGAGCCGGAGATCCCTGGAACGGCGTCGAAGCGAATCCACAAGGGTCTCTGCTCCTCCCCAGAGGCGAACGCTCCACTGGAACCCAAGTAAAAATACCGTGGGGTGGTGCGTCCGGCTCCGGGATCGAATGCGGAGATCCGAACGATCCGCCCGATGAAAATACCATCGATTGTTCTGCGAAAGTCGCTTTGGGGCTTTGACGTGCCCGGTAAATCGGTTTTGATGGATCGAGTGAAACGATTGCGTTTACTGCTCCCTTTCGTCGCCCTGCTGGTCTGCACCTCTACGGCTCCTGCGGAAGATTCCCGCGCGGGAGAGGTGTTCGAGTCGGACGGGCTGATGCGTGCCGAGACCCGGTGGCTGGTTGATTCGCTGGAGCGCCTGCATTTTTCCGAGATTACGCTGGCGGACCTGGAGATGCCGGAGGTGATCGAGTCCTACATGGAGGCGCTCGATTACAACCACCTGTATTTCACCCAAGAGGACCGCGACGCTTTCGTGGCCCGGTTTGCCGGGTCGATGGAGCGGTACTTGCGCAGCGGAAACATCCATCCGGCTTTTCAAATCTTTTCGGTGTTCCAGGAGCGGGCTCTGGAAAAAGCGGCCTGGGTGGATGAATACCTGAAGCGGGATTTCACCTTCAGCGACGAATTGGTGTATCAGGCGGACCGTGAAGATTCGCCGTGGCCCGCAAACGAGTCGGAAATCGAAGACCTGTGGGAACGCCGGATACAATTCGAGCTTCTGAACGAGGTGATCTCCCGGATGCAACCCCCGCCCTCCGAAAGCGGGGAGGCCGGCGACGAGGCGGAAGAGACCGAGCCGCTCTCCTTCGAGGAAGCGTTGGCGGAGGCGAAAGAGGTCGTCGGGAAGCGCTACGACCGGCTGGACATGGAGATGAAGCGCTTCGAGGCCCAGGAAGTGCAGGAGATTTTCCTGACCACGCTTTCCAGAAATTACGACCCCCACTCCGTTTTCCTGTCCGCAGACTCGCTTGAGGACCTCTCCATCGCGATCGAGAATTCCCTCGTGGGGATCGGTGCCGTTCTCCAGGACAACGACGGGTATTGCACGATCCGTGAATTGATCCCCGGGGGCCCGGCCAGTCTGAGCGGGGAAATCGATGTCGACGACCAGATCGTCGGCGTCGGCCAGGGCGAGGACGGCGAGTTCGTCGATGTCGTCGATATGAAACTCCGAAGAATCGTGAAGATGATTCGCGGGGAGAAGGATAGTATCGTCCGGTTGAAGATCCGGCCCGCCGAGGCGGCCGATCCCTCCGCCCGGAAGGTCGTCGTGCTGGAGCGCGACGAGGTGGAGCTGACGGCGAACCTGGCGAAGGCCCGTCTTTACCAGGTGCCCGTCGAAGATCGCACGGTGCCGATCGGCGTGATCGACCTCCCTTCCTTCTACGGATCGGAAAATCCCGATCATCCCGATTCGAGTGAGGACGTGGCCGAGCTGATCGGGAAACTCGAGGCCAAGGGAATGAAGGGATTGATCCTCGATCTACGCTTCAATGGAGGAGGTCTGTTGGGAGAGGCCGTTGATCTGGCGGGTCTTTTCATTCCGGAAGGTCCGGTCGTTCAGGTGAAGACGGTCCAGGGGGATCTGATGCACCACGATGATCGGGACGGAAGCGTGGAGTGGGCGGGCCCGCTGATCGTGCTGGTTTCCAAGCACACCGCTTCGGCGTCCGAAATCGTTGCCGGGGCGTTGCAGAATTACGACCGCGCACTGGTCGTCGGTGACGAGTCGACTCACGGAAAGGGCACCGTTCAGGGCATCTTCCGTATGACCCCTCCCCTCTTTTATGCACTTTCCTCCTCCGGGAACGAGGTGGGCGCCACGAAGGTGACCGTGCAAAAGTATTACCTTCCCAACGGAGAATCGACTCAGCTGGAGGGGGTGAAGGCGGACGTGGCCATCCCCTCGATGAACGATTTCCGGTTGATCGGAGAGTCCGATCTGGATAACTCGCTGGCGTGGGACACGATCCGACCGCTCGAGTTCGACTTGGGGAAGAGAGATGATCGCCTTTCACTCGTGACGGTCGATCCCTCGCTCGTGGAGCTTCTCAGGGACAAAAGCCTTTCGCGCCGGGACCGGTTGGAAGAATTCTCTCTCCTCGAAGAGTCGATTGATTTTTTCAGGGAGAGACGCGAACAAGAGGAGATTTCGCTGAATCTGGACGAGCGGCAGCGTCAACAGAAAGAGGATCTGGCTCTCCAGGCATCCTTTCGTGAACGGAGGGACCGGCTTTCGGAGAAGGAGTTTTCCTACGTTCCGATTCTTCTCGACCATGAGATCGCCCTGGAGACGGAGGGTAAAGCGAAGGAAGAGGAGGAGGAAGAAGAATCCCTCGACATCGTTTTGCGGGAGGGAATCCGCATCATGACCGATTGGTTGTCGGTCCGGCTGGCGGAAGATTCCGAGGCGGAAAAGGAAGTTCCCTTGGCGCAAACCAAGCTCGGCAGCTGAATCTCCGCCGGGGAAAATCGCCTTTGCGGTTTGCGTGGGCGGACGCCGAGGACATTGTCGTTTTCCATGAAGCAAATGGATCAGACCGTGAACACGTATCAACTGGGTGATGTATTGAAGTCCTTTTGGAAAAAGGCGGAAGCTCTCTACCGCGCCGGAAACCGGAATCCAGACGAGTATTTCGATGGGGCTGAAACGGAAACGCTCGCCTCCCTCGGGCTGGGGGTCATGGATGTCTACGACTACGTCGAGGATTTCGTGGGTCACGGAGATCCGGATTTCAACGCTTTTCTCCTCACGACGGCCGAGAGAGTGTTTTACTTTCTGGACGAAATGGGCGGGGTGCCTTCGTCGCACCGTATCGATCCGGACCGGCTGCCCCCGAAGACCGAAGCGGTTTCCGGAATCGAGTGGCTTCCGAGGATTTTGGAAAAGGCGAAGGCGAAACTGCGGGGAGAACTTCCAGCAGACACCATGTATGGCTGCGGCGGAGATCGGAAGTTCCTTCGGAAATATGGAATTCATCCGGCAGAATTTCTGCGGAAAGTGCGCGGTGCGGCCTCCGACCGCGAAGTGGTGGAGTGGGTGGCATCGAGGGCGGCCTGAAAAATCCGGTATCGCAGGGTTGAACTTTCCGATGAAACCGGACTAGGATGCGCCCTTCGAATTATGAGCGACGAAAAAGCAATCAAGATTCTGTTTGGAACGATGACCGGGAACTCCGAGGAATTGGCGGAGGACCTGGCGGAAAAACTCGGCGAGGCCGGTTATTCCACCGAAATCGAGGACGCGAGTGAATACGATGTCACGAACCTCAAGAACGAGAGGAAACTGGCGATCGTGATCTCCACCTGGGGTGAAGGGGATCCGCCGGACGACGCCGAGCAATTCTGCTTTGATCTTTACGACGGGAAAGCCGGCGAACTCCCCAATCTTGAATTCGCGATCTGCTCGCTCGGGGACTCCTCCTACGACGATTTCTGCGGCTGCGGACGGAAAGTGGAGGACGCCCTCCTCAAAGCGGGCGGAAAAAAGATCGTCGACCGGGTCGATCTGGACGTGGATTTCGAAGAAGGCTACGAAGAGTGGGCCGGAAAGCTCGTGGCCGCTTTGCAGGGCTGACAGAGTCCGCCTGCAGGGTCGTCTTCCCGACCTTTAGGGGCCTTTCATCTGGCTCGCAGTGGGTCGAATTCCCAAAAGGAACTCCGCCTTCAGGCGGAGAATAAGCCCGAAGTGGGGCAAAATCCCTGAACTAACTCCTGTTT
>CAZBLJ010000037.1:0-17034 GCA_964492605.1 uncultured Puniceicoccaceae bacterium
AGAAGTCGATTGATAAGGATGCTTAGAAGAAAGGCAATGAGGTCGCCCAGAATCCCAGCCAGTCGCAAACCCGCCGCACAAAGCGCAACCGCTCCTCCCATGCCATCCGGAGCCATGCTTAGAAAGACCGCCTCTCTCACTCCCAATCCTCCCGGCGCGCCGATGGTCACGAAGCCAACCAACCACGCAAATGCCACAATTCGAATCGCTTCATCGGCGCGCCAGCCGAGTTCGGGTGCCAGCGAGTTCATTAAAACGATGAAGACCGCACCTTGCGCGAGAAAAACAACAAGGTAGGCGAGAACGGCCCATGCGGTAGGCCCGGCCTTCGGTTTCACCGAGCGCAGAGACTCCGGTATGAGTTTCTTGCCAAGTGGAATCGAAGGGAGCAGAAGCAAACCGAGGAAAACGCATACGATCAGAAAAGCGGTCAGAAACCAGGAATAGTCACTCGACCAGAGCACCGGAAGTCCCAGAGCACATCCCAAGCCGGTCAGAATTCCCACCTCGAGCAAGGTCGCCCGGGACCCCTCGATCGTCGGCACCCCGAACCTTCGAGCCGATACGACGCGACCGACGAAGTGAAAGACATTGCCCGGAAGATACTTTGCAACCTGGCTCTCCCACGCCACCAGAATTCCTTTCATCGACGGAGTGCCTTTCCGACCGAGTGAGAGCAGACTCGCCCATCCGACTCCGAGCATGGCATTGAGGAACAGGCAAAGCAGGACGCAGGTCACCCAGGCAACCGGAGGCATGTCCTGCAAATGCTTGAAGACCTCGCGTTGCCGCCAAAGGACATGGGCGACGAATCCAAGACAGAGAATACTCGCAACGACTCCCGCTATTCGCCCAAAACGAATGATCTGGTCCCTCTTTACCACACGGAATCTTTTCCTGAAGCGCCCACACGCCGATCACTGATCATTTTCGCCGGAAGCGCTGTTTTTCTTCTGCTCTCGGAGCCGGGTTTCCAGGAGATGAAGCCGGTAAAGGGCCTTTTCTGCCAGCTTGCGGTTCACGGCAATCAAGTCAGCCAATAGGCCGATCGTGGCAAAAAGAATTCCGGCCCCCATCAGGAAAACCGCCAGGATGACGGACTGGACATGGCCATCCCCCTCCCCCATGAGAAAAAACACGAGGAAGCGAAAACCGAGAGCCAAACCCGAAAGAAAAGAAACGGCAGCCATTGCGCCGAAAACGCGGATCGGATTGTAGATCGAAAAGATACGGAGGATGGTCTGCGCGGATTTCCAGACGTAACCGCCGACGCTTCTGACCAGACGGGAGGGCCGCGTCTCTCCATTGACCTGGACCGGGACGCTCTTCACCGCCATTCCTTCCCGGCCAGCCTGAATGACGGTCTCCAGCGTATAGGTATATCGATTAAAGACATGAAGTTGCATGGCCAGATCCCTCGACATTGCCCGGAATCCGCTCGGAGCATCCTCAACGGAAGTTCCGCTCGCAACCCGCACGACCCAACTCCCAAGCCCCTGCAGCACCTTCTTCGCGAAGGAAAAATTCTCCATGTGCGCAATGGGGCGTGCACCAATAACCAGATCGGCTTCCCCTTGTAAAACTGGACCCACCAGCGCCGGAATTCCGGACGCGTCATACTGGTTGTCGGCGTCGGTATTGACGATAACATCCGCCCCCCTGGCGATACAGGCCTCAATCCCCGTTATAAAAGCGCGGGCAAGCCCAAGGTTATGCGGATGCGAAATGATGTGGTGAACGCCGCACTCTCTCGCGACCGCCACCGTTTGATCGGTGCTTCCATCATCGACGACGAGAACTTCGACGGTATTGAAACCCGGGACCTCCTTTGGCAAGTCGTTCAAGGTTTCCCGAAGCGTCTCTTCTTCATTGAAGCACGGGATCTGGATGATAAGTTTCAATGGTCAGCAGCTTTGAATCCCTGAATGGACTTGTCAATCCGGGTATGAGTCCTTATTCGCTAAATGATTTGCGCTAAAGTATCTGAAATGCCGATATGAAACACAAGCTCTGCAGGGCCACAAAGGAACAAGGGATCTACATCGGTAATCAAGTGGACAAAAGCCAGCTAAAGAATCCTCTCTCGCGCGCTCTGGTCGCTAGGTTTGACAGGAGGGTTCTTGCGGCAACCGGAGAAATTAATCCCGAAAGCATCCTCGAAGTGGGCTGCGGAGAGGGTCGGTTGGTTACGCTGATATCAAGTAACTTTCCGGTGAGAGTCTTGGCGACCGATTTTTCTGTCCACCTTATTGACAAACTTGCTTCCGAGAATCGCAATCCCCGGGTTGAGTATCGACAATCTAGCGCATACGACCTGATTCCCTCGCAGCACCAGCGTGAAATGGTGATCTGCTGCGAGGTTCTCGAGCACTTGGAAAAACCATCGCTCGCCTTGAAGAAGATGAAGACCCTCCAGGCGGGAGCCTATTTGTTTTCGGTCCCTTGGGAACCGATCTGGCGGATTCTCAATATAGCGAGAGGGTCGTATCTGAAACAACTCGGAAATACTCCTGGGCACCTAAACCATTGGTCCAGGCGCTCGTTTGAAAAATGTCTTCTCGAAGCGGGTTATTCAATCGACCGCACCTTCAATCCATTTCCATGGACGATGGTTTTAGCCCGCTAGCCTACGGGCCGGACGATAGGCGTATCACGAATAAAATCTGGTCTTTGTAGAGAACCTCCACCTCGTCGGACCGTTCCATTAGCCCATCCACAAACGATTGAAAAGCCGAAATCCGCTCGGCGATCAGCCGCCTGCGGGGAGCGGATTGAGTCATCCTCCGGATATTCTCTTCGGAGCGGAAGCCAAAACCTCCGTGTTGGTAGACCAGGTACTCGATCCCCCTTTCCCGAAGATACGCGAGCTTTTCCTGCGACCCTCCATCGAAGGGAAACGCGAGCCAGGGACTGGCGAGCCCGGCAGGGTCCGTATCGGCGATCTCGTTGCGGCGATAATCCAGATGATGGGAAAAGGTCGACCAGACGAGAATCCTCCGACGCTCCGGAATCAATGCCTGGATTCCCCGAACATACTGCCGGAAATTCGGACTGAGGGCCGTCTCCACGATATTTTGGTAGCCTTCTTTCTTTGCCGCCTCGAATGGAAGGGCATTCCCCGCACTTGCCGCTTGCGCCAGCCGGGCGTAGGCCGCAGGAGCAAACGCAAGAAGCAGGATGAGGACCGGGAGGGTCGCAATAAAGCCGCTCCGCGCCCGTCGGCGGTCGTCACCTTCCGAGTCCGAAAGAAGAGCGATCGGGAGCAACACCACCCCTGCGACCAGCAAAGGGATCAGATAGCGCAAGCCGGCATTGAGGTCCAGCGTGCGGGGAGCCACATACCACATCCAGAAGGTATAGATGAATACCAGGGATAACGCACCAGCCAAAGCAGCCACACGCACGCGATCCAGTCTTCGCTCTCTGAGAAAGGAGACGACTGCCGCAATCAGGACGAAGGCGACGATCAATGTGTAGTGTAGATTGCTAACACCAAACCCGTAAAACAGTTCGCTCAAGCTGAAGGGGTTCCACTCGTTCAAACTCCGGAGCGACGATGGATTTGCCGCAGATGAATCACTCCCAACGGCTCGCAAAAGCCCCGTCCACTTGTCCGCATGTACAAGGAACCAGGGCAGAGCAAGACCCAACGCGATAAACGGAACCAAAAGCACCGTTTTCAGACCACCCTTCCGACGACGGATGAAGAGAAGCAAACAGAACGTCAGAAAATACGGAATCATCAAAAAAACAAAAGACGTCTTTAACACCGTCAGTGCGGAGAAAATGAACCCGTAGACCAGACAGTCCCTGGAATCGGGAAATTCGTCCGCCGATTTTGTGATGACCGGATACGCCAGCAGAAGGGCAAGTAGACAAGCACCCGTGTAGTTTGCGGAAATGTTTACGCTCTGGGGGTCGATGAACAAGAGAAGAAGCGGCACCGTCAAACGAAGGGCGAGTGGGGCTTTCATCTCCGACAAGACCCCCACCACCAGCAACAACATCACGAACGGGGCGATTACCAGATCGAACGCGGCCATCGTATTCAAGCTTCCGGCAGAAAGCATGATCGCATGCAGAAAACTCATGCCCCCCAGGGTTTCCGTTCCGACCGCATCGAAGAAACCGGTTGAGAGCGTACCGGTTGCCAGCATTCTGACCGGGTATTTGAAATACTTTTCAAGGTCGTCATGCACATTAAAGGCAGTCGGTGAAGCGAAGAGGATTCCCCACACAAGAAAACCACCCAAAACCAGCAAGTAGGGGAGCAAGGTCTCTGTTTTGGCCGGGAACAACGGCTTTCCATTCGATCTGTTCGCCGCGGAACGTCCGACCAAATCCCAAATGGCGAAGCCGAGACCAATCCCCAGCACCAGAAGAATCGATCCGGAGCCGACCAAAGACAAAGCGTTCAAGACTCCTCCGACAACGACGACCACAGAAAGGCCGATCGCGGGAAGAATTGCCGGATGAAACGCACGCTGCATCCCCTTCGCCAAAATCGCACCCCACCCGTAAAGTGAAAAAGCAATGGCGAGGCACTGGAGAAAAACCATCAGGAAGGGGTTGGTTGCGGGATTAACCGGGACGAATGACTTCGTGGCAAGCTCATTCTAGCTCCCTCGGACGGAACGACAGGGGCCTTTCATCTGGCTGGCATTCAGTCGGCTTTCCCGAAGCCTCCGCCTCCGGGACTCTCGACGATCAGGCGGGTTCCGGGCGGCACTTTGACGGTTGCGGCGAAGGGAAGAATCTCCGTTTTTCCATCCGGAAAGAGAAGGGTCTGACGGCCCGGCGTGCCGGGCGCGCCCCCTTGCGCACCGAGCGGCCCGGTCGTGCGCTGCTGGGTCAACAGCGAGAGTTCCGTTTCGGCTTCGAATCGATACTCGCGGACGATCCCCTCGCCGCCGACGAATCGACCCGCACCGCCCGAACCCCGCCGAATCGCAAAACGTTCCAGGCGGACCGGAAAGCGCTGCTCCAGGATCTCGGGGTCCGTGATGGCGGTGTTCGTCATGTGGACTTGTACCGCCGATGCGCCGACACCCGACTCGTTCGCTCCGGCCCCGCCGCCGAGGGTTTCGTAGTGGGAGAATCCCTCGCCTCCGAACACCACATTGTTCATCGTCGCCTGCGAGCCGGCACCGAGACCGAACAAGCGCACCAGAAGCGAGACAAGCCGCTGGCTCACTTCGACGTTTCCCGCCACCACCGGAGGCTGGCGGGAGGGATCGGGATCGGAGAAGTCGGCCGAGAGAAGGCATCCGCCGGGAATCCGGCAGTCCACCGACCGGAGCAAGCCTTCGTTGAGGGGCACGTCCTCGTCCACCAACAGTCGCACCACGTATAGAATCGCGCTGAGGGAAACCCCTTCGGGACATTGGAACGATCCCACGCCGGGCGACGTGCCTCCAAAATCGAGAACCAGCCGACCGCTTTCGTCGCGTTCCGCCCGAACGGAGATCCGCCCGCCTCCATCCAGGTCCTCGTGAAGGACTCTCCCGAAAACGTCTGCCGACAGCCCGGCGACCACCCGCTGCGCTTTCTCTTCCGATTGCGACAGAATCCGTTTGAAGAAGAAGTCGATCCGTTTGCTCCCGTGCGCGCGAATCATTCCTTCCAAAGCACCGGCTCCCACCCGAACGGCCGCCACCTGGCTCAACACGTCGGCGAGGTTCGTATCCGGATCCCGGGACGGATAGGCGGCCCCGCCCTCCCCGACCAGGCGCTTCCGCAATTCCTCCATCCGGTTGTCGTTCTTCCGAAACAGGTGGAACGGGGGCAGCACCACCCCTTCCTCGGCCAGGGATTTCGCATCGGGAGGCATCGAACCGGGGCGGACGCCGCCGATTTCCGCATGATGGGCACGGACTGCCACGAAACATTGCAGGTCACCCCCGTCGAATACCGGAGCGACTACGGTCAGATCGGGCAGGTGGGAACCACCGAAGGCGGGGTGGTTGGTTACGGCGATGTCGCCGGGACGCCAGTCCAGCTGCTTCGAAATCGAGCGGATGCAGGTGCCCATGGCACCCAGGTGAACCGGGATATGGGGGGCGTTGACGACGAGGTTTCCTTCCCGGTCCAGCAACGCGCAGGAGAAATCCAGCCGTTCGCGGATGTTGACGCTCAGGGCGGTTCGTTCGAGCTGACCTCCCATCGCCTTGACCACACCGTCGAAGCGCCTCCGAAACAGTTCGTGCTCCACCTCGACCGGTGCCGACATCTCCCGGCCGGGCTCTTCCTTCGTCTCCGCCCGCTCGACCCGGAGGGAGCCTCGGCTGCCGACCTCGAAGCACCAGCCCTCTTCGACAAAGAGGGTGCCGAATTCCTGGGCAATCACGCAGGGCCCGGTGCCAAACCGGCCCGACCGGAGATCCTCTTCATGGAAAACCGCGTTTGGTCCGGATCCCATTTGCTCTTCGCGGACAAAGGTTTCCCGGTTCTCGATCCGACCGATCCGGCGCGCCCTCACCCGGACCGACTCCACCTCGAGGGAGGGGGCCGGGGGCTCGAAGCCGAAAATCTCTTCGAACCGGCGAAGAAACTGATTTTCGAGGGAGGTGCCGGCGTTCCATTCGCAAGCGATGGTCGCCTCTTGTCCCTGAATCCGGAGAAAGGCTTCGGACTTCACGCGGATATCGGCAGCATCCGCAGCCGCATCGATATCGGCCAACGTTTCCTTCTCCAGTCGCCCGAAGATCCTGGGAGCTTCCGCTTCGAATCCCTCCAGCGACTTCAGGATGGGACGCCGGATCATGGATTCCGGCCGGGCCTGGTCGAGACCTTCGGCGCTGAGGATGCCGGCGGCCGCGGGTTGGAGGATCCTGTTCATTCCCAGAAGTTTCGCCAGTCCGCACGCATGCAGCCCACCCGCTCCCCCGAAAGAGACCAGATCGAAAGAGGCCGGATCGTGTCCGTCCCGTAACGAGATCCCGCGAAGGGCTCCCGCCATTCTTTCGTTGGCGATTGCGAGAAAACCGTGGAGGACGCCGATCCGGTCTTTCTCATCGAGGCTGGCCATCTCCGCGGCTTCGAGAAGCTTCCCGAAAGCCGCCCGGGCAGCCTCGATATCAATCGGAACCCGGAAACGGTCCGGATCGATTCTGCCGAGCAGCACGTGAACATCGGTCAGAGTGAGCGGACCTCCGGCACCGTAGCAGGCGGGTCCCGGATCGGCCCCGGCACTTCCGGGTCCCACGGTGAACCCGTAGCCGTCGAATCCGCAAATCGAGCCGCCCCCGGCAGCCACCGTATCGATTCGCAGCGCATCCGCAAAAATCCGGGCGGGCCCCACCGTCAGCTCTTCCCGATAAACCGGCTCGCCGTCGAAGCGGGAGACATCGGTGCTGGTGCCGCCCATATCGAAGGCCAGAAAGCGGTCCGCTCCGGCCTCGACCCCGGCGGCCGCGGCCCCCGCGACACCGCCGGCCGGCCCGCTCAGGAGGGAATCGACCGCACGAAACCGCTCGCTCGGGACGATCCCGCCCGCACTGTTCATGACCTCGACCGCCCGAACCCCTTCCTTTTCCTTCAGATGCGCCAAATAGTCGTCCAGCACGGGGGCCAGGTATCCCTCCACCACCGCGGTCTCGGTTCGGCGCAGGTAACCCGGCATTCGGCTGACGCGGGCTGCGGCTACGACCTTCCTCCAACCCTGCCCCTCCATTCGCTTCGCGAAGCATTCTTCGCGGTCGGGCGCACGGAAACCGTTGCACAGCGAAACGACGGCGACGGTAGCCGCAGATTCCCGCCCGTCGGGCGCTGGGTCGCCCGGGCCTCTGTCGGGCTCGGCTGCCACGCATTCCCCGTGCCGGTCGATCCGAACAGCCAGTCCTCGCGAAACCGCCGCCAGCGAAGGGCTTTTCCACACCCGGCGGGCGAAAAGATCCGGTCGGGTCTGATTCCCGATCTCCAGCAGATCCTCGAATCCTTCCGTGACGAACAACTCGACCCGCGCTCCCTTTCGTTCCAGAAGGGCGTTCGTCCCCCTTGTTGTCGCCACCCGCAGCAGGCAGGGCTCCAAAGAAGCCGCCAGCGGCGTTTCCATAACCCAGTGCGCACCCAACACCGGTGCGGCCAGCCCCGTCGGAATCGATAAAACCGTATCGCCGAGATCGATCCTCTCGGCGAACTCCAGCAGATTCCCTTCATGACGGCGGACCTCGCCGACGCCGTCGATATGAAATCCCGCGAATAACCCCGAAGGGACGCCGGGCGGTTCCAGCCGGAAGATCCGGGAGTCCCCGGTCTTCCTGATTCTCACCCGGATCACTCCCGAGGAGAGAACCTTGGTCCGGTGCAATCTTCCGTCGGGAGACCGGGCGACCACATCGGTAAACGTGCCACCCGTATCGGCGGAAATGCGCCACGGGACTCGGACCTCCGGATCAATCTCGCTCATTCCGGCATTCTTGTGGGCCACAACACACTCAAGGGCAAGACCGAGAAACACTTCACCTCAGACAGGCCGCAACCGCCCCTCTGCGGACAATGGCACTCGGTTAAGAGGCTGGGTCGAAGGTAGAAGCGGCTTCCAGCCGCTTTCAAGCGGCAAGATGCCGCTTCTACTTTCGCTTAACCGAGTGCCATTGCCCTCTGCGGATGGCTCGAAAACACCTCCAAACCCCCTCTTTTTCAATAGTTTGTAAAAATGAGAAACCCAAAAAATCCAGTTGCAATGCCGGGAAAAATCCCCCTCAATTGAAGATGAAGGATTCTCCTTCAATAAAAATACAAACCATAGATACAGGAGTATAAAAATGAATAAGTCCAAAAAAGGTTTCACCTTGGTGGAAATCATGATCGTGGTCGTCATCATCGGCCTCCTCGCAGCGATGGCCATCCCGGCCTTCCAGAAGGTTCGCGAGAACTCCGTCGGTGGCGTGCTCAAGAACGACGCCCGCCAGCTCGGTTCTGCCGCCCAGCAATACATGGGCGAAGAAATGGTGACGGAAGTCAGCTTCACCATCGGGACCGACGGCGCGGTGGGCACTCCGCTTGATGACTATGTGCGGGAAGTCGCACAGGGCACCGCAGGCCCAGGCACCATCTCTCTCGGCGAGACGTTCAGCATGTCTCATCCGCAGTTTGACGATGGAAATGCTGTAGCATTCACGGACGAAGGGCGGCCTGAGTGATTTCCCATCAGCGTAGCTCTTGCCCTGAGGCACGAGCAAATTTCGCCTGAACACCGAGACCGCGCAAGTGACCCTTGCGCGGTCTCTTTTTTTGTTCGATGTCCAAAGTCCCCATACCGAAACTCGTGATTCTCCTCCTGAGTTTGATCCTGGTCGGAGGGGTTGCACTCTTCGGCGGGAATCTCGGTCTTTTTATTTTTTTCCAGGTGTATGTCGGCTATTTCTTCTGCCTCGCCCTTGTCAGCCTCACCCTCTTCTCTCTCCTTCGTAATTCAGCCTGGAAGGGTATTAAGGAACACCGCCGGTTCTGGCTATTCGGATTGGTGAGCACGGCCTTCTGCACCTACCTTATCCTCTTGCATGAACCGAGCGTAGTGCGCGTCGTCTTCGACGAACCCGCTCACTTGTCAACCGCCCGCACGATGTCGGACCTCCGCATGGTTTCAGCCATGACCGCCGGCTATTATGAGGGAGGAACCTTCGCTCAAGCTCTCCCGGCACCGGCCTACCGGATGTATCTCTACTCCTTTTTTGTTTCGTTGCTAAACGACATCAGCGGATACCGGATGGAGAACGGCTTCATCATCAACGGTGCCGCTTGTTTTGTCCTTATGCTTACCGTCTACGGACTGGGAGGAAAACTATGGCGGCGCGAAGACAAGATTCTGGGGGGCTTCGTCGCACAATCCCTTCTTCTTACCCTGCCCTTGCTCGCCTACGTCGCAAACAGCGCCGGGTACGACACCCTGAATCTGGCTCTCCTCGTCTTGCTTCTCTATGCCGCCTTGAACTTTGCGAAATCCCTTTCGGATTCCGACATGGAGCTGACCTTGCTTTTCGCCCTGCTACTCGCCTATACCCGAAACGAATCGGTTCTTTTTTTGCTGGTTTTCTGCGGTGTCTACCTCATGGCGATGCTCGCTCAAAGACAAATCAGGCTCACATGGATCACTGCATTCTCTCCTCTTTTCCTCCTTGTCCCCATCAGCGGCCGGGCATTGGCGGAGGGCTTTAAAGCAGCCTTTCCCGTGCTCTATGGATCTTCCGGAGTTGAAACCTGGTTTTCATTGTCGAATTTTCCGCTCAATGCCCAACGAACCGCCCAATGGTTTTTGTCGTTGGGAGACGAGAGCTTGAACAGCATCTGGCTCCCGATCATTCTGCTGTTTGCACTGCTAGCCTATATCTTCGGCAAGCGCATTCGCCGAGCTGACCCCTATTCGAATGATCACCTCTCCGACCCCTACCAACGATCGGACATCTGCTTTTTGCTTTTCGCCGGAACCGTCTGCCTCCACTTCTGCCTGATCCTTTTTATGTTTTGGAACCCTGTCTCCGCGGATGCCGTTCGGTTTTTATTGCCCATGTCGCTGCTGTTCGTCCTGGGATCGGTTTGGCTTCTGGGGCGGGTTGAAACCAGCGGCTCAAACCTTCCGAAACTGGTCCTGGCGTCCTCGCTTGTCTTCTTCTGGTTTTCGACTCTGCCGAAGGCGACCAGAGCCAGCGAAACGCACGGCCTGATCACTAGCGCCTTCGTCCGCGAGATCGTCGACTGGGTCGACCACCATGACGACGGCAGAACGCTCTATGTTTACAGAAGCAACCTTCCCTTTGCCCTTTATGATTATCCCTGTGTTTCTCGAGAACGACTTCTAGCTGCTCCTGAGAATGTCGACCATCTGTTGGCCGAAGGCCTGTTTGATCGAATCGTCCTCTTTCAGCAGTTTCACTTTTCCCAGGAAGACTCCAAATGGCAACCCACATCCCTGGATATCGATTATGAAGAAATATTTCGCCTCAGGAAGATCGGCCAGCTGCGCAAGTCCCTTCAGGCGGAAGTGATGATCTATGAAATCGAGGGAACACTGAATCCATCGACGTCGGACGGAAGCCGTTCCGATTACGAACCTGGCTCATTTCTCGACTACGTTCAGGATTTGCGCCTTTTCCGGAAAAACAGCCCAACGGAGTGATGCTTGCCAAGCGATTATCAACTTCCCCGAGGATCGATTGGGGATATGCAGGCATCCTTCTCGGGACAACGATTCTGGCCTGCGCCTTTTTCCTGAGCGAGGATCTATACCTCTATCGGCACGTTCATGATTTCTGGGGTTATGCCTTTTGCGTGGTAATGCTGTGTGTTTTCATTCTGACAACGGTCCGCATTTGGTCCACGCGGGATGTCTCGGCATTTATCGCGAAGAATCGGTGGGGTCTGGCCGTCGCGCTTATTCTGGGAGTTTGCCTGCAGGTTGGAGTCGATTCCCGCATGCGTGTATTCAACGACGAGCCTACGCATCAGGCCGTTGCGAAAGTCATGCACGAGCATCGGCGGGTCGCGGTACCACAAGTCGCCTATTCGCTCGAGGGAGACTACGAACCGGCAAGTCCGACTCTCTCCTATCGCATGTATTTTTACTCCTTCCTGGTTTCCGTCGTTCACGATCTGACCGGGTATCGCCTGGCAAACGGGGTCGTTGTAAACGCCGTCTGCGGTTGTCTCTTGATGGTCCTGCTATTCGCTTTGGGCCAGAAAATCCTTCCCGTCTTCGGCGGATGGATTGCGGTGCTTCTCCTCTCCGGCCTGCCGCTGTTGGTCTCAACGGCTACGGGATTCGGGTACGACACCCTCAACGCGGCAGTACTTGTCTTGTTTTTCATCGCGCTGTTGGGTTTCGTTCGATCTCCAAGCCAAAGGCGATTTGACTGGTTGCTGGTTCTTGCCCTTCTCCTCGCCTTCAGCCGAAGCGAGGGCATCGGTTACCTCGCCATCGTCGCCTTGTTGTTTCTTTACCACTGGATATTCCAGGGCCGTTTTCTCCTGAGTTTCATTGGAGCGCTTTCTCCACTCCTTTTGATCCCTTCGTTAGCGGCCTACCGTATTTTCGAAGCGAAAACAAGCGCGTTCGCTTCCTTGTATGCCGCGGAGTCCTCCGTTTTTTCGTTCGAACACCTATCCTCCAATCTGGGAGATTTGGCCGTCTGGCTTTTTGACCCCCGCTCGGATGCCTCGTCCTATCTTCCGATCTCAATCATTGGAACCCTGGGAATGATTGTACTCGCTGTTTCCCTTGTTTCAATGGCACTGAAAAGAGAAGGGCCGACCGTAGTGGAGTCTGCGCTTTGCCTTTTTCTTCCGGTTTTCCTCCTGATTTTTTCTTATGCATTCCTCACAAACTTCTGGACGCCGACCGCACCCGAGGCCGAAAGGTTTCTCCTTCCTCTGAATATCGTCTTCCTCATCGTCGGATTGTGGCTGATCGGAAAAATCACGAGGAATCGAAAAGCCCTTGGAACAGTTGTGGGATTGGCGGCGCTGGCTTTGATTGTGGCATGGCCGGGTCGCAGCAATTTCGGGGCGGTTCGGATGAACACCTTTGCCTGGCACGTTGATTGGGGAATCGAGCAATCCCTGAAGCTGAGCCAGGGACGGAACCTTCTTTTCGTAGGGTCCTATCCCCAAACCTTTTATTTGCTCGACTTACCCTTTATGAGCGATCGACTGCTTCCCGGCAACGAGGCGAAATTGCTTCAATTGATTAGGGAAGGTTTTTACGACGACGTCGTCTTTTTCACGGTAGAGTACTATGACCCGGTGTCCGGCCAGTGGGCACCGCCTCGCCCCGCAACCGAATTGCCGTCCGGATTGGAAACGGAAGTCATTTCCGAGACAAGGGGAGGCTACAACCAGCGCGCCCGACTGCTGCGTTTGAACGGAATCACCGGAGAAACCGGCGAGATCATAAAACCGTCGGATCTCCCGCTATTGAAAGAACAACCGTTTGATTCCTTCACGGATTATTTTCGGGCAATGCATGAACTCCATCCCGGATGGAGAAATCGTTTCTGAGGAATTCGCTTACGCGGGCTCATCGCCAAATCCATCGCTATTCATGTTCAGCGTATGGGGGGACATTCTTCTCCAGAACCACCATCATTCGGGTGGCGAAAATGGATGGACAAAAAGCGGCAGCCTTCGACAGCGACTGAAGCAGGGGATGCAAACAAGCCGGGCAAAGCTGCCGACCCCGGAAACCTCCGGCGGCAAGCCAGTCGAACGCCGGAAAATAGGCTACCTCCAACCGGTGCCACCCTGTGAAGAAGGGTTCCGGCAGCCTTTTTCGGCGAAAGACTTTCCAGGCGTTGCCTTGCGCGGCGTAATAAGGCATCCGCTTCGGATCCACCTCCGCCGGAACGAACCATTCCTGAGGGGATGGAGCATGGATCGGTTCGTGGTGACAGAGGCCGAAAACCAGCCGTCCGAGAACACTCAATGCCGCCGGTTCGAATAAGATCAGGCGACCACCCGGTTCCAGCACTCGATAAAACTCCTTCAGCGCCGAACCCGGATACTCAAGATGGTGCCAGACGTCAAAGAGTATGAGATTCGTAACGGACCCTTCCGACACACGTAAGGCATAGGCGTCCTCAACCCGATCAACCAGGGGATTTTCGAAAACATCCGTCGTGATACAATCCGGAATCACTTCCTTCAGCGCGCCGATTCCTGAACCCAGCTCGAGCGTCAGACCGCTGCCCTCCCGCAATCTCGAGCTGATTTCATGAAAGAACTTCCGATACGAGATCCTGAGCAACGGCTTTCTTTCCCAAAACTCTTTTGTTTCGGCTATCTCGCGGGCGTGTTGGGACCGTGCGTCTTCCATACCCATCTTGATTTCTAATGGATGAACCGAAGGAAACAAAGACGTTTTACGACGATGATCATTTCCGATCCGATCAAAAGAACTTAATCTTCTTCGCGGCGAAGACAGCCATACGGATGAGCAGCATGCCGTCACGCCAACGGTCGATCTGAGGCTCGCCGTAGCTTCGATTTTGATACCGAATGGGGATATCACTGATTTTCAGGTTCAGCTTTGCAGCTCCGAAAATGAGATCGAAGTCTCCGAAGGGATCGAAATCACCGAAGTAGGCACGATTGGCTGCGATCCGATCATAATGTCGCTTGCGGAAGACCTTCGTTCCACAAAGAGTATCCTTGATGTGCAGGCTCAGTAACCAGGAGAATAAAACACTGAAGAATTTATTCCCGCACATGTTGAGGAATCGCATCGCTTCATGCTCCATGGGATAGACGAGGCGGACACCGTTCGCGAATTCGGTTCTACCCGAGGTGATGGCTTCGTAGAATTTCGGCAGGTCTTCGGGCGGCATGGTCAGGTCGGCGTCGAGGATCATAAGGAGGTCGCCGCTCGCGTGCTCATACCCGAGGCGCATGGCGTCGCCTTTGCCCTTACCCGTCTGCTGAAAGGCACGAATCGTCTTTTGAGGAAAGGTCTCGATGGCGGATTGGATGGCGGCCCAGGTTTCGTCTTTCGAATGGCCTTCGACGAAGAGGATCTCCATGGAGGTACCCATTTCCGGGATTCGCTCCACGGCAGCCCGAATGTTTCCGGCTTCGTTTCGGGCGGGAACAATGACGGTGACGGAACAGTCTTTCCGCTTCTCCGGCCGCGGTCGGGCAATGAAAAACAGGCTGAGACAGAACCAGGGAAGGAACGGGGCCACGAATCGGTTCAAGAGGGTTCCAATTCCGCAAAGCGGGTGAGGACAAAGAATGCGTGCCTCCATGCGGACAACTTCCCAACCGCCAAGATCGATGAGGTTCAAGACGTCGTTCTTCGAGAGCCAGTTCAGGGCCGGGCGTTTCGGCTTGAGACGAAGGAATTCGGCCAAAGAGAGAATCGGACGCCAGAGCGTGTTGTGCACGTTGGCGACGACCCGGGAATCTTCCGTAGCGGCTCGCCCGAGATTTTCGAAGATAGCCTGCACATCGGCGGCTTCGTTAAGCAGATCCGAGAGCACGAAGTAATCATAGGCGTCGGTCAAGGAGACCGTTTCCGCCGCACCCTGTTCGAAACGCATGGAGGGTTCGGCCCTGCGGGCGGCCTCCACCTGTTCCTCCACAAGGTCGATCCCGCTGCAATCACGGCCCTTTAGTTCGGAGAGCAGGCGAGCGTCACCGCAACCCACTTCCAGCACGCGGACACCTTCCGGAATGTAAAACCGGTAATAATGGCCGAGAATTCGCCGATAGGACTCGCTGAAGCGTTTCCGTTCGTGGCCCTGGGAATAATTTTTGCGGATGCGCTCCCAAGTCTGTTCGAGGTTTCTCATCGGAATCGTGTTCGGAGGATTTTCCCTGGCACTTCCGAAGGGAAAACCAAGCGAAAGCACGAGGAAAGCACAAAACGGAGAGCATTCCAAACGTCCGCTTACGCGGAAAGTTTGATCTGGATACCGAAGGTGCACCTGTCATTCTCGTGTGCGCGAACGATGAAACCTCCCCGGGAAGAACCTTTCGATCTGACACTCCCAAGTGGACAGGTGATTCGGGTCTTCCGCTACGGGCTCGAGACAGGCACTCCGCTGCTCTACTTTCACGGCTGGCCGGGCTCCGGGGTTCAGGCGGCGCTGGCGGAGGAGGCGGCCGCCAGGCTGGGTTTTTCGTTGGCATCGCCGGATCGCCCGGGAATCGGAAGTTCCACCTATCAGCCGGACCGGCAGATCACCGACTGGCCGCCAGTCGTGGAAGCACTGGCCCGTCATCTGGGCTGGGAACGCTTTCACATTCTCGCCGTCTCCGGAGGGTGCCCCTATGCCCTGGTCACGGCAGCACGATTACGGGAACGAGTCGAGTCCGTTACCCTTTGCTGCGGCGCGGCCTTGCCGGAACTGATTTTAAGCAGCGAGTATTCGTATCCGGTTTACCGGACGCTCCTGACCCTCCACCGGAAAGTCCCCCGGCTCCTTTCTTTCGGCCTGCAACTGACTCGCGTTTACTTTCGGGTAATCCCCCATTCGGCCGCCTTTCTGCCCGTCCTCCCTTTCATCCCCAAAACGGACCGCGAGGCCGTTCGCCCCAAACCAGCCCGCACCAAGCTCGCCCGAAGCGCCGGAGCCACCTTCCGCAACCATCCTCGGGGTGCCCTTCGCGACGCCACCCGCTACATTGAAGACTGGGGCTTCGACCTTTCGGAGGTGTCGGTCCCGGTTACCTTTCATCACGGAACCGAGGACCGGAACATTCCCATCGAGGCCGCGCGGCGGACGGCGGAAAAAGTTCCCCGGGCGCGGTTCGTCGAATATCCCGGAGAAGGTCACTACAGCCTTCCCCTGAACCGCCTCGAATCGATCATGGGAACCATTTCCGGCGCGGAAAACGAACCGGCGTCACGCCAATCGCCCCCGCATCCCGGACAACCATGAGAATCACGGGAGGCAGAGCGTCCGGCGTTCGCCTGGAGGCCCCCGGGAAAGGAGTCGAGATCCGGCCGGCCACCGATCGGATGAGGGAATCGGTTTTTTCCAGCCTCGGTGACCGAGTGAACGCGGCGACGGTACTCGACCTCTTCGCTGGCACAGGCTCCTACGGTCTCGAAGCCCTCAGCCGGGGCGCCGGTTCCGTAACCTGGGTGGAAAACCATCGAAAGGTTCTTCCTTTCCTGAAACGAAATCTCGAGGCGATCCTGAAGTCCCTGGACGAAGCGGGTGCCGACGCAACCACCCGCATCCTCTCACAAGACTTTCATAAGATCCGCTTTGCGGAAGGCGAATCATTCGGCCTGATCTTTGCCGATCCTCCCTACCGTCAGGCCGAATCATGCATAACGGCGATCCTGGATCTCGCGGCCACGATTCTGGAAGCGTCTCCGGATTCTCGGCTGATCCTGGAAATTCCGGGGGATTTCGACCTTATCTCTGATGACTGGACCGAAATCCGTCGCTTCGGGAAGAGCCGGTCCGGCCCTTCGGCACGAATTCTCTCTCCGATCGAGCGTTCCCAGACGTAGGACACCGGAAATTTTCGCGACTGAGCATCCGGACCCGCAGCAGTCTCCGGCTAAACCGACTTCGCCCTCCAAGGGCC
>CAZBLJ010000038.1:0-1202 GCA_964492605.1 uncultured Puniceicoccaceae bacterium
ACGATGGCTGGCACGAAACTGTAGGCGACCAGCATATTGTGGAATACCCCCGGGTCTTGTAGAGCACCTTTGGAGACTTCGAATCCGGTGGCCACAACCAGAATGCCCGAGACGACAATGCTCAGCGTGGATGTTGATTTGTTGAAGACGGAGACCACCGCTCCAAACATGCCCTCGCGGCGATCCCCGTGTTGGAGTTCGTCGAGATCGGTCACATCTGCCATCATCGTAGCGAGGACGCTGTAAAGCGCGGCCATGGCAAATCCGTAAATGAAGGGCGTGATAAACACCAATTCCGGCATCTGCGGGTTGTAGCAAAAGTATTGCAGGGCTGCCCCAACGAGCAGAACGGCGAGGGAGATTTTGAAAATATTCTGTTTGTCGATCCGCCTGGTCAACCACAGCACCAACGGGCTGGCGAGGATGGCCACAAGCATGGAAAAGGCCTGAACGACGGCGTGGTACGAAGCACCCATCAGTAGATCGCCGTCACAGACGTAATAGACAATCAGAAACATCCCGAACACGCGGAAGACGCCCAGGCATTTACCCAGGAATATGTAAAGGCCTGCCAGCCGCCAAAACTCCGGCATCGTTCCGATCTCTTTGACCGAGGTCCAGAAGGAGTGCTTTTTCGACCTGGAGCGCACGACCACCGTTCGCTCCCGCGTTCCGAAAAAGCACCAGAGCGATAGCGGAACCACGGCGCAAAGGGCATAGGCGGCGATGACGCTGTTGCCCTCGCGAAAGTCTGTGAATATCGGCATCAGGGACAGGGGCAGGAAGCCGGCCGCAATGATACTGAAGGTACTGTTGGTAACGTTGCGATAGACCATGGCCCTGGTCCGGCCGACATACGAGGGTGCGATCTCGATACCCAGAGCCCAGTAGCTGGCTGCGTGCAGGGTTTGCGCCGTGGCCATCACCAGAAACACGAACATGATGAACCACACCAGCTTCTGCTCCTGCGGAGGTAAGGTAAGGACGTAGCTAAAGCCTTCGCTGATCCGTTGAAATATCCCTTCCCGCTGGCGAAGGCCAGGCCCCTGGCTGGAGCCCTGGCGGACAGCCGCTTTATCGATGGAAAGATTTTGCCAGAGGGCATGGGCGATGTCTTCCCCATCCTCTGCGGGCGATGAAACCGGAAGGCCAAACTGCGAAGCGGCCCCCTCCAGTGCCTCGGAGTACCCTGAAACAGCCAG
>CAZBLJ010000038.1:1302-16873 GCA_964492605.1 uncultured Puniceicoccaceae bacterium
CGCGTGGTGGATACGTTGGTGCGGTAATGGAGGCCGTCCATGCGCACTTCCAACCCCATTTGATCCGGAGCGCCCGCAAAGAGGCGGGATACGATCTCAAACACGTTCGTCGGAGGTTTCTCCAGCCCCGGCATGGGCTCATTCCCGAAGCGTATCAAGGCGGTCTCCGTTACGGCTCGCTCCTTGCCCCGAGCGTAGGCCAGATGCAGCGCAAAGGCTTGATCGCCCATGGGTTCGAGACTGAATTCAACCTGAAGCGGTTCCTGAGGAGCCTTCTCGCCACCTGCTTCATCCAGTGGTGCTATGCGTTTGAGCGAGTGCACGGCGAGTTCCCGAGCGACTTCCACAGTGATTTCATCCAGGGCCACAGGGACGTCCGTCGGCTTGCTGGAAATCTCTACGAACAGGGGGTTGCTCTGGTAGGCGACGGTCGAACGGCCGACCTGCTTGATGAGCTGCCCGGAATGAAAGTGGTCCGGGACCGGGGAGATATTCGGCTGGATGCGATCCGTCTCCGGCATGGCGTACCAGGCAAACCAGCTCACCAACCCCATCAGCAGGCTGCCCGCCAATACGAAGGGACGCCTGCGCCCGAAGCGGCTTTTGAAGTTGTCGGAGATATGGGCTACAACCGGGTCCATAATCCCGTCCCAGAGCACACGTATGGCACCGAGCATACTGGCCAGGATCGGATTGAAGGCAAAACCGATAACGAGCAGATTGGCCAGGTTGGAAAACGCTACGTTTCCGACATCGTCGGTGATACTGCCCGCCGCGTAGGCGCAAAGTTCTTTGCGGTCGGCATCCCTGGCATCCTTGAAATCTGTGCGATCAGGTGCAGAATCATCTACTCCGCAATCCGAGGCGGACCCGGTAGGTTTTTTTCCAGGGGAACTCATGACAAGCGGGGTGTAAGACTCAGAACCCCGCTCCCAAGCTGCTCTGCCTCTTCAACCGGGTCGAAAAAGGGTCAAAGATTCAGAAGCCATTGTCAAGCACCTCCAATTCCGTGTCCGTTCTGCCCCCAGTCAGGATATTTTCCACCAGGAGACCTGCCCGGCCATTGCGATGAGGGAAGGCTATCTTCAGACGATAGATGCGACTACCTCGCCTGGCGGGGGAGACTTCTGCGTACCGAAGGAGGATATTGCCCTGGGCGCGGAGACGACTACCGCTGCTCCACTTCGACCACGCTGCCGGGGATGGGCCACTCGACGGGATCGGTGAGAGGAGGCGGGAGGATATCGGGCGTCAGGGCGGGATCGTCGGTCTCCTTCATCCAGGCCTCCAGCTTGGCGGCAAGATCCCGCTGGACAGCCGCATACTCCCCGCGTCCGGCAACATTGTTCTGCTCCCAGGGATCGTGGCGCAGGTCGTAGAGTTCCTCCGCCGTCCGGTCTTCGTCGATTTCCGGCAGAAACTCCCCGCCCTCGAATCCGGGACGGGGATCGAGGTCTTCCATCTCGGCGGCGTAGTGAAGACGCTTCCGGGCGTGCGGTCGACAGTTGAGGTAGTAGGCGAACTCCGGAGTGCGAATGACGCGCTGCGGATCCCACTTGTCGTAGTATTCCTGCCGAATCTCGGAGACGTCCCTCTCACCGTGGTAATTGCGTTCGATGAAGAGGTGCTCGTGTGGACGGTAGTCGTTCTTGCCCTCAAGGACAGACCAGAAGCTGCGCCCGTCCAGGCCTTCCGGAAGAGGGGCGCCAACTGCTTCAAGGAAGGTCGGAAAGTAGTCGATGTTCTGGATGAGGTGCGGAACGCGAACGCCAGTCGCATAACCCTTGCCCCTGGGAGGACGCACGAGCAGAGCGATTTCCACCCCTGTTTCATAGACGAAGCGCTTGCCTCTGGCCGCGCCCGTGCCGTGATCGGTGGTGAAGACGACCAGCGTTTCCTCGTCGAGACCCGTTTCTTCAAGGGCTTGCAGAATGCGTCCGAAGTGGTGGTCCACATACTGCAAGGAGGCGTAAAAATTCGCCCAGCGCGCACGGATCTTTGGAGTGTCTTTCTCCGTCGGCGGCACCCAGGCGAGATCGGAATCGACCGGTCCGTCGTGGCGCTGACGCAGTCGCTCCGAAGAAAGCAAATGACTCGCGTGGGTTTCGTTGGTCGCTGCGTTGATGAAGAAGGGCCTGTCGCCCGGCTTCCGCTTTTTCAGATAGTCAATGGCATTGTCGGCGACGACCCTTGCGTCGCAGTTCCACAGGTGTTCGTTCACGCCCGGCTGCCCGTCGATCGCATACCGCATCTGGCCGTAGAGGCGCTCGTGGCTAAAGCCGAAATGGACGGTCTCGAAACCAGCGTCGTTGAATTCGTCGATCAGGGTGCGCTTCTCCAAGGGGATGGGCCAACCCATGCTCCCCAGACCAAGGGAACCGTTGTTGTGGCTGTGCTGCCCGGTCATCACGCAGGCGCGCGAGGGACCGCAACAGGGCGCAGAGCAGTAAGCCCGATCAAATTGCACGCCCTCGGAGGCAAACTCGTCCAAATTCGGCGAGAAGGAGATGGGACGGTCGTAGCAACCGAGGAAGCGCCCCGTGTCATGGGTGATGAAGTAGAGGATGTTCATATTTCTGGACCTGGCAGAATGCAGAAGAAAAAAAGATTTGCGAACCCGTTTTCGTCCTGCGGACTACGGCGCGGCAGCCTTCGCCCGGCGCTTCGCTTGAGCGAAGGCTGGGGTGGTAGACCGGATTTGAACCGGCGACCCCCGGTACCACAAACCGGTGCTCTAACCAACTGAGCTACTACCACCGTCGAGGGAAACGGTGATCAAAAGAAAGGGGGGTGCGCTTGTCAACCTTGTTGGTGAGACCTGCTTCGACTGTCTGAAGCCGGATGGCGAGGGTCTCCAGCCGGATGGCGAGGGTCTCCTTACGTCGACCACTACAAATCCTTTTTGGGTCTCCTTACGTCGACCACTACGAATCCTCTTGGAGGTCTCCTTACGTCGACCGCTACGAATTCTCTTGGCGAAGATTCCAGGGCATTTCTGCTTTCCGTTGCACTCCGGAACGGAAATGGTTTTACCTTCCTCTCACTTTCGGGGAATAAAAGCTCCGGCACGGTCTCCCATGAAACGAATCTCCGACGAATTCTTCCGCGACCTGGTGGACGCCCACTACGAGGGCCTCTACCGCTTTGCCAGAAGCCTTTGCCGGAACGAGGACCAGGCATGCGACTTAACCCAACAGACTTTCACCATCTTCGCCGAGAAAGGCAGATCTCTCCGCGATCCCGGAAAGGCGAAGTCGTGGCTGTTCACCACTCTCTACCGTGAATTTCTCCGTCTATACCGGCAAAACCGCCGCATCGAACACCATGACCCCGAGGTTATGGAAGAGGTCCTTCCGGTTGTCGAAACCCCGCAGCACAACTCCCTCGATCAGCAACGGATTCTTTCCGCTCTCGACGAATTGGAGGAAACGTTTCGCGCTCCCCTGGTTCTCTTCTATCTCCGCGACTTTTCTTATGTGGAGATCGCCGACATCCTCGGGATCCCGATCGGGACGGTCATGTCCCGCCTCTCCAGGGGAAAGACCCGACTCAAAAAAATCTTTCTCGAATCCAGCGAATTGACCGAATCATGACCCAAGACGAAGCAAAAGCTCTCCTTCAATCCTGGAGGGAGGACATGGCAGACGAGCCGCCCGCAGCGGTCCGCGAGGCGCTTGCTTTGGTTCGGGACGATCCGGAACTCGCCTCCTGGTGGGAACGTGAACGGGAATTCGACCGCAAATTCGAAACCGCCGTGAACGAATCGACGGTTCCCCCCGGACTGAAAGCCAATCTCCTCGCCCAAAGCGACCGACGCCAGCAAAAGAAACCGCGAAAAATCACGCGCTTCCCCCGTTTGATGCCGCTTGCCGCGTCGTTTATCGCCCTTCTGTTTGTCGGAGTTCTTCTTTTCGATCCGATTCCCGCAGAGGCCGAACCGGAACTGGATGATTTCATGGGTCACGTCTCCTCCCATCAACCGGATTTGAATGAATCGACCCGAACCTCCGATTTGGTGGTAGTTCTTTCCGAGCTGAAAGAAGAGATCGGGTCGGCTCCGGATCGCCTCCCCCAACGACTTCGCGACCTCCGACCAGCCGCGGTTCAATCCACCGACTGGCGGGGAGCCGTCATTGGAGTGGTTGTCATGAAAGATCCAAACGGAAACACCCTGCATCTTTACCTGGTCGAATCCGCCCGGTTCCCGGACCGAAGCGAACATCCGGTCGAACCCGAAGTCCGCCGTATTCGAAACACCACTTTGCTCGTCTGGAGCGAAGAGCCCTACCTCTATGCTCTCTCCGGTCCACAGGCGAAAAATTTTATCACTCAGGAGTTTTAATCGTCGTTTTGTGGAATAAGAGGGAAACAGGGATTTCTCACCGGGATGAACCACTTATCCCGGTTCGAAACCATAGATTCGCAACCGGCAAGCCCTGCCGAACTCATTGAGGCCGTCCTTACGTCCGGCACTACGACTCTTCATCCGGCACTACGACTCTTCATCCGGCACTACGACCCTTCGTCCGGCACTACGACCCTTCGTCCGGCACTGCGACCCTTCGTCCCGAGCTACGACCCTTCCGCTTCCGATCGACGAACCGGGAGAAGGGTGGCTTCGCTCATGCCGTGGATGATCTTTTTGTCAGCCGGGCATACGGTAGCAAGGATCCCTTCCAGTTCGTAATCACCTTCCGGTGTCGCGAAAAAGTAAGGGCACAGCCGCACGCGCCCCTGCATTTCGGAAGACTCGTCGTTTCCGTCCCCGAAAACCGGGTGACGGATCCGCATCGGCTTGTGGAAGCGCTGCAGAACATGGAGACGCTCCTTTCCGGACCGCATTGCCGCCCGAAGAGAGGCCGTCCAATTCTCGCGCGAAACGTCGTTGCCGAGGACCACGCTGCGCGCCCCCCACGCCGTTTCGTGAAAACCACTGACCTTGAGGATCAGACCCCGCTCTTTCTGCGACCCTTCCCCCAGCTCGTCCCAGGAGGCTATGGGCAACCCACCGACCGGGGGAGCGTGCAAGAAAGCGTTCGGCGGCACGGGTGCCGGGTCCACGATCCAGGTCTCCGGAACGGTCTTCTGCAGGATTTTCCGGCTATTCTTCGAAAGATTCTCCGTCCAATAGGCCTTGAGTTTCGGATGGTGCAGGAGCCCGAGATTCATCTTCTCCTCCTGGTAGTGCTTCATCGGAGGAGTCACCCGGAGGGCACCCGCCTCCACCGCCTTCATCATTCCCTCCGCCCACGGAAAGCTCGGAAGATCGAAAAGTTCCCAGAACCGGTAAAGCACGTCGATCTTCTCGGGATTCCCGTCGAGGGACGCACATACGCTTTCGCCCAGCACCATGAGTTCGTCCGGATGGAAAACGAAAACCCTCTTCCCCTTTCGCTGCAGCTGTCCCGCAAGCCACTCCATCTCCGGTCGATAGGTGGCCGCCTCGTCGCTGACGACGATGGCGACCATCGGATTCTCATAAAGATCCACCCCGCCCGTCACTCCGCGGAAAAACGCTTCGGCCAACCCGTCCCCTCCCTCGACCAGATTTCCGGCTTCGCGGTAAAGGTCGTTCAGAAAACCGGTCAGCCCGATCCCGCCGGGCACCGCATCGATCTCGGTCAAACGGAATCCGTCCTCGGTGAGGAGGAGATCCGGCCGTATGACGGGCGGGAGGGTGTTCTTCAAAGCGCCGTGGCGACCGTGGGCCACCAGTCCGGCGGGCTTGCCGCGATCCAGGTAATCCACCACCCAGGAGGCATCCAGGTCCTCGTTCCGAAGAATTCGCCGACCTTCGGCGGCGCGACGGTAGAGCCGCTCCACCGCCAGCTGGAAGTCGGCCAGCGCCGGACCTACCGAACGAATTTCCCCGATCTGTTTGCCGTCCAGGGGGAACGCTTCGGGAGAAAGGACCCACGTCTTGTCGGCGAAGAGAGGAGTTTCAGCGAACTTCCGCTCGAGGTCCGAACGTTTCATTCGTCCTCTCCTCCGCCCGTGGCCCGACCCACCGGACAGCCGGCGCGGAGCCATGCGTGGACGAAAGCATCGAGGTCTCCGTCCATCACTCCCTGGATGTTCGACGTTTCCTGGTTCGTACGGAGATCCTTCACCATCTGGTAAGGCTGGAACACGTAGCTGCGGATCTGATTTCCCCAGGCGATTTCCCCTTTTTCCCCGTAGAATTTCTCCATCTCCGAACGCTTCTCATCCTCCATTTTTTCATAGATACGGGACTTCAGAATCCGCATCGCGGTGGCCTTGTTCTTGTGCTGGGAGCGTTCGTTCTGGCAGGCGACCACCAACCCGGTCGGCAGGTGGGTCAGACGCACCGCGGAATCCGTCTTGTTGACATGCTGACCGCCTTTTCCGCTGGCACGGTACGTGTCGATCCGAAGATCCTCGTCCTTGATGTCGATTTCGATGTCATCGTCGATCTCCGCGATGACATCGACGGAGCAGAAGGAGGTATGGCGCCGTTTGTTCGAATCGAACGGGCTGATCCGCACCAGGCGGTGCACGCCGCGCTCCGCCTTGGCGAAGCCGTAGGCGTTGTCTCCCTCGATCCGGATGGTAGCCCGGGAGATCCCCGCCTCCTCGCCCGGTTGCAGATCCTGGATTTCCACCTGGTATCCCGATCGCTCGGCCCAGCGGGAATACATCCGCAAGAGCATGTCCGCCCAATCGCAGGATTCGGTTCCCCCCGCCCCCGCATGGATCGAAAGGATCGCATTTTTCGAATCGTGGGGGCCGGACAGAAAGGACTGCAATTCGATCCGGTCGATCTTTTTCTGAAGGCCCGCCGCCAGCCGCTCGGTTTCCGAGGAGGCTTCGTCCGCGTCTTCGCCTTCTTCCTCCTCGGAGAGTTCGGCGAGCGTCTTTACATCATCGACCTCGCTTCTCAGCTCTTCCATACCGCCGACCAGCCGTTTCATCCGGCTGACTTCGCCGGTCAACTTCTGGGCCGCATCATTGTCGTCCCAAAAGCCCGGCTCGGCCATCCGCTGCTCGGCCTTTGCAATTTCTTCAACCTTCTTATCGACGTCAAAGATACCTCCACAAGTAACCGGCGCGCTTGTCCAATTCCTCGATCTGGGAGAGAAGTTCGGGTGTGATCATACGCCAGACGATGATGTCTCTTCCCACGGAAGCAAACAACTTTCACGCGAATACCCTTTACCGCCCGTCGACCGGGCTTTTTACTGGCAATGATGCCTTCTTTTCCTCCGGCCGAACCGGCCTTCTCGCCCACGGGCAAAATTTCCCGAAGATCGGGAAAATCCGCAACACGATCCGCTTTGCTGGCCGGCCTTTCGGCCCTTCTGGTGGTCTTCACCGGTTGCGGGCCGGCTCAGGAAAAGGAAACAACCGTGCGGACTCCGGACCCACGAACCGAAGGGCCGTTTCCCGTCACCCATGATCCGGAACGCCTCGATCGAATCGGCGAGCAGAATTGCGTGGAGTGCCACGCCGGGATTGTCAAAGACTGGACCCGCAGTCACCACGCCAAAGCGAACCGTCCGATCAATCCACGGATCGACCAGAACCGATTCGTGCCCGCAAGGGAAGTCGTCGAGGGTGCCGAGACTTACGAGCTGTTTTGGAGGGACGAGCGCCCCTTTCTGCGAACCCTCGTCGACGGGACGGAAACGGAATATCCTCTCCAGGGCACCATCGGCTACACCCCCCTGGTCCAGTATCTGGCACAGATGGCCGACGGAAAATGGCAGACCACCACGGCCGCCTTCGAACCGGAGACCGGCGAGTGGTTCGACGTGTTCGAGGGCGAAGGCCGGAGGGAAGGCGAATGGGGCCACTGGGCCGGGCAGGGCATGAACTGGAACGCCAACTGCGCCTATTGTCACATGACGGAGTATCACAAGAATCTGGATCCGCCGACGGGCGCGTACCGGTCGACCTGGACCCGCCAGTCGATCTCCTGCGTTCAGTGCCACGTCGGCCTCGAGGCCCATGTCGTCACGGCCACGACCGAAAACGAGGGCATCCTTCCGCAGCCGTTGGATAAGCGGCAAATCGAAGACTCCTGTGCGACCTGCCATTCGAGACGGGACCAACTGACCGCCGAAACCTTCAAGCCGGGGGACAGCTACTACGACCATTTCGATCTCAGCCTGCCGGAAACCCCGGGGCTCTATTACGCCGACGGTCAGATTCGGGACGAAGTCTTCGTATGGGGATCGTTTCGCATGAGCCGTATGGGCCATGCCGGTATTTCCTGCATGGATTGCCACGATCCGCACACGATGGAATTGGCGCGTCCGGTCGCCAACAATGCGACCTGCACCAACTGCCACGACGAGGGCCTGGACGGCGCACCGGTCATCGACCCCCTTGCACACAGCCACCATCCCGCCGACAGCACGGGGAACCGATGCGTCGAATGCCACATGCCCAAGACCGTCTACATGGGGAACGACCCCCGCGCGGACCACGGCTTTCTCTCTCCGGACCCGATGATGACCCGTGAACTCGGGATTCCGAACGCCTGCACGAACTGTCACGGGGACGAAACCGTGGAATGGGCGGAGGAATTCGTAGCCGAATGGTATCCCGACCCGAAGGTACTGCCCCGGCAGAGGAAGAGAGCCCGGGTTCTCACCGCAGCCTGGGATCAGGACCCTGCCATCGCCCGAAAACTTCTCGAACTGGCCGAAGGAGAACCCGTCGGTGCCTGGAAAGCCACCTATACCGGCCTCCTGCAGCCCTATGCGTCCGATCCGTCCGTAGCCGAATATCTGCGGGACAGCCTTTCCCATCCAAGTCCCCTCGTCCGGTCGCGTGCCACCTCGGCTGCCGGGATGGCGGATGTGGGTGGCCCCCGGTTCGACCGCCTGCTGGATGACCCGTCTTTGAACGTCCGCCTCACGGCCGCGCGAACCTATGTGTTCCGGGGGGAAAACATCCCGGACGCCTCGGCCCGGAAGGAATGGAACGACTATCTGCTTTTCAATGCGGACCGACCGCAGATGACTCTCCTTCTGGCCGACCAGGCGGTCAACGAAGGAAAAACCGGAGAAGCCATCCGGTGGATCCAACGGGCCCTCGAACTCGAGGAAGCCAGCGCCGAATTGAAAAGACGGGCGGGCATCCTTTATAGTCGAATCGGGGAGTCCGATAAAGCCGCCTCGTTGATTCAGAGCGCCTGGGATCTCGAACCCGAAAACCCCGGGCTGCCCTATTCGCTGGCCCTCCTCCGTGCCGAACAGGACCGGCTCGGGGAAGCCATCGGCTTGCTGAAAATCGCCGTTCGGCTCGACCCGAACTTCCACCGCGCCTGGTATAACCTGTCCATCGCCCTGCTGCAAAACGAACAACCCGGCGAAGCCTCCCGCGCGCTCGAACAAGCCCGGCCCGGCATCTCCGAGCGTGCATATGTCGAGATGCGGGTAGCCATCCAGCGCAGTCAGGCGGATAACGCAGGGGCGAATCTCCCGCCCGGGGTTCAAGCCCCGCAACCGTGACGTTTTGAAGTCCCGCTTTATCGAGCGGTCGCCTCTTGGATGGAGCGGGGACCCCTGTGGATTCGCTTCGACGGCTGAAGCCGCCGTTCCCGGGGGCCTCCAGCTCGTGACCATCGTAGCCGAAGGGTAGGCTAAATAGACCAGTTCTATATTTATTGACTGTGGATTCGCTTCGACGGCTGAAGCCGCCGTTCCGGAAACCTCCAGCTCGAGGGTGGGCTAAATAGACCAGTTCTATATTTGTTGACAGATGGGCGGGCGAAGTCCGTTTAGCCGGAGACTCCTGCGGTGTCCGCTTTTACCAGGTAACCGTCGCCACTACGGTAGTCGCCCATGGCGATTTGCACTTCTTCTCTGAAACTCTACCTGCCCCCGGAAAGAGAATCCCGCAGCGCTTGATTTTCCCTCGTCTTCGTGGGACCGTCCTCCCACCGATGAACGTCATCTTCCGAGTTTCCGCCTATCTTTTTCGCTACCGACCGCTTTTTCTGGGTACGATGGCGCTGGCCGTCGGGAGCACCGTTTTCGGTATCGCCGTCCCAAAAGTCATCCAGTTTATCACCGACAACTACATCAGGGAGCGCCAGGTAGAGCTTCTCTTCGCCGGTGTCGGCGTTATCCTTCTCGCTTTCGCCCTTCAGGAAATTCTCAACTGCTTCCGGATCCGCGCCAATAACTCGCTGGAGCAAAAAGTGTTGCTCGACATCCGCCGGGACTTGCACGCGAAACTCATGGCTCTCCCCATCGGCTTCTTCGATCAACGGAAGAGCGGGGACATCGCTTCGAGAGTGACGGATGATGTGACCGAGGTCGAACGGGCCCTCCTCGACGGTACCGAACAGGGTTCCGTCGCCGTCCTGAGGATCCTCGGGATCGCGGGGATTTTGTTCTTCATGCAGCCGGTTCTCGCATCCCTCGTGATTCTACCGGTCCCCGTCCTCCTCGTCCTCGCCCGGCAGCATTCAATCGCCACCCGGAAAAACTGGCGAAAGGTCCGGGACAGCTCCGGCCAACTGAACAGTCTGCTTGTCGAGGATATCCAGGGCAACCGCCTGATCCAGGGGTTCAATCTCGTGGATCGTGAATCCGAACGATTCCGCGACCAGTCTCTCGATCTTCAGAGAAAGACCCTGAAGGCGATGTTCCGCTACTCGAAGTACATCTCCTCCGTCCAGTTCATCTCCAGCCTCGGCGTGGTCGCCGTGGTCGGGGCGGGAGGCTACATGGTGATCGAGGAAATGCTGACGATCGGGGAGTTCATCGCCTTCAACATCTACTGCACGATGTTGTATCAGCCCATTTTCCAGCTCAACTCGCTCAATCACATGATCTCGGCGGGAAAGGCGGCTGGCGAGCGGGTCTTCGAAATCCTGGACTTTCCGGTCGACATCGAGAATCCGCCCGACCCGCAACCCTTCCCATACCCGCCGGTGCAGGTCGACTTCGAGCACGTCGATTTCGCCTACGCGGAACGCAGCCCGGTGCTGGACGATTTCCATCTGACCATGCCCGCCGGGAAGGTCACCGCTCTCGTCGGACACACCGGGGCCGGAAAAAGCACGATCGCCAACCTCGTGCTGCGCTATTACGACGTATCCGGCGGTGCGGTCCGGATCAATGGCGCGGATGTCCGCTCCCTGGAACTCGAATCCTTGCGAAGCCGCATCGGCGTAGTCGCCCAGGACCCCTTTCTCTTCGATGCGTCGGTGAGAGACAATCTCCTCCTCGCCCGCCGGGAAGCGACCGAAGCCGAAGTCTGGGAAGCACTCGAAGGAGCCTCGGCCGATGCCTTCGTGCGCCGTCTTCCCGACGGCCTCGACACCCTGATCGGGGAAAAGGGAGTCCGTCTGAGCATGGGCGAGAAACAACGCCTGACCATCGCCCGCGTGCTCCTGCGGAACCCCCCTCTGGTCATCCTCGACGAGGCCACTTCCAGCGTCGATACGATCACCGAGAAACAAATCCAGGAAGCCCTCGACCGCCTCGTCGAACACCGGACCGTACTCGTAATCGCCCACCGCCTCTCCACCGTCCGCCGGGCGGACCAAATCGTCGTCCTCGACCAAGGCCGCATTCTCGAGAAAGGCTCCCACGACGAGTTGTTGGGGCTCGAGGGACATTACGCGGAACTCTGGAGCCACCAAAGCGACCTGATTCCGACCTGAAATTCCATTCTTGCACAATGGGAAGAAGACGGCATTATCTGCGGTTTTTCCTGAACCAAACACCGACCCAAAAGTGAGAGACGACTACCTTAAAGCCGCCCGCGAGAAGATTACCGACCCAAACATTCTGGTCAATGTCGTATCGCGACGCGTTAAGCAGCTGAAAAGCGGTTTCAAGCCGCTTGTCGAGTCGCTGGAGCGCCTCGATCCGGAGGATATTGCCCTGCGCGAAATCATCGACGAAAAGATCACCTACCAACTTCACGATCCGGAAGAAGAGAAGGAATAGACTGCGGCCTCCGGTCACTCGGGCCGGGTCGCGACTGAAAAGCGGGTGCAACCCGCTTTTTTTCTTTCCGGGTCTCCGCAATCACCGTGGCCCGAAGCAAAAACCAGCAACCCGTCAATATCCGCAACCGGCGGGCTTCCCACGATTACCACCTCCATGAGAAATTCGAGGCGGGGCTGGTCCTGCGCGGCACCGAGGTGAAATCGATCCGGACCGGGCACGCCCAGATTCACGAGGGTTTCGTCCGCCTCGACAAGGGAGAACCCTACCTCTACCACGCCCACATCGACGAATACGTGCACGGGACCGATCAGAACCACGCCCCGAGACGCCCGCGAAAGCTCCTCCTGAACAAGAGGGAGATTCGCAAGATCCGGGATGCCATCCAAATGGGCGGGAAAACCGTGGTCCCCCTCGGCCTTTTCTTCAAGCGGGGCAAGGCGAAGCTCGAAATCGCCATCGCCTCCGGCAAGAAACTGCACGACAAACGCGAAACCTTGAAAAAGAAGGAGGCCGACCGGGAAGCCAACCGGGCCGTGCGCGACTTCCAGAAATACGGCTCATGAACAGGAACTCCGTTGAAATGCGACTACCGGCTTCCACGTCCAATTGCGGACCCGGTTTCGACACTTTGAGCGTCGGACTGTCGCTCTACAACTTCTGCCGCCTGACCCGTCGATCGGACGACCGGATCGTGGTCCATTCCGAGGACCGGTCGGAAGGATACCATGAGAGAGTCTCGGCGGCGGCCCGGGCCTTCTTCGATCAGACGTCCCTGCCGGAGTTCGGCTTCGAGTTTGAGATCTGGGGCGAGGTTCCGGCCGAGCGCGGCCTCGGTTCCAGTTCCACCGTTCTGGGCGGGGTTTTTCTCTCGCTCAACCACCTGCACGACAGCCCCCTGGACGTCCACCAATGCGTGCGGGCCCTGGCAAAACTCGATAACGCCCCGGATAACGTCTGTGCGCTGGTTCGCGGAGGCTTTTGCATCTCCCGTCTCGATCCGAAGACCGGCGACTACGTCGACTCTTTCCGTTTCCCGGTCAAACCGGAACTGGGATTCGTCGTCGCCTCCCCCGATATCCGGGTTCGGACCCACGACGCCCGAAGCGTCCTCCCCGAGAAGCTCGATTTCCCGGAAGCCGTTTCGAGCCTCAATGGACTCGCCTATCTCGTCGCCGCCATCGCCAAGGGCGATTACGAGCGTCTCCGCGGATCGACGGAAGACCGCATCCACCAACCGTTTCGCAGAGCGCTGAATCCCTTTGTGGACGAGGCCATTGAAGCCGGGGTCCGCGAGGGCGCCTACGCGGGATGGCTGAGTGGTTCGGGGTCCAGCGTTATCTGCGCAACGCCCGTAGCGGCCGCCCTGGAGGTGCGCCAGGCGATGGAGGAAGTCTACCGCAGCAACGGAATCTCCTGCCGGATGGCGAATCTTTCTGCAGACAACGAAGGCGCGCTCGTTCTCGATGACTGACACTCCGACGCACGGCTCCCCGCTCCACGTCGCGCTTTTCCGGCCGGAAATTCCCCCGAACACGGGCAACGTGGGCCGACTCTGCGCCATAACGGGCTCGCACCTCCACCTCATTCATCCGCTCGGCTTCAAGATCACCGACCGCCATCTCCGCCGGAGCGGCATGGACTACTGGAAATCCCTCGACCTTCACGAACACGAGGACTGGGAAGACTTTCGCAGGGCCGAGGGAAAACGCCGCACCTGGCTTTTCACGACGCGCGGGACTCGATCCCACTGGGATGTGGCCTACCGGCCCGGAGACCTGCTCCTCTTCGGCAACGAAGGTCACGGGGTAACGGAAGAGGTTCACCGAACCATCGGGCCGGAGCACAGCATCCGCATTCCCCATCCGCGACCCGGCCTGCGTTCCCTGAACCTTTCGACCAGCGTCGGTATCGCCGTTTACGAGGCGCTCCGCCAATTCAGGGAGCGGCAAAAGACCGCTCCCGGCGAATCCAATTCCAGGGAACCGCTACAGCAATAAGACGAAAGCCGCGCACGCGAACGGAGCGGTCAACAAGAGGCTGTCGACCAGGTCCAGGCCGCCGCCGATCCCGGGAATGCCCGATCCACTGTCTTTGACACTGGCATTTCGCTTGAGGGCGGACCCCAGCAAATCGGAAAAGATCGCCAGCGCACCGATCAGACCTCCGAGCACCAGACAGGAAAAGAATCCGAGATTGTCCGGGGCCAGATCGCAAAAAATCACGGGGAGCAAACAGGCGACCACGATCGATGTCACCACCCCTCCGATCGCCCCTTCCACCGTCTTCCTGGGGCTGTAGCCCGGTGCGAGCGGTCGCCGCCCGATACGACTTCCGACCAACAACGCCCCGACATCGGAAAACTTCGCCACCGCGACCACCCAGACGGCCAGAAACAGCCCCTGCCCTTCCGTCAACTGCGGCAGGGTACCGATGATCGCAAAAAATCCGAGGCAAACGGGGACCAGAAGGAAACCCGTAAGCGTCGGGAACAAACGTCGGCCGAGTTGGTGAACGGGGGTGCGCAGCATGACCAGAATCACGATCACGGGAATCATAAGACCCAGGACGGCGACAAACGGATACCGAACCGCATCGGACGTCGCGAAGATCCCGAGAAGGCCGAGAAAGACCGTTCCCGCGACAACGCCCTCCACTGCAAGAGGCTCTCCGCTCGTGCGATTCAGCAGAGCGTAAACCTCCTTCTGCGCAAGAGCGGACAGGACCGCGATCAGGAGGAGGCCTCCGTAGATCCCGAAAAGCCACACCAGGAGAAGGACGGTTATCCAGAGAACGGTGGAAGAAACGATACGCTGTTTCATGAAAACGAAAAGTTCGGGCGGGCCCTCAGGCTTCGCTCGCAGCGAGCAGAACCTTGCCGAAACGCCGCTCCCTGCGGGCGAAGGATGACAGCGCCTCGTTCAAGTGATCCACCGAGAACTCGGGCCACGGCACCTCGCAGAAGTAGAGTTCGGCGTAGGCGGCCTGTAGAAGCAGGAAATTGCTCACGCGCCACTCGCCCGAGGTGCGGATGATCAAATCGGGGTCCGGAAGGTCCGCCGTATACAGGTAGCGGCTGTACTCCTCCCAGGTTTTCGGCGGCTGCCGGATCCGTCCCTCCGCCAGGTCCCGGGAAATCTTCGCCGTGGCATCCAACACCTCGGAGCGGGAGCCGTAATTCAACGCCAGCGACAGAACGTGATCGTCGAACGGGGCCGTTCGTTGCATGACCTCCTCCAGAACCGCCCGAACGTCTTCGGGTAATTCGTCGCGACGGCCGATCGTCGTGAGACGTACCCGGTTCTTGACCAGAAGATCGGCTTCGCGACGCAAAAACTGCTTCAAGAGTTCCATCAAGGCGTCGACCTCGTCCTTCGGACGCTGCCAGTTCTCCACGCTGAAGGCATACAGCGTCAGATAACGGATCGACGTACGGGCAAAGGCCTCCAGCAGGTTTCTCACGTTTTTCACTCCCTGCCGGTGCCCCTCGATCCGGGGAAGAAACCGTTTTTTCGCCCAGCGTCCGTTCCCATCCATGATGATGGCGACATGGTCGGGCAAACTGGATTGTGGAAGAATATCAGACATGGTCGCGGGTTCCGGGGGCCTCTAAAAGCGCCCGAATTTCCGAAAAGAAT
>CAZBLJ010000039.1:0-7547 GCA_964492605.1 uncultured Puniceicoccaceae bacterium
CCATCGACAGGCTCAGACCGGGAAAGCCATACCCCACCTTTGGCTCAAGCCCCCCACCGTGGGTGGGTTGCTTCAAAACATCCCCTTCCGGAAAACAGATTTGCGTGACCGGCTTAACCGTCCCACTCTACAAGCCATGCTCAAGTGCTTCCCGTTTCGCCTTCTTCGAGAAATGAATACAAGAGTCCGGAGATGATAGTTTTCCTCCAGGGAGTTTTGCGCGAAGCCAGTCCGTTGCGGGCCGTGATTCTGGCGGGTGGCGTCGGCTACGGCGTTCATGTGCCGGTGCGGGTTTCCGGTCGGCTTCCACCCGCCGGGAACGAGGTATCCCTTCACATCCGGCAGGTGTTTCGCGAGGACGCCTCCGATCTGTACGGGTTTCTTGAGGAATCGGAGCGGGACTTCTTCGATCTTCTGATCAAGGTCTCGGGGATTGGTCCGAAAACGGGGCTCGCTCTGCTCAGCCGCGTCGATCCCGGGACCCTCGCCACCGGCATCACCACCGGCGACACGATCCTGCTGGCCAAATGCCCCGGGATCGGGAAGAAGACCGCCGAGCGGATCGTCGTGGAATTGCGGGACAAGATGGCTTCGATCGGAAGCGGTCCCGCCGGAGGCGAACCGAGCAGCGCCCGACCGGAGAACCGGAATCAGGAGGAAGCCGTTGCGGCCCTCGTCACCCTCGGATTCAAGGCACCGGAGGCCCGCAAGGCGGTAACCAGGGCCGTCGAGACACAGGGAGCGGACACCCCGACGGAGGAACTCATCAAGGCAGCCCTCCGGTAAATCCCGCACGCGGTTGCCGTTTTTTTGAATGAGCATTGATTACCAACTGCTATGCGGTAGATACAGGCGTAGGTTCGGATTGGAGTTGTTGGTAACGGATGCCGATGGAAAAATCGTTTTCGGGGCACCCACGGAGACCGACTGTGATTGTCGAAACCGATCACGAAGCCGAAGAATCGACGCGGCGAAACATTCTCTCTATTGGGGCGAACCCGTCATCAATCTCTGTTGCGACTTTGGATATGCGATGTGGGGTGTTCCAATTATGAACAACAATGAGATGGTCGGTGCCCTGGTTGTGCAGGGTGTAGACCTCGAGGGGAAAGATAAATCCTTTTACCGCTCCGTTCAGGAGGCTGCAAACGGCCTGCTGGAAATCGCTATGGAGCAAAACCTGGTCAGTCGGGCTGCGATTGAATTCGCCCGCCTGCGCGCCCAGAAGGAAGGAGATCTCGTTCTGACCATCGAAGCATCGAAGCGGAATTGGATTAGTGACGATATTCGCAGCATTTATTTAACGGAGGAACCGGAGTTGCTCGGTGCGATCAAGCAGGGAGAGATTCGCGAGGCTCGTTCGATTCTGAACAGAATCCTTACCGTTATCTACGGGATGGCTGGAGAACGAATGGATTTGTTGAAGAGTTCCGTGCTCGAACTTGTGGTGATGATGAATCGCGCGGCGGTCGAGGCCGGTGCGGAGCCTGTCAGCGTCCTCGGAGGGAACTATCGGATTCTCACGGAATTGTCCGGGATACAAGACGAGGAAGAGCTTGCCGAGTGGGTTCGGCGCATGCTGGAATCCTTGATCGAATGCATTCGGATCAATGATCGCTATCCTCACAGTCTTCTAATCCTGAAGGCTGTTCGATTCATGGAGAACAATCTCCATCAGCACCTCCGGAGAGACGAGGTCGCGCGGGTAGCCGGGCTTTCACCGAGCCATTTCAGCAGGCTGATTACCGAACGGATGGGCCGTAATTTCAGCAGCCTTCTCACGCAGATGCGGGTCAACCGGGCAAAAGAACTCCTGAACCAAAGCGAACAATCTCTCGGCGAGATTGCCATCGAATGCGGATTCTTTGATCAGAGTCACTTTAATCGCTGCTTCCGATCGGAAACCTCGATATCGCCGGGTGAATTTCGGAAAAAGGCCAAAAGTCAGTAGTTTTTCGTCGGGCTTGGACGAAAAATACCAAAATACAAGGATTTGAGCGCAGTATCCAATACGGCGTTCACGATGGCGTGATAAGGTCGGGGAAGATCCAACTCCCGACTTTCGGGAGCGATCCGAAAATCCAACACAGATGATTATGAGCAGTATCGAAGATCTCAAGACCGCCGTGATTAACGGTAAACGCAAGGACGTAAAAACCATCGTTCCCGAACTTCTGGAATCCGGAATAGAACCCACGGATCTTCTGGAGAATGCGCTCATCCCGGCAATGAGTGCGGTCGGAGAGAAATTTAAGAAGAATGAAATCTTTGTTCCTGAAATGCTCGTATCCGCACGGGCGATGAAGCAGGCGATGGCCGTGATCGAGCCCGAGCTTATCGCTGCCGGGATCAAGCCCAAGTATACGGCGATCATTGGAACCGTTGAGGGAGACCTGCACGACATCGGAAAGAATCTCGTGGCCACGATGTGGAAGGGAGCGGGGTTCGAAGTCATTGACCTGGGCGTCAACGTGCCACCGCCGAAATTTATCGAAGCAATCGAAGAGCACCAACCGCAAATTGTCGGCCTTTCAGCGCTTCTCACGACGACCATGCCGGCGATGAAAGAAACGGTCGCCGCAATCCGCGCCGCCGGACATACCTCCGTGAAGATCATGGTAGGAGGTGCCCCCATTACCGAAAGCTATGCCGATGAAATCGGTGCCGATGGATACTCCCGAGATGCAGCCAGTGCGGTCGATGCGGCGAAGGCCGCCCTCCAGGCCTGAAGACCGATCCTCATGAACCGCAGTCATCGATGAAATATTCAAAACTAGCCGTTTCGGATCCCTCCCGGCTCATCTACGGGAGAAGCTCGAACCCCGTTAAAACACGCCACGGCATGGAAATTGGTGGCGGACTGATCTACCCTGAGCTGAATTTTACGCTGCCGGATATCGAGATCAAAAAAGCGAAGATGCCCGAGATCACTCGGCACTATCGCCAGATCGTGACAGAGGCTCTGGAAAGGGCCGCCGAACTGGAAGCTCCGGGAGTCATGCTTGAGTTTGAAACCCTTCCGCCCATGACCGAGTTTCCCGAATTCGGCATGGAGGTCGTGACCCTTCTTCTGGACGGGATCGAAGAGGCGAATCGGAAATACGGCCTGAAAGCGGCCCTCCGGGTCACACCGAATGACAATCGTGAGTTCGTGCGCCCCCCGCTTATGCGCAGTGGGAGCTACTGGGAGGCGATGCTGGAACTCTTCGAGCAGTCTGCGGCGAGCGGGGCCGAGTTTTTGAGTATCGAGAGTGTCGGAGGCAAGGAACTCCATGACGATGCCTTGGTAAACGGTGACCTCAGGGCCGTTCTTTTCTCCCTTTGTATCATGGGAGTCAGGGATATGAAATTCATTTGGGATCACATCTTCGCGATTGCTCGGAAGCACGGGGTTCATGCAGCTGGCGATACGGCTTGTGGTTTCGGAAATACGGCGATGGTTCTGGCAGAACGAAAGATGATCCCCCGTGTGTTTGCCGCAGTTGTTCGCGCGATTACGGCAGTTCGATCCTTGGTTGCCTACGAGTGCGGGGCGGTGGGGCCCGGAAAGGATTGTGGCTACGAGAATCCTATCCTCAAGGCCATCACCGGTTGCCCGATGAGTATGGAAGGAAAAACGGCCGCCTGTGCTCACCTCAGCCCAGTCGGAAATCTTGCGGCCGCCACCGCGGATCTCTGGTCCAATGAATCGGTCCAGAATATCAAGCTTCTCGGTGGTATGGCTCCGACCTGCTACATGGAGCAGTTGATTTATGATTGCCGCCTGATGAATGCGGCACGGGCCGATGGAGAAGAAAACGCACTCCGTTTGCGCGATTGGCTCGTGAAATCCGATGCGGGTCTCGATCCGCAGGCCATGGTGATCACACCCGAAAGCAGCGTCCGAATCGCCGAAGCCATTGTCGGTGCCGAAAACCATTATCGGGCTGGAATCGCCGCTGCGCGGGCCGCGATTGAAGTCATGCGCGAAACCAGTGATTCGGGTTGTCTGAGAATTCAGGACAAGGAGTCCAGTTGGCTCGAACGGATGGAGGATGAACTCGATGACCTTCCGGATGCAGAAGACGAATTCATCGAGGAAATGATGGAAGAAGTCGACGTGGAAAAATTCACTCCGGCCGACTACGAAATTGCCGTTTAGGATAAAACGATCAGGCCGAATCCGCAGCCCGCAGAGACTCCAGCTCGCCGAGCATTTTTGACTCGGAAATCGCCCCTTGGCTGATCCAGTCCAATTTGGCGACACCATCCTGTTGGGGAAATTCCCTCGCGTAGGAGGAACCCTCGGCGACCTCGAAGAGAAACCAACCTTGATCCGTGGGCAGGATGGCTTTGAAGCGGACAATTTCCGCGCCCGCAAGACCCGTTTCGGCCCATGCCGAGAGTCTCGCCCGCAGGCGTTCGAGGTCAACCGGTGCCACCCGACCGGAAAAACCTCCTGATTGCTCCCCGTGGGTATGATGCTTCGGGAGCGCGTAAAATCTCAAGGATCGTTCTTCGAGAGTATTGATAGACTCGAGAACATTCTCGGGGAGGTGACCGAACGACGTCTCGAGGATCTGCAGTTTCGGTGGTTCCAGGCGGGAGGTCCATTCACGAAATTCTTCGAGCTGCTCATCAGAACATTGATCGATCCGATTGGCCACAAGGATGTCGGCATAGTCGACCAAAGTGGAGAAGAAGGGTAGACTCTTGTAGTGGGATTCCCGTGTGCGGGCGGGATTCAGAATCGACAGAACCGGGCGTAGTTCGAGGTCGAACATTGTGCAAAGGCTCTTCAAATAGGGAATGAAATCCGGTAGAATCACCAAGCCGCTGGGTTCAATGATGATCCGCGAGAAATCAGCGCATTTCATCAGTTCCTCGATTGCCGACTGGATATCAAGCCTCGAGGAACAACAGAGACAGCCGCCGGGAATCTTCTTTACCCGCAAACGGCCTCCGGCTGCCGACAACACTTCGCCATCCAATCCCGTTCGCCCGAAATCGTTGACGATGACCGCGATTCTTTCCGACTCCGAGCGGGATTGAACCAGATCCAGGATAGCCGTGGTTTTCCCCACTCCCAGAGGGCCGGCAATTACGTGGCATGGAACAAGTTCCTTTTCCATTTCAGGAACCACCATTGCTGGGTTAAATTCGGATTAGAATCAATGCCAATGTGTTGCCTTCAAACAAAATATTCTGGCCGGTCTTTCCCTGTTCGACCTCAAGATCACCTTTTTTGCAGTTGGCTTCCCCCCGGCGGCCTCGTAAAGAGCGATCATGAGTGAAGAGGACCTGCAAAAACTTCTCCGTAAGAACGGCGTGAATCCCTGGAGGATCGGTCTCGCTCGATGGATCGAGTCAAAACCAATCCAGCAGTGGATTGTCGTGATCATCCTGATCAACTCGGTCATCCTCGGCCTCGAGACCAGTTCCACAGCAATGGCCTTCGCCGGTAGGTGGCTCATCCTCGTCGACAAGATTTGCCTCGCTGCGTTTACCGTTGAGATCGTCCTGAAACTAGTCGCGTATCGCAGCCTTTTCTGGAAAAGCGGCTGGAATATCTTTGATTTTCTTGTTGTGGGCATTGCTCTCGTTCCTGCTACGGGAGCATGGAGTGTCCTGCGAGCCCTGCGAGTGCTTCGTATTCTGCGCCTGCTCACCGTTGTCCCCTCTCTCCGTCGAGTCGTCGCAGCATTTCTTCACGCCATTCCTGGACTCATGGGAGTCATTGCGGTTATGGCCATCTTTTTCTACGTGGGAGCGGTGCTCTCAACGCGTTTGTTTGGAGCGATGTTTCCCGACTGGTTCGGCACCATCGGGGCAAGCCTTTTCTCTCTATTCCAGATCATGACTTTGGAGAGCTGGTCCATGGGAATCGTTCGCCCGGTCATGGAAGTCTACCCGTGGGCCTGGGCGTTTTTCGTTCCCTTCATTGTAATCGCCACTTTTACGATTCTGAACCTGTTCATCGGCATCATCGTGAGCACAATGCAAGAACTGTCCGTCGGACCGGAATCGGAAGAGCCAGATGAAACTTCAATCGTTATTCTGGAACGAATCGAAAAGGACGTCGCGGAGTTGAGAAGGAGAGTTTCCTCCAAGTGATAACATTGATTTATTAAGAATGTCTTTTCAAGGTGTGACTCGAATGGCGAAGCTGAAGGCCGTCCCCATCCAGCCGTTCTCAACTCGAAACAGGAGGCGATTGATCCCGGGTTGGAAGCTGACTTTGCGAAAGGCCTCGTTGGGTTTCCAGCCCTTGAGTTGGTCACCACTGGTATAGACAGGCAGGTCGTTCAGCCATACATTCGCCTTATCGTCGCATCCGATCGCTACCCACAGGTCCATTGGCTGATCCACGAAAATCTCGGTATAGGCGTAGTAAATGGCATAGGGTTCGTCGTTGTAAGGAACGACCGGCATTTCCGGTGATTGGACAAAATGCCATTCAATGGGCATACCGTCTTTACCGATATACGTGGCATCAAGATCAATGATTAATTCCGGCGGAAACTGGCGGTTCAGATTGGCCCGGCTGGGATTCGGAAAAGGGCCTACGGTGTACCATGAGTCAACAAAGAGCCATTCCACAGGCTCCCCTCCGAACTTGATTTTGCGCCCCGTCAATTTATTGAGGTCGGCGATATCAACGATGCTGTTCAGGTTTTCGGGGGCGTTGTCGTCGGAACTGCTGATCATCAGGTCCTGGCGAATCGGATCGCCCCTTGTGTCCTCTTCGGTCAGGTCCTCGATGTTCGGAAGGAGAGGACGCATCATCTGCGTGAGATCGGTTTGCTCGCCGGTTTCCTCCTGCTGTGCCAATTCGGCGAGAGCCTGAAGTTGCTCATCCGTGTAGCGCTGCGTAGTGTTCTCCTCGACAGCTTCGGGATCGAATTGCTCCTTCTGAAGGATCTCCTCCAGCGTAATCTCGCGAAATTGCGGTTGAAACTGTTGAATCTCGATTTTGACTTTTTCAATCTCCTCGAGGAGTTTGGCTGCCAGTTCAATCATCATGTCGATCTGCATCTCGACATGCTCAATTTCCTTTTTCTGGGCATCGACCTTTTGGGGATCGTAGATCGGGCTGCTCAGGATATCCCGGTCGATCGGGTCGAGCAGGGGCATGACGGAATTGATGTTTTCGTATGCCTCCGCGAACGAGATGTTGCGTTGCTGACTGAGCTGAATGGCCTTAATCTGCCGATAGTCCTCACAGATCTTTTCAAGGTGAGCAACGGCGGCATCGTAATGGCCGACAATGGTCTGCTTGCTCTCTGCTGCGGGAGAATCCTGGACCGTGGTAGTTCCGGTCTGCCCTTGGGACAGCACAGGGAGGAAAACGAATCCGGCTATCATCAGGATTACCGTCGGGAGATAGATTGCCCTATTCATCGGTGAGAATGGGCTCCCTTCCGGCCCTGCTGAACAGTGCATTTACAACATCGCGCTGTTTATAGAAGGCCACGTTCTGTATGTTTTTGCCGACTTCGATGTGGTTTTCCCATTCGGCGTCATTGTTTGCGATTCTCTGACGATCCCTCTCCAAAGAGCGTTCAAGC
>CAZBLJ010000039.1:7647-16474 GCA_964492605.1 uncultured Puniceicoccaceae bacterium
AGAAACATCAGGCCGCGTCGTATCTCCTCCTGTCCTACCAGAATCTTTGATCCGAGCTGTTCGCCGTCCTCCAGCAGGTCCAGTGTGGTTTCGGCGTTCTTCGTGCTATCGGCCTTGATGAGAAGTTTGCGCATCGTATTCATCTCGGAGAGCGTCTGCTCCGCGAAGTATGCCATCCGGGTCATTGCGGACTCACGGCGCTGTTCTTCGAAGGGTTGATGGAATTCGTTGAGCGTTTCGAAATTAGTGGCCATCCGATCCTCGCCCTGGTCGAGGAGCTCCACTTTCTGGGCCAAACGTTCGGCGGTCAGGTCGCGAACCTGCTCCATGATTTCCTCCAGTTCTTCGCCCCGGCGGGGGATTTCAGGAGGTTTCACTTGTTTTTTCTCCCGTTCCTCTTCGAAGTATTCCTTGGCGGGGATGAAGAAAATGACGCCCAGCAGGATCAGATGGATCGCGAGGGAAACGGGCCAGAGTCGCCGTGTATCTTTGATGGATTTGTCCGGCATCGATTGCTAGTATTGGCCCTCGCCACCGTCCTCGCGGACCTTGATCCCCGTGTAGGCGACTTCCTCGAAAGTGAGGAGATCCAGGACTTGCATTACCCGTTGGAAAGGAGTGGTTCGATCTATGTCCAGGCGAACTTTGGCGTCTTCAGTCATGCCGAGTGAGCGAATCCGGTTTTGTAACAAGCTCACGGAGACGGGCGCACCATCGATGTAGAATGCGCCCTGACTGTCGATACTGATCACCGAAAAGCCCTCAGGTTGTTGGACCTCCACGGCTGCAGAAGCATCGGGAAGTTCGAGTGGCAGTTCCTTGTCGATCTTTTTCAACGTCGTTGCAACGAGGAAGAAAATGAGCAGAAGAAAGACGCAGTCGATCATCGGTGCCATTTGCACCTCGACGGCCTCGTCGTCTTGAAGGTCAACTTTCATGGGACCAGGCTCAGGATTTGGAGTTGCCCGACGCCTTTTCCAGGAACCAGGAGGTCAGCAGGTCGTTGACATCGCGCTCGAGAGCCATGGAGTGAGTGGTGGTCCTCGATTTGAAATAATGATATGCGCCCAGGGCAGGAATGGCGAGTGCGAGACCCCCGGCGGTGGTGACGAGGGCCTTTGAAATGCCTCCGGCGAGGAGCGAGGCATCGCCCAGGGATCCGGCAATGGCGACTACTTCGAAGCTGTCAATCATACCCAGGACGGTTCCGAACAGACCGAGGAGGGGAGCGATCGTGGCAATGATCGCGAGCGGATAGGCCTTTTGCAGGTGTCCCCTCATCGCTCTTCCGGCGATATCTTCGGAGATGTTTGACAGCTCGAGTGTGGAGGCCGTTCGGTGGTCCACCAGATACCGGACGACATCGGCGAGGGCACTGGGGTGTTTTTCGCAATCTTTGAGAACGGCCTCGTAATCGTCATTCTTCCAGTCGCGTTTAACCGAGTTAAGAAGAACGCCAGGGTTGATGGATTCCTTCTTGAGGTTCAAGGCTCGTTCGAGAGCGAAGGTCAATGCCCCCACCGAGAGAAGAGCGATGAAAACCATGGTGATCCCGCCCTGTCCGAGTCTTTCGAACAAGGAGACGCCTTGTAAGGCTTCCCCGGAATCTTCCGTTGCGGTTTCGACCTCTTCGGCGGTTTCTGCAGGGGCGGATTCCGCAGGGGGCTCATCCTGAGCGGCCAGCGGACCGGCGATCAGGATGAGAAGGATAAGAAACCATTTTTGTTGCGTGATTGTTATCATAGTTCGAGGGGCTTGGGAAGGTGCTACCGGTCGCCGATAGGAGAGACCATTATGGCCCGCTTCTCCCGGACAGGGAAGGAGTGCCGGGCACAAAGGCCGCTAGTGCGGAAAAGAAACAGGAATGAACCAAAGGATGATCTCATACCGACGAGTCTAGACCATCCGGAAGATTCTGACTATCGAACAAATGTATAAATGATGGGAGAAATGCGTCTTGCCTGTTGTTCCAAAGTGCAACAACCCCTACTTCCCTTTTGCCTGTCGGGTGGGTTCATCATCGTGTTCAGGTGCCGCTGGCAGGACCAGCTTGAAGGATATGGAGTCCTCGCCGGTTCCGCTCAATCCCAGGTCGCCTCCCATCGCCAGCGCGAATTCACGGGCCAAGCTCAATCCAAGCCCCAATCCTCCATCCACCCGACCCCGCGCGGGGTCTCCCCGGCTAAATCGGTCGAACACACGCGCGGCCAGTTCGTCGGGAATCGCGGGCCCGGTGTTCAGGACCGTCAACCCGATCCGGTCGGAAGTGTCTGCCGTTCTCACCGTTACGCTCCCATCCTTTCGATTATAACGGGCGGCGTTGCCCAGTAGATTCAGAAGAATTTGCCGGACCAGCCCGGGATCGCCGAGAACGTCCCGTTCGTGCGTCAACGAACACTCGAAACGAATGTCAGGATGGATTTCCGCTATCTCCGCTACCGTTTCCCTGCACGTGGCGTTCAGGTCGAAGCGTTCCCGGGCGGGACGAAAGCCGCCTCCGTCAATGCGGGCCAGTAGTTCCAGCTTCCGGACGATTTCTTTCATTCGGCTCAATTCCTCCCCGATCTCCGCCAATTGCACCTGCTCCGGGGAACCCATCGGGGCACCTGTCAGCGCCTCGTCGATCCGGGCCGTCAGAATGGTGAGCGGCGTATTGAGTTCGTGAGCCGCATCCTGACCGAATCGGCGCGCCTGTCGAAAGCTCGTCTCCAGGCGATCCAGCATATCGTTGAATACGTCGATCAACTCCCCGAATTCGCGTTCCATTCGGCTGGAACCGATGCGCTGCGATAGATCCGTCGCCGTCACCGAACCGGCCAACTCGGTGAGTCGGCGTATCGGCTCCAACGCACGCCCGGCCAGAAAAAACGCACCGGCCCCCACCAGAAGAAGGGCCAGCGGACCGGCGACCCACATGACCGCTATCAGGCGTCTCAATTCGCCGCGGTTCCGATCCCGGGGAACCGCCAGCAGGAGAGCCGCCTCGTCGCTTCGCAGCCCCGCCACCATCCATTCACCGGGCCAATCCTCCGGCTGAAAGGTGCGGACGGCTCCCGGCACCTCCCCCGGCGGCCTTCCGTCGCGACGAATCCGTGACGCGCCCTCCCCCAACCGCTCCGCGAACGGTCTGCCCGGCCGATCCCAACTCCTGGGAAAAGTCGTTTCGGGTAGACGGCGCACCAACCGGTCCAGCAAATCCCCGTCCTGTTCCGGCCACTTCGAACTGGTGACCCATTCCGGGCGGTCAAACCGGCGGACGGCGTAAACGGCACCGAATTGATCCAGGCGACCCTCGAGCCGGGCGGCCATCCAATCCTCAACTCGTTGCCGCCGCCCTTCCGTGGTCCGCAGCAATACAGGAGCCGATTGACGAAGGACGCCCCAAAGATCCTTTCTCAAATTCCGATTCAACTCCCTCTCGAAAAAGCCGACCGCCAAGAGAGCGAAACCAAACAGGCCGATCGCACTCACGAGAACGGAGAAGACCACCATCCGGGTCCGGAAAGACATCTTTCCCGATTTGGAATCTTTGGAAGATGCGTTCATCCGTTTGCCCCGCCGCAGAATCGATAGCCCACGCCCCGGACGGTCTCGATTTTATCCCGATGCTCCGGACCCAAATGGGCGCGAAGTTTCCGAACGTAAACATCCACCAGATTGGTCTGCGGATCGAAGTCGTAGTCCCACACGCGATCGAGAATCTGAGTCCGGGTGAAGACCCTTCCGGGCGAGCGTATCAGGATCTCCAACAGGGCGAATTCCCTCGAGGTCAGCTCGATGTCCTTCCCGTCGACCGAGACCTCTCTGGTTGCCACATTGATCCGCACCGGTCCCGCCTCGACCAGGTTCAGATGGTCGCCGGTGGACCGCCGGCAGATCGCCCGCAACCTGGCAACCAGCTCATCCACATGGAAAGGCTTGGGCAGGTAATCGTCGGCACCGAGATTCAATCCCTCCACCCGGTCGTCCCACTCCCCGCGTGCGGACAACACCAGGACCGGCAGGTTGTTTCCCTCCCGACGGATCAATTTCAGCAGCGAGAGGCCGTCCCTTCCGGGGATCATGATATCGAAAACGGCACCGTCGTAGGACCGCGTTCGCAAGAGTTCGTAGGCGTCGTCTCCGCGATCCACCGCATCGACCACAAACCCCTCCTCCCGAAGGGCCTTCACGACCCATTCGCGAATCTTTCGCTCGTCCTCGACCACCAGTATTTTCACCGCCCTGAGCCTAGTACGGAAAAAACCGGCCAGGCAACGCACCGATAAGGGAAGAAGATGAAAGTTTTTTCATGAAGACATCCCCCGGTGTTTCATTTTCGAGTGTTACCTTGCCCCCCGAATCAGGACGACAGATCGCGTCTTGAATAACCCGAACCAAAGGACATCCAAATGAAAAGAATACACCTACTGCCCCTGCTACTCCTCGCCCTGGCCGCCGGCCTCCATGCCCAGCAGCCGGAGAGACCGGAACGCCCGGAGCGGCCCGAGCGATTCGAACGACCCGAGCGACCGGAACGACCGGAAAGACCCGAGCGGCCGGAACGCCCGACACCACCGACCGCCGAAGAGCTTCTTGCGGAGTTCGACACCGACGAAAGCGGAGCCCTTGAGGTCGGCGAGATCGAGGTGATGCTCGAAACCGTTCGCGAGCGCCGCGCCGAGATCCGCGAAAAGATGAGGGAACGCATCGCAGAGCGGCGCGAAGAGATGAGGGAACGTCGGGCCGGGATGAGACAGAGGAGAGCCGATCCCGAAGCCACCCGGGATTCGGACGAATAAGGGCCCCTACCCTTCGTCCCGAAACCGAAATGAGCAGGTCGGCCGGAGCCATTCCGGCCGGCCTTTTTTGCGTACGTCAACCGAACGAGGAACCGCCGACGGGCGATTCCTCCGTGTGGTTGGCGAACTGGGTGTATTTCCGCAGAAACGCCAGGTCGATCACTCCGGTCGGGCCGTTCCGCTGCTTTGCGAGAATCAGGCGGATCTTCTCGATGTCGTCGGGGCGCTCGTTTTCCTCCTGATCCTCTTTCCGCGGGCGGTGCAGCAGCATCACCACGTCCGCGTCCTGTTCGATGGCCCCCGACTCGCGAAGATCCGACATGCGGGGCTCGCGTTTCTCCCGTTCGCTTTCACGGTTCAACTGACTCAGCACCAGCACCGGCACTTCCAGTTCCTTGGCCATCGCCTTCATCCCGCGGGAGATTTCCGCGATCTGATTTTCCCGGGAAGCGCGATTGTCCATCCCGGCGACCAATTGAAGGTAGTCGACCACGACCAGCCCGAGGTTTTTATAGCGCGCCTTCACCCGCCTGGACTTGGCGCGGACCTCGAGAATATTCAGGCTCCCCTGATCGTCCACGATGATGTCGGCTTTCTTGATCTCGCCGGCCGCCTCTACGATCGCCTGTTGATCGTCGCGGGACGAGAAGCCGTCCCGGAGCTTGTTCATGTTCACCCTCGCCCGGCTGCAGAGAACCCGCTGCGCCAGACTCTCCGAACTCATCTCCAGGCTGAACACCAGCACGGCGGCCGGTTCCGGATTGTTCGGACCGGGTATGGCCGCGTTCTCGGCGATGTTCATGGCGAAACTCGTTTTCCCCACCGAAGGCCGGGCCGCCAGCACGATCATCTCCCCCGGGTGAAACCCGAAGGTCAACCGGTCCAGATCGAGAAAGCCGGTTCGCGTGCCGTAACTGGTCTGCCGTTTCGCCAGGATGTCGTTGATCATCTTGATCACCTTGTCGAGCGGCTTCCCGATGGGACGCGCCGTATCCGACACCTGGGACTGCCCGATCTTGAAAATCTCGGACTCGACGTTGGCGAGAAAGGTGGTGATGTCCTCGGTTCCCTCGTAGCACTTCTCGACCGTCTGGTTCCCCAGACGGATCAACTGCCGCAGGAGCGCCTTCTCCTTGACGATCGCCATCCAATTGGACGCGAAAGCGGTGGATCCCACGGATTCGGAAATCTCATTGATGTAAGCCCGCCCGCCGGTCTCGTCCAGCAACCCCATGGAATGGAGCTTGTCCTCGACCGTGATCTCGTCGATCTCGCTGCCATGCTCGTGGAGTTCGAGCAGCGCCAGAAAGACATTCCGGTGGGCAGGTCGGAAGAACGACTCGGCATTGAGCTTCTCATTGATGCAATCCGTGATGACCTCCGAAGCATTCTCCCGCATGCAAGCAGCCAGAAGGGCGCGCTCGGCCTCCACACTGTGGGGCAGCCGCCGGTTGATCACGTTCTCCAGATCCGAGGAGGAGCGCTCCCGCTTGCGATAATCGTTCCGATGATCGTCAGCCACGGTCACCTCCCTGCACGGCTCGCGCCTTCCCATTGATTGCCATGATTCGTTTCTACCGGTCCGCCCCGCGTTCGACCAGCCCTCATACGAAAACTTCTTCGCAGGCTCTTGTGAACAAGCTGGGCATAACTTTCTCGCAAACATCCGGCTTGCGGTCCCGGGATCTCCGACGATACGGTCTCCGGATGAATCCCGAGGAAACGGTCCTCTCTATTTTCCGCGAGAGCGGTGCCCTCCTGGAGGGACATTTCATCCTGCGATCCGGCCTGAGAAGCCGTCAGTTCTTCCAGTGCGCACAGGTATGCCAGTATCTGGACAAGGTCGAGACCCTTGCCGGCTTGTTGCTTGAGAAACTGACTTCGTTCGATTTCCGGACGGTTCTCGCTCCGGCCATGGGCGGACTCGTCATCGGGCAAGAGGTGGCCCGTCAGTCGGGCGCCCGGTTCCTGTTCGTCGAAAAGGTGGACGACCGGCTGGAACTCCGCAGAGATTTCAAACTTTCCGCGGGAGAACCGGTCCTGGTTGTCGAAGACGTGGTAACGAGGGGCGGACGGGCGCGGGAGGCCCTGGAAATCGTGAAGACCCTCGGTGCCGACCCCGTTGCGCTCGGCGTCCTGGTCGACCGAAGCAACGGAGCCGCCACGTTTTCGGTTCCCTTCGTGCCCTTGGTATCGCTGCAAGTGGAGACCTTCGCCCCCGACAGTCTCCCGGACGACCTGCGCGGGATTCCGGCGGTCAAGCCCGGCTCCTGAAAACGGGTCTCCGCGTCTGCTTGCGTTTCGCACGGATTCTCCTAGCCTCCTGAATTAGATGCCACTGACCGTTCCAGAAAAGGAGGTTCCGCCTGCCGCAGCCGAGGTTTTTTTCGCCGTCGGCGGTCCGTTTTTGGATCGGCTGGACGAATTCTTCGACGACTTGAAGAACGAGTTCGAACCGGAACTCCGCGAACTGGTCGACTACGCACTCTCCCACAGCGGAAAACGACTGCGTCCCCTGGCCCTTTTCCTCACGGGGGCGCGGGCGGACGGTTCTTTCGACGAGTCGTTGGTTCGGGCCGCCGCAGTAGTGGAACTCGTCCACCTGGCGACTCTCGTGCACGACGACATCCTGGACGAAGCCGATTTGCGCCACGATCAGCCGACCGTTTCCCGCCGATTCGGCGTGGCACCCGCCGTTCTGCTGGGCGATGCGCTCTTCGCGCAATCCCTCCAACTGGCGAGCCGCTTCCCGACGACCGAGATCTGCCGTCTCGTTTCGGAGGCCACGCGGAAAATCTGCGCCGGAGAGATCGAACAGTCTCTCGATCCCCGGGGAACCCACAACGACCTCGAGCGGTACTTCCGCATCATCGAGCGGAAAACGGCCGTTCTTTTCGACGCTTCCTGCCGGCTGGGAGCGCTTCTCGGCGAACCCGGCCCCAAGCTTGCGGAAGCGGCCGGCGAATTCGGCCGGCATCTCGGGCTCGCCTATCAGATCTACGATGACCTCGTCGACGTCATCGGTCGCGAGGAAGCCATCGGCAAAACCCTGGGGACCGATTTCGCGAGCGGAAAAGGAACCCTTCCCTTCCTCTTGCTAAAAGAGGAATTGCAGGGCAACGAGAGAGCGGTGCTTCAGAAGAGGCTCGAAGGGGACGGCGATCACGGCTGGGCTGAAATCCAGCGGCTGATCATCGAGAAAAAGGTGGTTTCACGGGTAGCCGAGGCCTTTGCCAACGAAATGGACCAGGCCAAACGGGCCGCCTCGTTCTTCAAACCCGAAGCGGGAGGCGCGAGGATGCGCGATCTCGTCGGTTTCGTGGAAGACCGTTTCGAAAAGCTTTTGTCCGAATCGGGTTCGTAGAGAAACGAAACTAGGGACGAACGACGACCAACTCGGCCTTGCGGTCGAGGGCGCGGCCTTCGGGACCGGCATTCGTGTCCGCCTCCAAATCGCCCTTGGAAAGAATCTCGATCCGGCTCGGATCGATCCCGAGATTGACCAGATAATTTTTCACGCTGGTCGCACGCCGATCCCCCAGCGCCAGATTATACTCGGTCGTCCCCTTCCAGTCGCAATAGCCCTCGACCAGAAGATAATCGGAGGGATTGTTCCGGAGGGCGGTAGCCACCTGATCCAGCGCGGGACGGTCCGCCGGCCTCACGAAGCTCTGGTCGAAGTCGAAATAAATCGTCGGGAAGAGGTCGCGGATCTGATTCCCCTCGAGGATATTGAAGTTGGGATCGCGCGCGAAAAGACCTTCTCCCTCAAGGCCTTCCGTATATCCGGCCTCATCGTCGACCAAGGGGAACGGATCCTCGTCTCTGACCAGATCCGGCCGGGACGGGTTCTGCCCGATCTTCGTCGCGTCCGGATCGATTTGCGGCTTTTGCGAGCAAGCGGAAAGAGCGGCGAGAAGGACGATCCCGAGGCAAAAACGATAGAAAAAGCGCATAAACAAGAACGGTGGAAGAAAAGTCACAATGCGTAAAGCATTTCTTTCGCAAGAAGAAAATTTCCCCCCAGACCAAAAGAATCACCCCAG
>CAZBLJ010000040.1:0-16363 GCA_964492605.1 uncultured Puniceicoccaceae bacterium
AGGTTCGGTATTCCCAGTTTTCGCCGGGAAAAACCGTCTGCCCATATAAAAGGCTCGTGAAGATGAGACCACATAGAAGGCAGGGGCCGAGGGCAGGGTGAGTCCTTCCAGGAGAAAGTCCGGGTGGCAAATGCATGAACATCCTGACGTTTTGGGGTAAGCCTGAGGGCACAAATTTCGAAAAACCGCCGAACGGTGTTTTTAATGATAGGCCAGGTGAATGGGAAAGCAAGCTTTTCCGGACCGCGGCAGGCCGTTTTTCGTGCCACGGCATGGTTTTTGTGTGTTTTTTGGGGTTGCGCACGAGTCCGCGGACCGTTTTCCTCTTCCGTTTTCCCATTTTTATCATGTCCAGAATTTGTGCAATCACCGGTAAGCGTCCCGTACGGGGGGGCAGAATCACGCGTAAGGGTCAGTCGAAGAAGAGCGGCGGAATCGGGACCCACGTGGTCAAGAATTCGAAGCGGACGTTTCGTCCCAATCTCCAGCGAGTGCGGGTGCGCATGCCCAACGGGCAGGTCAAGCGCATCTGGGTTTCGACCAAGGCCCTCAAGGCGGGCAAGGTCGAGAAAGCCTGATTTTTCCGCCTATCCAATGGGTCCGTCACAGTCGGGAAACGGTCGAAACCGGTGGCCGCGGGTTGGTTGAAATCACCGACCGTGTTGCGGCGGCGGTGCGGGGCTCCGGGTTCCGCAGCGGGGTCGTGACCGTTTTTTGCCGGCACACCGGTTGGCAACAATCCCTTAACGAAATTAGAGTTTGAAAAACGAAACGCCAACCTCCACAATCCCGTCCAGATGATTCAAAGAACCGAATCCCGCATTCGATCGAGGAGCGACGGAAACGTCGTTTTCTTCCTCTCAATGGTTTCCCCCGCTTCCTGAATGGGTAGGGTTCCATCTTCCGGTCGGCACCGGCGCCCGCATCAATCGGGCCCCAGGCGCAATGAAAGAATCCGCATCCCGGAGGTCCGTGTTGTCGGGCCCGAGGGCAAGATGATCGGTGTCATGCCCACCAAGAAAGCCCTGGAGATCGCCAAGGAGGTGGGTCTGGATCTCGTGGAGGTGGCTCCATCGGCCCGGCCGCCGGTTTGCCGGGTTCTCGATTACGGGAAGTACCAATACGAGCAAAGCAAGAAGCAGAAGGAGTCGAAACACACTTCGCAGAAATTGAAGGAAGTGAAGTTTCGGGTGAAAATCGACACCCACGACTATCTGACGAAAATTCGAAGAGCGGAAGACTTCCTCGACAAAGGCAACAAATTGAAGCTCACCCTGATGTTCCGCGGCCGGGAGATGGAACACAAGGAACTCGGCTTCGAAACGATCAAGCGGGCGATCAAGGATCTCGATCAGATGGCCACCGCCGACAACGAACCGCGCATGGCGGGTCGGAATATTTCGGTCACCCTTTCGCCGCTGCCGGCCAACCGACGGAAGAAGAAGTTCGACGATCCGGCGGACGAGGCCTGAGTGGATCGACCGGAGGGAAACCGCTATTCCTTCTCCACCGGCAGGAGGAACTTCTCGATGGTGTCGAAGTGGGCGCGGATCGATTCGAGCGGTCGGGAGGATCGGATGATCTCGTTGAAGAGTTCCGTTTTCCTGGCCTTCAGTTGCTGGATGTTCGCCTCGATGGAGCCTTGGGCGACCAGGCGATAGACGAAGACGGTTTTGTCCTGGCCGATGCGGTGAACCCGGTCGATCGCCTGTTGTTCCGCCGCCGGATTCCACCAGGGGTCGAGCAGGAATACGTAATCGGCGGCGTGGAGGGTGATGCCGGTTCCTCCGGCCTTCAGGCTGGCAAACATGACGCCCGCCTTCCGGTGTCGTTGAAACCCGGATACGGGAGATTCGCGGTCGCGGGTGGAGCCGGTCAGCCGGAAGCGGCGCACGGACGGAAATTCCTTTTCGATCATTTCCTCCGCAAGGTCCAGAAGGGCGACGAACTGGCTGAAGAGCACCACCTTCCGCGGTCCTCCGAGAATTTCCTGCAAGTATTCCCTCAGCGTTTCCAGCTTCCCGCTGAGACTTCCGAGGGGAAGATCCGCGGGGACGGCCGCTTCTTCCCGGAAAGCGGGGGGGAGCAGTCGCAGGTCGCAGCAAGCCTGGCGAAGCCGTGTAATGGCGGTGAGGAAGTGGAGGCTCCGTTGGCCGTGGAGATGCCGGAAACCGCTCCGGAACTCCTTGTGGACGGTTTCGGCGATCCGGTTGTAGATCTTGCGCTGTTGATCCCCCATGGCGCATACCAATTCGGTTTCGACCTTTTCCGGGAGTTCCCGTGCGACTTCCTTCTTGGTGCGCCGGAGGAGGAAGGGGGAGGCCTGGAGGCGGACGCGCTCCACCAGCGATTGCCGGTCCCGGGACAGTTCTTCGAAGAACTCGCGCCGGGCACCGAGAAGGTCCGGCATCAGGAAGCGGAAGATCGACCACAGATCCATGTGGCTGTTTTCGATGGGGGTGCCGGTGAGGGCGATCCGGTGCCTGGCCCGGATCGCAAAGCAGGCCCGGCTGACCTTGGCATCGGGGTTCTTGATCTGCTGTGCTTCGTCGAGAACGGCGAAGCGGAACCTCGTGTCCTCCAGGTGGCTCCGATGGCGGCGGAGCTGGGTGTAGCTAGCGATCCACAGTCGCGGTTGTTCGGCGTCGGTCCAAACGTTTCCGGAGCGCAGAACATCGATGGGCATTTCCGGGAAGAATCGCTCGGCCTCACGCATCCAGACGGACACGACGCTGGCGGGGCAGACCACCAGAGAGGGTTCCTCGAAACCCGTCGCGTGAAGCAGCGAAAGAATCTGGATGGTTTTTCCGAGACCCATCTCGTCGGCCAGGAGGGGGTGGCAGCCGTTTTCGCAGAGGTGCGCCAGGTGGGCGACTCCGCGTCTCTGGTAGGGCCGGAGAAATTCCGGAGTGCCGGGAGGAGGTTCGGGGTTCGGTGCTTTGAGGGCGTCGATCCACTCCCTCATCCGCCGATTGAGAATGAAGGAGCCGCCGTGGGTCTGGAACAGGCTCAGGAAAAGATAGGGTGCCATCTCCCGATTCGCACCGGCGGTGCGGGCTTCGAGTTGTTTCGAGATCTCGATTCCTTCGGGGTCGAGTCGGAGGAGCCCGCGGCCCGGTAAAAACACGGGGCTCTCCCGTTTGCGGAGGAGGCGGTCGATCTCCGCCCGGGTGAGCGGGCTGCCTCCCAGAGAGGAGGACCAGTCCAGCTCGATCCCCCCCGTTCCGGCGGACCTCCGGACGTTGGCTTCCAGGCGGACCTCGCGCTGGCCGAGTTGGAGGAGTCCGACCTCGGAGGTCTGGTGGACCTCGAAGGAACGTTTCCACGACGGCAGACCGTTCCGAAGGAAGCTGAGGAATTTCTCGGGCTCCCCGAGTTCGAAGACGCCGGAACGTTCGTTGAAGCGAAAACCGCTGCGCAGGGCCATGTGGGAGAGCCGGATCAGTCGTTCCCGATGGAGACGGGCGTCTCCCTGGGTGTCTCCGGTGGACGGCAGGGCCCGGAAACACAGTTTTTCGCCTTCGATGAAGAAGAGAAGTTTGGGTTTTTCGTCCCGTTGTTCGGGTTCGGTCGGTGGCGGGGCCGGGGGTTCCTCCTCTTCCGAAGAGACCGGAGCCGGTTGCTCGAAGGGCAGGGGTGAAAGGCGGTCCGCGAGAAGTTCCTCTACCTGGTAAAAGCCGGCGACCACCAGCATTTGGCCGAGTTCCCGGTCATTGCGGGAGTCCCGGACGGTCGGCCCGAAGCGGTGCCATTCCGCGATCGCGTAGACCGTCCCCTCGGCGGTTTCGCCTGTTACGGTGATGGAGTCTTCGGTGAGTTCCAGTTCGCGCAGCACGTTATTCCGGTAGAAGCGGCGGCCTCCCGTCACGGCGTTATCGGTGAAATAGTGTTCCCAATCGCGGTCGAGGCAGCGGTGCCATCGAAGGAGGGCGGTCTCGCTGTAGCTGTGCCTGACGTCCCGGGTATACATGGAATCCTTCAGGAAAAAGGATTTCGGAGCCCGGATCAACGTCCAAGGAAAGGATCGCTTGACTCGGGGGTGCGGTTGGCGAGTCTCTACCACCCTATGCCCGGAAGAAAAGTCGAATTGGACACGCTGAAGCGAGTTCTTCAGCGCAACGAGCTTGATGTGCGTCAGGTGAGCCAGATCATGGAGGATATCGCCAAGGAGCTGGAAAAGGAGGACGAGCCGAAGCCGCCGGCGGTGAAGAAGCAGTTCGCCGTCCTGGTATCGGACCCCGAGGAAAAATTGGAGGGCGTGGATCTGAGCGGATGGGTTCTCCAGATTCCCGAGGAAGAGAATCCGAAAATGGTGCCGGAGAAGATTTTCCGGGCCGCCTACGATTTCAACGCCAGTCCGAAAGGGCGGAGGTTTCCGGTCCAAAGCGTCGGTGAAGCCTGCGAGACCGTAACCGCCCGGTTTTTCAAGGAGCAGGGAGCCTGGGTGAAAACGAAGGAGCCGGTATTAATCGTGCGGACGGACAACAAGATCCCCACCGAGACGGCCGGGGAGTAGCCGGGGCGCCGAAGAACCGGGATCCTCGCTCACACCCGTGCGGGGAGTTGATCCAGGGCGGTGATCACGAGATCCGGTGCGATTCCTTTGCAGCGCGGGTGATCTTCGCGGAGGCGGAGGGAGCGGCGGTCTCCGGCAAAGAGTGCCGTCCGCAGCCCGGCCTCGGCGGCCGCCGCGACGTCGTTGAGGAAATCGTTGCCGATGTAGAGGACCTCGTCCGGCGTAGCGTTTGCACCCAGCCGCTCGAGGAGCCGTTCGAAGAGGCGGGGGGAGGGCTTGGCCTCGCGCTCGGCGAAGGACCAGACGCAGGCGTCCGGGTCGAAATGGAGTTCGCGAAGCGTTTTTCCGGTGAGGGAGGGGAAAATTTCGGGTGTGAAAAACTGGGCGTTCGATACGATGGCGAATGGCGGGAACCGCTGCGAAAGTTCTTCGAGTGTGGTTACGAGCCCGGGCATGGGCCAGACGGGATTGACCGACAGCTCGAAGCGGAGAGCGATTTCCTCGACGGTTTCATCGGAACGTTCGCGGCTCGGATCCACTTCCGCCAGGATCTCCCGCCAGACCTCGCGGATCTCCACCTCGGGCTGGCGGGAGCCGAGGGCTGTGGCTTTGGCCTGGTTGTTGCGGATGGCGGACAGGAAGAGAGTCTCGAGGGAGTCGTCGTTCCGGACGGGGACGTCGAACGCCGCCAGGGTGTTTCGGAGAGCGCTTCCCCGGTCGGTCGGGGCGCTGTTACCGATGTCGCCCACGCCGGAGACGAGAAGGGTCCCGTAGATGTCGAAAGCGAGGTGGCGGATTCCCTCGAGTTTGCGGGTCGAAGGTTGGCGATGCGCGGGCAGCGGTGCCAGAGGCGAGGAATGCCGCGCGATGATCTCGCGGAGGACGGAAAGGGAGAGAGCGGGTTTCATGAAGGATTGAAAAAGTGGGGGCGGAAGCGGGACGGGCGGAGGAATCCGCGGAGCAGTTTCCGATCGTCCAGGGAGTCGGGAGACTGCTCGGGGGCGTTGACCAGATTCCGGTAGATGGAAGCCAGGCGGGCCGCATACCGGGACGGAGCGAACGACTCGCGGATGGTCCCGGCGGTCGTGGAAACGGCGGATGGATCCGGCAGGGGGTCGGCTGCGAAAGGCGGGGAGACGGGGATTCCGGTCGAGCAGATTCTGCGAAGGGCCGATTCCTGATCGTCTTCGCCGATGAGGGCGAAATCCACCTCGTCCCCTCCGAACAGGCGTTCTGCGGCGTTGGAGATCTCGGACGGATCGGGTGCGACGGCGAATTCGCGGAAGGCGCCCTCGAGGGCCTTGTGCCAGGAGGCGGAAGGGTCGCCGGAGAGCGCGGCCTTCGGAACCGGAAAAGTGCGGTAAAGGTGGTCGAGGGGGATGCCCGCCTGTTGGAAGGAATGGGTAACCTCCGGCAGGTCGCGGCCGATGACCGGACGGTGGAAGGTCCAGGGCTCGAGAAAGCCGAGGCCGAATCCTTCGGCGACGCTGGTCGTGATGATCGCGCGGCTCCGTGCCATGCGGTCGGCGAAGGAGAGGCCGTCCTCCTCGGCCGCACCGAGGCGGGCGGGCAGGGCGAGATCCTGCGCGAGAGCTTTCCAGCGCTCGAAGCGGTTGCGGTAGGAAGGGTTGGTCGGAGGAAGGGTGGTCTCGAAGCGGAATCTTTCCCGGAACAGGTGTGCGAGGAGCAGAAACTCGCCGAGGTTTTTTCGAGCGAGAGCGCGGACCGGGTAGAGAAGGAGGTCCGCAACGGGATCGATGTCGGGTGCCGCCTCGACGGGCGAAACGGGGTTGGGGAGGAGGTGGCAGAGATGGTCCGGCAGGCCGGATTGCCTCAAGAGGGAGTGATCGCGGTCGTTGAGAACGCCGTAGGCCACTCTTCCGGAAAAGGGGAAGGCGGGGTCCTCCGGAGAGCGGCGGGTTTCCCGGAGACGGTAATTGGCGGGGCGGAAATCTTCCGCGAAGTCGTGCTCGTGCAGGAGGAGGGCGCGGCCCTCGCGCGCCAGCCGGGAGACGACACCGCACATGGCGGAGTTTTTCCCCAGGGCCGGATTGTGGATGTGCCAGAGGTCCGGGTCGCGCCCGCCGAAAAGCTCGCGTGCGGCCGCCGTGATCTCGCGGTGCAGTGCGTCCGGGTCCGGATGGGGGCCGTCCGGGGGCGTGTAGTTCAAGTCCGGCAGGATTCGGGCCGGGGCGTCCGGCCCTCCGACCGGTCGTCCGGAGAGGAGGCCGAACCGGAACGCGGGGCGGTCGGCGAAACCGGCGAGGGTGGATTCGACGACCCGGGTGACTCCGCCGCAGTCGAAGTGATAGTGCAGGATTGCGACGTTCATACCGTATTCGCGCGTCCGCGCATCGCCCCGGAGCCCTTGCGGGCGGATCAGGGGGCTCGTCCGCCGTGGAATTTTTCCAGGTAACCGGGCACCTCGATCATGGGCCGTCGTTCCTCCTCAACGATATCGTAGGTGACCTGTTCGTAGCGGTTTTCCTGGACCTGGAACTGGCGGTAGACGGTTTCCATCTCCGGGATGCGGTCGAACATTCCGAAGGATTCCATCCGCCGCAGGAAGGTTTGCAGGATGCCGAAGGACATTTTCCCGAGGGCCAGCGTGGTCTGGTTGCGATGTACCCGCTGGTCGAGATCGGTTTGGCCGAACGCATCGAGCCCGTATTCCTGGTAGACGTCGAGGATGTGCGAGGTCTCGACCCCGTAACCGATCGGGAACGGGATTTTCTCGAGGACTTCCCGCCGGACCGCGTATTCGCCCGACAGAGGTTGAACGAGGGCGGTGAGTTCGGGGAAGAACAGGGAAAAGAGGGGCCGGACGAGAATTTCCGTGACCCGGCCTCCGCCGCTTGGACGGATCTCGTTTGAAAAGGCGAGGGGACGGTCGTAGAACGCCTTCACGTATTGGATGGTATCGTTGTAGACCAGCGGGGCGATCAGTCCGAAAGCGAAGCGGGGATGGATGTTTTTGATGTCCGCGTCGACATAGCAAATGATGTCTCCCTCGAGCTGATGGATAGCCTTCCAGAGATTTTCCCCCTTGCCGCGTTTGTCGCCCTCCTCCGGCAGGATTTCGGAGGCCAGGTACACGTCCGCGCCGAAGGAGGAGGCCACCTCGCGGGTGGCGTCGGTGGAGCCGCTGTCCACGACCGCGATCTCGTCGATGAGCGGATAGCGCTCCATCAGCTCGGATCGGAAAATGACGATCTCCTTCCCGATGGTTTTCTCCTCGTTGAGGGTGGGGATACAGAGGGAGATCTTCAGTTCCTTCTTTTCCTTTTCGCGGATGAGCGCGAGAAGGTCCCAGAAATCGCTGTAGTGGAACGTGTTGGTTTCCAGCCAGCTTTCGATTTTACTCATCGCATTGCCCCCGGTCGATGGCCCGGAGAAGGCCGATTAACTGTGAAATACCGCGGAAAATCGGCGAAATTTGCACCGTTTCATTCCGTTCGTGGAGGTGCTCTCCGTGACTCAGGCCGACGGTGACGGCCGGTATGTTGCGGTCGATCAAGGCGCAGAGTTCTCCGGTGCTCGGGGCGATGATCTGCTCGATGCCGAGTTTACGGATGATCGAGCGGGTGGTTTTGACGAGGGGATGGGAGAAGGAGATGCCTCCCCGGTTGCGCCGGGCCACGAAATGGACGGTTACGGAAACTTCGTTTTCGGCGGCCAGCTCCTCGACGATTTCGGCGATCTGGGTTTCGATCATTTCCACCCGGTCCTGCTCCTCGCTCTTGACTTCGAAGCGAAGGGTGGCGGTGGGGGCGGCCTGGCCGAAGGTATTGCCGGCCATAACGGAGCCCAGGTTGATGGTGGTGACCGGATTGCCGGGGAGAGGGATTTCCTGGATGCGGGTGATCAACCGGTTGAGGATGACGATGGCGCTTCCCTCCGGCAGTCTTTTCCAGTCGTATTCCTCGGGCACCTCGATTTGGACCTCGCCGCGAAGCATACCGAGAGAGGCGTAGCTGAGCCGGCCCAATTGAATGGCTCTGAGGCAGATGCCGAAATCGATCGGGTTCGGATAGTTTTCCAGGAAAAACCGCATCCCGCCGATGTTACCGACGCCGAGGGATTGGGTGGTCGCCAGGAGGAGAAGATCGGATTCGAGCCGGATGTCGAGCCGGTCGAGGATGAGGGGCAGGCTGGAAAGCACGCCCAGGCCGAGGCTGTTCTCGCAGATGCCGCGGCCGACGATGGAGTCCGTGCCGAGGGTCATGGCGAGGTCCGCACCGGCGTAGTGAATGGTGTCCAGGTTGGCCGACACGAGGATTCGTCTTTCCCCTTCGGTGCCGGGGAGCACCGCGGCGACATTGTTCTTCTCGTCGACCGAAATGGACTCCAGACCGGCCTCGGTAAACCGATCCCTCATAAAAACCACCCTCCCGGACTCATCGAAAGTCGGTGCCGGAATTTCTCCGCACATCACCGAGTTCGCCAGAACGACCTCCCGGACGGCCTCGACGGCGGAGGGTTCCGGGAACAGATCATCGCCGCCGGAGTCGGCGGAAGGCTTTTCGGCCTGTTTTACTTTCTTCTTTTGCGGCATTCGGGAGGAGTATCGGACGGGCGGGAGGGGGCGGCAAGATGTTTTGCGATTGCGCACCCCTTCTTCCGGTACCATGATGCTTCCATCAGGGAAAATTTTTCGATGTGCCGTGCCGCCCTCCTGCGCTTTTTGGTAATCTTGTTGCCGGCGTCGGTCGGGTGGGGTGCCGAAGAACTCGATAAGGTGCGCATGCAGCTGAAATGGCAGCACCAATTTCAATTCGCCGGATACTATGCGGCGATCGAAAAGGGATTTTACGAGGAAGAAGGGCTGGAGGTGGAGTTGTTGACGCCCGAGCCGGACACGGATCCGATGCGGGTGGTTGTCGAGGGCGGAGCCGAGTTCGGAGTCTCGACGTCGGAGATCGTGCAACTGGTGGCCGAAGGGGAAGAAGTGGTTGCTTTGGGGGTGATTTACCAGCACTCGCCCCTGGTTCTGGTGTCTCTGATGGAGACGGGGTTGGAGAGTCTCCACGATCTTGCCGGGAAGACGATCATGATGGAGCCGAATTCGGCGGACCTGGTGGCGATGTTTCTGGCGGAGGGAGTGGACCCGGATTCCATAACGATGGTCGATCACAGTTTCGGGGTGCGGGAGCTTCTGGAAGGGAAGGTCGCCGCCCAGTCCGCCTACATTACCGACGAACCCTTCAATCTTCGAGTGTTGGGATACGAACCGATCGTCATGACCCCGCGCTCCTCGGGAATCGATTTCTACGGCGACGGTCTTTTCACGACGCGGGAGCAGGTGGAACGGCACCCGGAGAGGGTCGAGGGATTTCGACGGGCGAGCCTGCGGGGTTGGGAATACGCTTTCGCCAATCCGGAAGAGATCATTCGGGTGATTCGTGAGAAGTATAGCCAAAGGAAGTCGGTGGAAGCCTTGCGATACGAGGCGCATGGCACCAAGAGGCTGGCTCGCCCGGATTTGATCGAAGTCGGGTACATGAACCCCGGGCGTTGGCGGTACATCGCCGAGGTGTTTTTGGATCTCGGGTTGACTGACCGGCTGGTCGAACCGACCGAATTCCTTTACCGGCTGGAAGAACCGATTCCGTGGGGGAAACTACTGGCCGCTTTTGCCGTAGTCTTGTTTATCGCGGCCGTATCGACGATTGTGGCCGTTCTTCTCTACCGGAGTCGAATCCGGCTGATCCAGTCGAACCAGCGTCTGAGCGAGGCCAAGGAGGATCTCCGGAAGAGCGAAGCCTTTTATCGGAACGTCTACGAGAACGCTCCTCTCGCTTTCTTGCTTTGGGGTCCCGATTTGAGGATCAAAAGATGGAACCGGGGGGCGGAAAAGATTTTCGGCTGGTCCGGAGAGGAGGTGGAGGGGCGTCGTTTTACCGACCTCATCATCCCCGAAGACGAACGGCAGACCGTCGATCAGATCAACAGGGATATCGAGAAACAGGGAGTCCGACCGGCGGAGAATTGGAACGTGCGAAAAGACGGATCGAGGATCTGGTGCCAGTGGTTCAACCAGGCGAAGTTCGACGGGAGGGGGGCCATGATCGAATGCCATTCGTTCGCCATCGACGCGACGGCCTATCGAAAACAGAACGATGCATTGGCCTCAGAGAAGGAGGCGGCCGAATTGCTTTCCAGGCAGAAGAGCAACTTTCTGGCGGCCGTCAGTCACGAAATCCGCAACCCGGTCGGCGCGATTTTGAATTTTGCGGCCCTGATTCGGGAGGATGCGCCGAATGCGGAAATCCGGGATCTCGCCGATGTGATCGTATCGAGCGGTGATTCGCTGGTGCGGATTCTGAACGACTTGATCGACCACGAAAAATTGAACACCGGTCGATTGGAGATAAACCCGGTCCCCGTCGATCCGGGTGAATTGGTAGACCGACTCGTGCGTATGCACCGACCGATGGCGGAGAAACAGGGGTTGGGGCTATCGGCGGACATCGCTCCGGATTTCCCGGAAGTGGTGTTGGATCCGGAACGATTCGAACAAGTGCTCTACAACCTTCTCTCGAACGGAATCAAGTTCACCGGGAAAGGCTCGGTAACGGTATCGTTGCGGTACGAATCCGATGATCAGCTCCCCGTGGTGCTATGCGTGAAGGACACCGGTTGCGGTATCGAAGAAGGGGACCTGAAAGGGATCTTTTCCTTTTACGACCGGGGAAAATCGAATAAACGCAAGGCCTTTTCCGGAGCCGGGGTCGGTCTGTCCATCTGCAGGAATCTGGTCGAACTCATGAAGGGTCGCATTGACGTGGAGAGCACCCCGGGAGAGGGGAGTGTCTTCACCGTTCGCCTCCCCGCCGGCCCGGGCGACGCGGGGTCCGCGGCACCATAGCTTTTTCTTCGGGAAACGGTTTCAAGACAGCTCGCCGGTTCGGCGGCGCGGCCTCCATTCATTTCGAGCCGACTACCGGGGCTTCGTAAACCTTCAGGATGATGTCGAGGTGCTTGCGGGCGAGGTCGAGGGTCAGTGCGGGTCGGGCGGTTCCGGCCAACACATCGACGAAGTGCAGGATCAACGATGTCTGGTCGTCTTCGTGAGCGGACATATCCACCGTAATGGTCTTCTCGCGGGCCTTGCCGCGACCATCGTCATCGACGTCGAAAAGCGTCACTTGCGGAGAATCCCAGGAGCAGTAGCCGAATCGGAGGCCGCCCCGGGTTCCGTAAACCCGGGTCTCGTTGGGGACCTCCATATGAGCGTTGGATCCCCGCTCCCAATGCATTTTCAGCCCGCCGGAAAACTCCAGGATGGCCGCACCGTGCTCTTCGACATCGAAGATCTCCGCCCCCGGATCGACCTGGTCCAGACCATTGCGGAGAAACAGGGTGTCGGCCCGGACCAGTTCCGGGGCGTCGCCCAGGATCCCGAGGTGGAAAGACAGGTCGTAAACGCCCCAGTCGAAAAGAGGTCCGCCCCCGGCCACCGCCTTGTTGAGGAACCACTTCGCGGTGGGATTGTACTCGATGCCACCGCGCTTCTGACGGAAGACGCAGTTGTGGTGGATATAGTAGATGTCGCCCAACTCACCGGAATCGATCAAGTCTTTGATGACCTTGAACTTGGGCTGCAACCGGGCGTGGCGGGCGGAGGCGTCCATGGCGATCAGGTCCGGGTGGTTCGCCGCCGCCTCGAGCATGGCATCCGCGTCCGCCACGTTCATCGAGACCGGCTTCTCGACCAGACAGTGTTTGCCCGCTTCCAGTGCCTGGATGAAGACCTCGCGGTGGGTGTTCGGCGGGGTGCAAACGACCACCGCATCCACATCGTCCGCCGCCAGAACCTCGCGGTAATCGGTCGTCAGGTTCGGGATGCCTTTTTCCTGACCGACGGACCGGAGGACGTCCTCCCGCAGCTCGGCGAGCCAGGTGATCTCGGCGCGACCGCTGTTTTGAAGGTTGGTAATGTGGGCGTTGGCGATCATGCCGCCACCGACGAAGCCAATACGGGGTTTTTTCATGTGTTTTGGGTGTGAATGAAGGTTCGAGGGAAAATCTGGGTGGATCCGCTCTAGATCTGCGACCAGTCGAAAGCGACGGTATTGAGCGCGGTGCCTTTCTCGCCGAGACGGGCGTAGAAGTCGGATGCCTGTTGCGGAGCGCCGACCTCCGAAATGAGATCCCGCACCTGCAATTGCTTGCGGGCGATGAAGTCGAGCACGTCGCGCATGTCGCCGGGAGTGGAATCGCGGGGGAGGCGGATTTCGAGTTCGTTCATAAACGCCTCCTGGTAGGGCATTGCGAAGCTTTCGGGGTAACTGCCCTGAATGATGTATTTCGGCCCCGGGCCGGGCTCGGGTGTCCACGGAAGTTCCCGCATCAATGTGACGGCCTCCTTCATCACCGGGGCGAAGCCGGTGGCGTCGACCATGATCTCCACGCCATCCGGAAAAAAGGGAGCCAACGCCTCGCGAAGCGATCCTCGGGCGACCACGGCCTCGACGCCGGCTTTTTGGAGCAGCTCGACCCGGCGGGGATCCACATCCACTCCGACCACCCGGGCACCGCACAAGTGGTGGCATCGGGCGGCGAATTGGCCGATGGGCCCCAGGCCCACGACTGCGACGGCATCGTTGGGCTTCGGATGGGCCAGCCGAACCCCGTGGTGGGCGATGGAAGCGATTCGCGCGATCGAGGCTTCCTGAGCGTCCACCCCGTCGGGAACGACTTGCACGCTTCCCTCATCGACGACCTGGTGGGCGATATGTCCTCCCCACATGGTGGCCGTATCGGCGGCCTGGGTTCCGTTGCAGCGGACCAGCGTGCCTTCCGCAACCGTGCAGCCGCTGCCGCGTCCCACCACCTCGGCGCTGGTCGAATAGCCCGGAATGAAGGGCCAGTCGTCGCCGCTGGCCTGCTTGCCGGCCAGGCAGCGCAGCTCGGTGCCCGGGCTGACGCAGCTGTACAAGGTTTTCAACAGGAGTTGTCCCGGACCGGGGTCGGGGACCTCTACCTCGCCGAAGCCCACCCGGCCCGGCTGCTCGAAAAGAATCGCAGGGGTTTTCATCTGTCTTACTACTGTAACCCTTCGGACGGAATTCCACCCATGTCCATGCGAACGACTCCGCATGACATTTCTGTCCGCCGATCCGGGAAATCTACCCGGAGTCACTCCAGCGCTCTTTCAAAAGAAAGGCGGCGGCCTTGGGCTGGCGCTGGCGGGTGAAGATGCCTTTTTTGTTTCCGGCGACGCGGAAGAAGCCCTGTTTGGTTGCGAAATCGGCGAAGTTCCAGACCTGTTCGCCGATGAACCAGGGGAAGGCGTCGAAGGCGGCGAAATGAAGACGGTAATATTCGCGCTGGTATTCTTCGGAAAACATTTCCGGAGGGTCCCGGTGCAGGCCTGCGATCGTGTCCGCGCCGAATTCGGTGACCATGACCGGTTTGCCGCCGGAGGCTTCGTGCCACTCGACGAGGTCCTTGCGGGCCTGCTCGTCGATAAGGTCCAGCTTGCCGCAGTCCTCATACCAGGAGTAGTAGCGGTTTACGCAGACGACGTCCCCGAGGTCCAGGATGTGGCTGTCCCGGGCGCGGATCAGTCCTTGCTCCACGCAGGTAACGGGTCGGGTCGGATCCAATTCACGGGTCAGGGCGAAGATGGGTTCGAAGTAGGGCCGCGAGCCGGGTTCCTGCGAGTTGACCTCGTTGCCGACCGACCACATGACGACGCAGGGGTGGTTTTTGTCGCGGGCGATGAGCTTGCGCATCAGGGCCTTGTGGTGTGTGTGGGTCTCGGGCTTGACCTGATCCCGATACACCGAGCGTTCGGCCGCCCAGGTGGCGAAACCGACCGCCTGCACCTCGTCGATCACCAGGAACCCGAGTTCGTCGGCCATGCGGAGTTGCTCTTCCGCATAGGGATAGTGTGACGTGCGGAAGCTGTTGGCGCCGATCCACTTCATCAGGTTGTAATCTTTTACCATGACGGCTTCGTCGAAACCCCGACCGCGCAGGTCGGCGTCTTCGTGCCGCCCGAAGCCTTTGAAATAGACCGGCTCGCCGTTGAGAAGGAACTCGGCACCGCGAACTTCGACGGTGCGGATGCCGACCCGCTCGCGATAGCGGTCGAGCAGTCCGCCGCTGCTATCTTCCAGTGAGACCTCCATCTCGTAAAGATGGGGGTCTTCCGGGCTCCAGGGGTGCGGCGCGGCGACCTCCAGGGTGCCCGAAGCGCCCTCGCCGAAAGCAACCTCGTTCCCCTCTCGGTCGCGGAGCACCACGCGGATCCGGGCGATGCCCGGCCCGGCGGTTTCCACGTCGTAATCGACCGTTGCCCTGCCTTCGGCGAGGTCGGTGGCCACCCGAATGTCCTCAATCGATGCCGTCGGCAGCACCAGGAGGCGGACCGGACGGTGCAGGCCGCTGTAGTTGGCGAAGTCGAAGTAGATGTTTTGGACGGTGTGGCCCTGCGGGTGCATCCGGTCTTCGGGATCGTCGTGGACCTCTACGTTGCCCATCGGCAGCCCTTCGAAGTGGAGGCGGTTATCCACGGCAATGGTCAGGCGGTTTCGCCCGTCCCATTCGACGTATTCGTTGATCGGAAACTCGAAGGGCAGGAAGCCGCCGTGGTGCGATCCGACTTCGACCCCGTTCAGGTAAACCACGGCATCGTGATTGGCCGCCCCCACGCGGAGGCGCACCTGTCCGGATCTCCAGGCGGACGGGGCGAAAAACTCCCGTTCGTACCAGACCCAACCGATGTGGTCGCGCAAGGCGGCGTCCTGGGTGATCTCGTTGTAGCTGGACGGAACCGGCATCGGGACGGCCTGCGGCAGAGGGGAGGCTGCGAAGGCCGGGTTGCGGTCGGCATTGAGGGCATCGGCCCGAAAGCGCCAGACGCCGTCGAGCGAGATATCCTGCCGGGTTTCGGAGGCTTGCGGATAGAGCATGCCCGATTTTCTCTTCGATTCTCGAGGTGCGTTCAAGCCCTGTCTTCCTTGCCGTCCTCCAAAGCCGGGACGTGATAGAACGGATACTCAATCTCCGTTTTTTCGCGAGCTGTTGGAACTCCGTTCCCCGTTGGGAGCGTCTTCGGCCCGTTGGCTGAACGGGGAACGGGTTTTCCAACCCGTTATAACCTTCCACTTCCCAGGAAACGGACAGGAATGTCCGTTCTCCGTTTCGTCTGCCGGAAGGCGGACACCCGTTCACAAGCCATTTTCGCGAACTGGCCGAACTCGTTAAGACGGTGACCGGTTTCGCAGGCGAATTGGTGTTCGATCCGACGAAGCCGGACGGCGGAGAATAAGCCCGAAGTGGAGCAAAATCCCTGAACAGACTCCTGTTTTCTGCCAGATGAAGGCCCCCTGGGCTTCGCCGGGCGTCAATCGTCGGCAGCAGTGGCCGTCCACTGGAAGAAAAGGCTTGCGGCATTGTCGTCGTGGCGGATGCGGATGCGAACGACCTCGGCGGAACCGTCGCCGTCGGGATCCGGCTCGACGATGTCCTGGATGATGTCTACTCCATCCGGGAAGACTGGTTGCCAGCTTCCCGGTTCGTCGGACAGGTCGGTGGATTGCCAGAGTGTCCAGGTAACGTTGGGTGCCGTGGTGGAGCGGCGCTGGCGCAGTTCGAGCCATTCGTCGTCCGTTGTGGCGTCCGGCACCATGGCAATGGGCTTCGGAAGATCGCGGGTATGGGGGAAGTCCATGGCGTAGTCCATCATCAGGCTCACGCCGTCGTTGTTCGGATCGTCGCCGGGGCCGTAGAGGTTGATGTCTCCGTAGAGTTCGATCTCCCACTCGTCGTCGAGTCCGTCGCCGTCCTCGTCGATGATACCGCCGACGGATTCGATGACGGTGAAGGCCACTTCCT
>CAZBLJ010000041.1:0-15922 GCA_964492605.1 uncultured Puniceicoccaceae bacterium
CCGGCTGAAGCCGGAGTTCCTGTTGGGAATTCGACCCACTGCGAGCCAGATGAAAGGCCCTTGGTAGTGGAGGCGGGCACCCTTTCGTTTGTGAGTTTACCATGAATCCTGGATTTTTCCTTGTTTTCCCGTTGGTCCTCGGTTCGGCAATCGCCGCGGAGGACCTTGAACTCAGGCCGATCGGGGTCTTCGAAACCGGAGTATTCGACGAAAGCGCAGCCGAAATCGTTCAATACCATTCCGGCACCCAACGGCTCTACGTTACGAACGGAGACCTCGGCGGCGTCGATGTGATTTCCCTGGCCGATCCCTCCGCTCCAAGTCGCCTGTTCGGCATTGAGGTCGGGCCGGAGGAGACCGTGCAATCGGTAGCCGTTTCCGAGGATCTGGTCGCGCTGGCCGTCGGTGCCCCCGTGAAAACGGACCCCGGCAAGGTTGTCTTCTTCGATGTCGACGGAAATTTTTTGGCTGAGGTGGAGGTGGGCCCGCAGCCCGACATGGTCACCTTCACTCCGGACGGGAAGATGCTCCTGTCGGCCAATGAAGGCGAGCCCTCGGAGGACTACGAGGTCGATCCGCCGGGATCGGTTTCGATCATCGACATTCCCGGACCCTCGGAGAGCTTCGGGAGAGCCCTGAACCTCGGTTTCGAGGGCTTTTACCCCTCCGCGATCACCGGGATTCATCCGGGGAATCCGTTCTCTTCGCTGGCCCAAAATGTCGAACCCGAATACATCGCGGTCGCCCCCGACGGGTCCATTGCCATGGTCACCCTCCAGGAGGCGAACGCGGTCGCCATCATCGATCTTTCGGAGCGGTCGATCCGCAGCGTGGTCGGCCTCGGCTTCAAAGACTACCGGAAGCATCCTTTCGACGCCAGTGATCGCGACAAGGCGATCCGGATCCGCCCGTGGCCGGTGTTCGGTCTCTACCAACCGGATACGATCGTCGCGTTTTCGGTGGACGGAGAGACTTACTTCGCAACCGCGAACGAAGGGGATGCCCGTGATTACGGACGGTGGAGCGAGGAAACCCGCGTGGGCGATCTCAACCTCGATCCGACCGCTTTTCCCGAAGCCCGGGAATTGCAACAGGACGGCAACCTCGGTCGCCTCAAAACAACGGCGATCCTCGGCGACGACGACGGCGACGGGGATCACGACCGTATTTTCGCCTTCGGCGGCCGGTCATTCTCGATTTTGGACAGCGACGGAAACATGATTTTCGAGAGCGGCGCTCTGATCGAGAAACGTCTCGCCGAATGGCTGCCGGACTCTTTCAACTCGAACAACGACGAAAACGATTCGTTTGATAAACGGAGCGATGACAAGGGGCCGGAGCCCGAGGCGCTCGCCTTTGCCGTGATCGACGGACGCAGCGTGCTTTTCGTGGGATTGGAACGGATCAGCAGCCTTCTCGCCTTCGACGTGAGCGATCCCAGGAAACCCACTTTACTCGGGTTTAAAAATCCACGCGATTTTTCGGGCGATGCCGAAAAGGGAACCGCCGGGGATTTGGGGCCGGAAAGCATGATCGTGATCCCTGCCGACGAAAACCCATCCGATACCCCGTTGCTCGTTGTCGCCAACGAAGTGAGTGGAACCACGCGGGTTTACGAGATTATCATGAAAGACTGACGGCGGCGGGGTTAGAGCAACTCGCGGGCGGCCGCAAAGGCCTGATCGGGGTGGATGGCCTCGAAGCAACGGTGCCAGCGCCGTTCCCGCGATTCCTTCTTCAGGGGAGGCAGGTCGCTGACCAGGGTTCGGACCCGCTCGCCCAGGGGCTGCCAGCGTCGGGGAGAGTGGATCGGGTCGCATTGCCCCATCAGGCATACCAAGGGGGTGCCCAGCGCCGCAGCCAGATGGGCGGGGCCGCTGTCGCGGGAAACCGCCAGGGAAGCTTTGCCCAGGATGCCGGCGGTGGTCAGGAGATCGTCCTTTCCGCGGCGATCCAGCCAGCTGTTCGGCGGCAGTTCGGATTCCTCCAGCAGTCGGAGGATCTCCGGTTGAGGTTCGCTGCCGATCAAGACGATGGTTACCCCGAATTCCCGCACCAGCCTTTCCGCCAGTCCGACGAAGTGCGAGGCGGGCCAGCGCGGTTTGTCCCCGTAGGCGTCCGGATGAAACGCCACGAAGGGGCCGCCGCGGTCCAACTCGTCCGGCAGGGTGACGGGGGCTCCGAGACTCACGGAGGGTCGGGGAGAGGGAGGCGCCGGACATCCGATGAGTTCGAGGAGGTCGAAATTGCAGGCGGCCTCGTGTTTCAGGCCCAGATGTCGCCGATAGGGAAAGGAGCGGTTGAGGGCGAGCCGCCCGATCTGTTTGCGGTAACCCACCCGGTTTTCGATCCCGGCGAGGGCCGCGGCGATTTGCAGGTCGTTGTCGGGGTGCAGGAATACGATGGTATCCGGCGTATCGGTCCGAAAGGTTGAGAGCCACTGCTTGATCCTGCCCGGGTGGACTCCCTTGGCACCGGGTTCGGGGGAGCATGCAACCGGTTCGATCTTTTCGGGATTGCGGGCGAGGAGGTCGGTCAGCTCCGGGCGCACGAGGATCCGGATCCGCGCGTCCGGGAACCGGTGCCGCAAGGGGGCGAACGCGGATGTGGTCAGGACCACATCGCCGATCCGGTCGGTCCGGCTGAGAACGAGGTTCTTCACGGATGAGTCTCCATGGAGGTCCGGATGGCGTCGACGAGCTGCCGGATGTTCTTGTCGGTGCGGAAATGCTCTTCCACCCACTTCCGCGCCTCGGCGGCGACCTCGCGGCGGAGGGGAGCATCCGCCCAGAAGGATTCGATCTGCTCCGCCCAATCCGCCGGATCGCCGTCCCGCAAGCAAATGCCGGTGATCCCGTCGTGTACCGCTTCGCAAACGCCCGGCGCGGGGCGCGCCGCCACGGGGATCCCGTGAGCCATGGCTTCCGCTATGACATTGGGAAGCCCGTCCCGGTCTCCGTCGCGGGAAACGATGCCGGTAAACAGGAAAAGGTCCGCCTGCCGCATTCCCCGTTCGACCTCGGAATGGGGAAGCGCTCCGAGGAGGCGGACCTCCCGGGACAGGCCCGCCCGGTGGATTCGGTTTCGCAGGTCTTTCCGCAGCGGGCCGTCTCCGATGACGGACGCTTCGAAGGAAACCCCCGCTTTTTTGAGCCGCGCATAGAGTTCGATTTGATCGGCGTAGCCTTTTTTGGGAACCAGCCGTCCCACGGACAGAATGCGCAACGGGCCATTGGCTTCGCGGGGAACGCCCGATTTCGGGAACGAATCGAGGCCTCTTCGGATGAGCCGGATTTTCCGCGTGTCGGCTCCGAGCCTTCGGATCTCGTCGGCTCCCGCCTCGGTGGTCGTTCGGATCCACGTTGCCGATGAGATCTTCTCCCGCAGCAGAGGGTCGCCGCCGTTTTGGAACAGATCGTAGGCGTGCGCCCCGAAAGAGTAGCGGGCTCCCGTGAGAAGATGGATGACCCAGGCGGTCGTTGCGGGAGCGGTCGCCCAGACCGCGTGGATCCATAGCGGCGGATTCTTGCGGATTTCTTCGGCGAGAAGGATGCCCGCTCCCAGGCCGAGGCCGGTTTCCTGGGCACCCAGGAACGAGCGGGGGGGGTGCGAAAGGACCGAGGCGATCAACCGCGTAAGGGTGGCGGGTTTCCGCAGGAGCCAGAGCGGCACGACGTAGAAGAGCCGGAAAAGGGATCGCAAGCGCAGCTTTCGGACCGGAAGGGTCGGATGGGATCCTCCCTTCCAGAGGGATCGCACGTCGAGCGGGAGCCGGGAGGAGAGCGCTACGACCTCGCGCTCGACGAATTTTTCCGAGAGACGCGGAAAAGTGGTGCAGAGGTAAAGCACCCGGCGCGTCATTTTTGGCGGGGCCGATCCGGACCGGCGGCCCTCTCAGGAGGAATGAACCGCCTCGTGCGGCGAACCGTTCAAGTGGACCTGGGCGGAAGCTTCGTCGCGGTCGGCCACGTCAAAGGCGAGAGAGATTTCCTCGGCAAACGCCGCCTTTTCCTCTCCGACGGAGATGCTGCCTTCGAACACGGCGATCGGCCGTCGGACGCGCTTCAAACGAACCTCCATCGTGAAGTGGTCGCCGGGTTTGCAGATGCGGTGACAGCGGACGCCGTCGCAGCTTTTGAAGAAAACCGCCTCGGGAAGAACTTCGCCCGGGACGACGGACGTGTCGGACTTCAGGAGGAAAAGGACGGCGAGCTGGCCCAGAGCCTCGATCATGATGGAGGCCGGCACGACGGGGTTGTTTTTGAAGTGACCTTCCAGGAAGAATTCCGATCCGTCGACTTTGTATTCACCCTTGGCGGTCGTCCCGTCCACGGAGGCGCGGCTGAGGAAGAGGAAGGGAGGTTGCTGGGGCAGGAGGGCGGCGATTTCCTCGAATCCCAGCGCGGCGGCGCGTTTCGGGGCGGGTGCGCCGGTGGCTTTGCTGTCCATGTAGGCCTTGATATCCTCCAGGGTCCGCAGCTCGCGGAGTTCGTTGTTCTCGAAGGAAATGTTCAGCGTCTCCTCGACGAGGATGACGATTTCCATCATGGTCAACGAATCGATGCCCAGATCCTCGAATAGACGAATATCGTCCTTGCCCGAGTGGAGGAGCGGTTTTGCTTCCGGTTCGAGGAATCTCTCGATGATGCCGGTTACGATGGTCGGGACCAAGGCCGGATCGGAGTTCTCCCGATACTCGACCGCCGCCTCGAACGTGCCCTCGGGGCACCTCTTCAAGGATTCTTTGAGTTTAAGAGTATCTTCTGGAGATAAGGTTGCTGTAGCCACTGTTAAAATAGGATTCAAACGGTTCCCGGCACGCCGGTTGAGCGCGGGTTTCCATGAATGAAATGTTTAAAACCGAAGATTTTGTTTGAATAAAGAAGAATTATTGAAGGTGCTGATGAGTCCTGCAATACAAATATTTGCATGTGATTGGGGGTAAGACGCAAAATGTGCCCCGAACGTTCACGATTTTTCAATGAAAAGCTCCGATCCATCCCAAAGACCCGTTATTTTGACCTGCGCCCAGCCTTCGGGAACGTTGACTCTCGGCAATTATCTGGGGGCTCTTAGAAACTGGGCGGGATTCCTCGACGAAGGTGAATGCTTTTTCGGGATTGTGGACATGCACTCCATCACAGCAAAAACCGTTCCAGCGGAGCTTCGGAGGGATTCCTTGTCCTGCCTGGCCCAGTATATCGCGAGTGGGATGGACCCCGCGCGGTGCAGTCTTTTCGTGCAGTCCCATGTGATCGGCCATGCGGAACTCGCCTGGGTGTTGTCCTGCCTGACGCCGATCGGCGATCTCCAGCGGATGACCCAGTTCAAGGAAAAGGCGTCCCGCCTGGGGTTCGCCGTTTCCGACGGAGATGCCGGGGAAGACGGGCTGCGTTTCAGTCACGAGGGGGCGCGGGCGCAGGCCAGCGTGAACTCCGGGCTTCTTTTTTACCCGGTCCTCATGGCGGCCGACATTCTCCTCTACAATGCCGACAAGGTGCCGGTGGGGGACGATCAGCGCCAGCACCTCGAGTTGTGCCGGGATCTCGCCCGCCGCTTCAACCACCGCTATTCCGATACCTTCGCGGTGCCCGACGCGTTGATCCCGAAATCGGGCGCCCGCATCCGTTCCCTCCAGGATCCGGCGAAAAAGATGTCGAAGTCGGACGAGGACCCGCTCGCATCGCTTTTCCTCCTCGACCCCCCCGACCGCATTCGGAAAAAGGTGATGTCGGCGGTAACGGATTCGGGATCGGAGATTCGGGCCGGAGAGGATAAGCCGGGAGTGTCCAATCTCCTGGAGATCCTGTCGGCCGTCGGAGGAGAGACGGTCCCCGCGCTGGTGGATCGATTTTCCGGGAAAGGCTACGCGGACCTGAAGAAGGAAACGGCCGATGCGGTCGTCACGATGCTCGAGCCCGTCCAGAAACACTACCATGACCTGATGAACGACAAGGGCTATCTGGAGTCGGTCTTGAAGGAGGGGGCGGCGGCCGCCCAGAAGCGCGCCTACCGAACCCTGTCCAAGGTTTATCGCAAGGTGGGGTTCTATCCCCGCCCGTCGGCGGGTTGATCGAAAATGCGGGATAGATTCGAGAGAGCCGTATATTCGGCGGGAGCCCTTCCGCCCCTGCGGGCGTGGATTTCCCGCCTGGGCGGGGCGGCGTGTTTCGCCGGGGGGGCGTATGCGGGGGTCCTTGCCTGGAAAGCGCCGTCTCCCGGTCTTGTCGCCACGGTGTGCTTGTGCGTTGTTGCCGGTGCCCTTCTTCTTTCCCTTCCCGACTATTTCCGCTACGTTGCGGCGGTGCGGTTGTCGCCGCCGATGCCCGAACGGGTCGAAGAGGCTTTCGAGAAAGCGTATCAGGATCTCGCCGAAATGAGGGAGGTGCTCGTCGGGCTCTCGGAGAGTCTTCCCCGGCAGGAAGATCCCCCTGGATCCGGGGAAGGGGATGCGGATGCGCCGTGGACCGGAGAAATGGAGGAGGAACTGGCCCGCCTGCGGCTGGATCTGGACGCCTTCGAGAGGAAGATCGGGTCCCTGCTGCCCGACGACGACACCGGCGGGAAACCGTTGCCGGAAGGAATGCTGGCAAAAGCTCTCTCCCGGGCGGGCAAGGGCAGCAAGCTGCCGAACGGCGAAACGAAAGATTCGTGACGGTTAAGCTTGCCGGAAGCCGGTATCCCGGTTGGGTTCCCGCTGTGGAAGAAGACGCCTCCCGTTCCTGTCCGGATGTCCGGGCGATCGCCGCCGCCTCGCGCAACGGGGTGATCGGTGTCGACGGACGGCTTCCGTGGAGCCTGCCGGAGGATGTCGAATACCTCCACCAATGCGTGAAGGGCGGCGTCGTGATCGAGGGCCGCCGTTGTTACGAGAGCCGGGGCCGCGCGTTTCCGGGGGCGGAACAGACCATCGTGCTGAGCGGCCGGGCCGACTGGAGACCGCGGGACGCGCGGGTCTGCCCGTCCATGACCTCCGCCCTGGCGGTTGCCGCAGCTGCGGGTGGGCCGATCTGGATTGCGGGAGGGGAGCGGGTTTACAGGGAGGCCTTTCCGTACTGTCGGCGCTTGTATCTGACCCTGGTCGACGCGGATTTCGATGGAGATACCTTTCTCCCCGAATGGAGAGAGCGTTTCCCGGTGGAGTTGTCCCGCACGGCTTCCGGTCAGGGGGATCTGCGCTATTTCTTCCTGATCCTCTCGCCGCGGGATGAACCGAAGGAATTTCCGCTATGAAAATCGTTCTGGTTACGGAAACCTATCCCCCGGAAGTCAATGGCGTGGCCATGACCAACCAGAGGCTCGTGCGCGGGCTTCTGGCGAAGGGGCATGAGATCGTTCTGATCAAGCCGAGGCGCACGTGGAAGGAAAGCGCGGAGAAAGGGCTGGCCGTCGAAACGGTGCGCGGGCTGCCCATTCCGCGCTATCCGGGGTTGCGCTTCGGGCTTCCCTGCACGCGGCGCGTGGCGAAAATCATCGACGCGCACCGGCCGGCCGTGGTCCATGTGGCAACGGAAGGACCGTTGGGCTGGGCCTCCTTGAGGGCGGCCCGGAGTCGTTCGGTGCCGGTCACGTCCACCTTTCATACGAATTTCCAGGATTACTGCGCGGATTACGGGGCCGCCTTTCTGCAGAGTCTGACCCTGCGTTACCTTCGTTGGTTCCACAATCGTTGCTCGGTCACTACGGTGCCCGACCCCCGGCTGATGGACCGGCTCGGGAGCGCGGGCCTCGAACGGTTGGAAATGCTCGGGCGCGGTGCGGATACGGCGCTCTTTTCTCCGGAACGGCGGGACCGTGCCCTCCGGAAGGAATGGGGCGCGGAGGACGGCGATCCCGTGGCCGTTTACGTGGGGCGTGCGGCGGCGGAGAAAAATATTCCGTTGGCCCTGGAGGCGGGAGCCGAGGCGAGGAAGAAATGTCCGAACCTGCGAATGGTGGTGGTGGGAGACGGGCCGGTTCGACGGAAACTGGCGAAGAAATGGCCCGACGTTCATTTCGCCGGAATGCGGTACGACGAGGATCTCGCCCGGCACTACGCATCCGCCGATCTGTTTCTCTTCGGCAGCGAGTCCGAAACCTTCGGGAACGTGGTCGTCGAGGCCATGGCGAGCGGACTGGCCGTGCTGACGTACGATTACGCGGCGGGCCGGCAGTTCATAAGGGACGGCGAGAACGGTTTTCTCGTCCCGTTGGGCGATGCCGGGGCCTTCAGAGCGGGGGCGGCCGGGCTGATGGAACGCCGGACGGATTGGCCCGCCGTGCGGAAGGCGGCCCGGGAGACGGCGGAAGGATACCCCTGGCACCGGACGATCGATCAATTCGAATCGTTGCTGCTTCGGGCCGGAAAAGACTTGCCCGATTCATCCGGAAGCGGATTGCCGTGTTTGCGGGGGGCGGAATAGAAAGGGGGCATGAAGGTATTTGTCTTCGGAGCTTCCGGGCTCGTGGGTTCGGCGATCGTCCGGGCCTGCGTGCGTCGGCGGATTGAAACGTTTGCGTTTGTCGGATCGAGGGCGACCGGGATCGCCGGGCCGGTTTCGGAACGAACGATCGATGTGACGGACCGCGAAACGGTGGAGCGGCTGATTCTCGAGGAATGGCCCGATGTGGTGGTCAATGCCGCCGCCGTGAGCAACCCGGACGGGGTAAACCGGGACCCCGGGCTTGCCGAGAAGATCAACGTCGCTTTTCCGCGGCAGTTGGCGATGCTGACCCGCCACCTCGGTGCGAAATTGGTTCACTTTTCGACCGATATGGTCTTCGACGGCACGGAGGGAGGCTACCGGTCGACTTCCACGCCCTCGCCGACCTCCCTTTACGGACAGATGAAGCTTTTGTCCGAAAAGGAGGTGCTGCGGTTCAACGACGAGCGTCCCATTGTCCTGCGGATCACCCTGGTCAACGGGAACAGCGTCAGCGGAGGGCGAAGCGTCCACGAGAAGTTGCTGGGCGCGGTGGCGGAGGGGCGTCGGCCGAAGTTGTTCGGCGATGAAATGCGCCAGCCGTGTTCCGCCGGGAACGTGGCGGAGGCGGTGGTGGAGCTTTGCGAGCGGGACGATCTGCTCGGAATTTTCCACTGGGCGGGCTCGGATCGGGTCTCGCGGTACGAACTCGGATGCCGGATCCTGCGCCGGTTCGGGCTTGCGGAGGAGCGGATCGAGCGGGTTTCTCTCCGGGACGATCCCGATTTCGCCGACCGACCGGCCGATCTGACCCTCGAGCTGGACCCGTTGGCACCGAAAATGAAAACCTCTCCCGCCTCCCTTCAGGCGCAGTTGGCCGAGCTGAAGGCTCCGGCGCATCTCCACAAGTGGATTCGGGAAAACGGAAAGCTTTGAAATCCGACAAAAAAGAGGGGCGCGACCTACCCCAAAGTCGCGCCCCATTTAGCTTTCTGCTTTATTGTTACCCCAATCTCCCTTAGCGGGAGAAATCGTTCAATGGTTGGGATAGTGGGGTGATTTCCGGGGAACGCAAGAGGAAAAACAAAAAAAATCGAAAAAAATTTCCGGAACCCCGTTTTTTCCGCTTGTCGGCCCCCGGGTGTGATGCGGACCGATGTCAAAGATGTCTGGATTTCATGCACTTATGAAAAAGGAACGGCGACTTTAGTCGCCCCTTTGGAAACGGAGAGTCGCCCCTTGGAAACGGAGAACGGACATTCCTGTCCGTTTGCGGTGCGACACGATCCAACGGAAGGCGACTTCAGGTGCAGTTTTTGATTTGGAAGGCCAACGGGTTGGAAAACCCGTTCCCCTTTTGGAAAGCCAACGGGTTGGAAAACCCGTTCCCCCTTTTGAAGCCAACGGGTTGGAAAACCCGTTCTCCCGTTGGAAGATTGACGGGTTGGAAAACCCGTTCTCCTTTTGGGAGCCTGTCCCCCGAAAGCGAAGGACCTTCTGAAACGTTTTGCGACCGCTCCTCTCTGACCTTGATTGGGATCACACCCGTCGGCTCTTTTCCCGGCGGTTGACAGGCGGGGAAAAGAGTCGGATTCTATCAGGGTGTCCAAAGCGCCGCAGAGTCCCAAAACGGAACCGAAGGTTTTCGTGACGAAGATCATCGGTGGGAAAGTATTCAGTACCGTCCTCGATAAAGAAACGGCAAGCCAGACGCTGCTGGGCGGCGCGGGCTATTCGCTTATTTCGGATGGCGAGAATCTGGCCCGGGTGCGCGGTCGGATTACCATCAAATGCCCGGCTTGCGGTTGCTCGAAGGAAGCGTTCGAAGAGTCGGGCCGTTTCGGTTGTCCCGAGTGTTATTCGGCTTTCGGGCCGTTTCTAACCGGTTTGCTCAAGAAAATGCACAAAGGGCTCCGGCACACGGGGAAGGTGGCGGGGTCCCACCTCACCCACGAGATGTTCGAGGTGCGCCTGGCCGAGCTGGACAAGGCGATTGAAGCCGCCGTCGCCGCCGAAGATTACGAGGAAGCCGCCCGGTTGCGGGATGAAATCCTTGCCCTGAAGCAGCGCAGGGATGCGCTTCGGTGAAGATGCCGAAGAGAACCCTGGCCCTCGGTGCGGCGGCGGCGCTTCTGGGATTGGTTGCCGTGGTCCTCTTTCTCCCGGAAGAACTGATCCGCGACGGGCGGTCCCTTTTGGGCGAGCTGTGGACCCAACTGCGAAATTACCCGATTCTGCTTTACCTTCTGATCGTCATCCTTCCCGCTTTTTTCGTCCCCCAGAGTCCGTTCGTGGTCCTGGCCGGGATCGTTTATGCGGAGTTTTTCGGAGAAATCGTGGGTGCCGCCGTGGCCGCCACCGCCGTCGGGCTGAATATCCTCTGGACCTATTTCCTCACGGTCGGACCTCTTCATGCGATCGTTTCGCGGCTTCTCGCGCGGTTCGGCTACCGGATTCCCCGCCTGCCGCCGGAAGACATGCTGAAGTTTTCCTTTCTGCTGCGGGTTACGCCGGTGATTCCGATGTGCGTGCAGAACTACACGCTTGGCTTGTTGCATGTTCCTCTCCGGAAGTACCTTCTCGCCAGTTGGGCGACCCAGCTGCCCATCGCCTTCGCCATAGCCCTGACGGCCGGGGCCATTCTCGAAGGAAAAGTGGGCTTCATCCTGTTGGCGGTGATGATCTTGCTGGTTCTCGTTCTCGGTTTCGGCCTGCTCCGCAAGAAACTTCGAAGGGACGCGAACATGGCGGCGATGTCCGACGAGCTGGCTGCCGAGACGACCGGCGCTCCGCGCAGGGAGGAGGCCCTGTGAGAGCCCTTCCGGAAAAGGCGCTTTCGGTCGGTGAATTGACCCGGGCCCTCAAGCGGATGATCGAGGACGGGTTTCCATCGGTCTGGGTGCGGGGAGAGGTCTCCAACCTCCGGCGGCAGGCGAGCGGGCATTGTTATTTTTCCCTCAAAGATGCGAATAGCCAGATCTCCTCGGTCCTCTTCCGCGGAAACGCGATGCGAATCGATCACGATCTGCGGGACGGACAGCAGATCCTGGTGTTCGGGGAGCTGTCGGTCTACGAGCCACGCGGCTCCTACCAGATCATCGTTCGCGATGTGGTGGAGGACGGCGTGGGACGGTTGCAGCGGGAGTTCGAGCGGTTAAAGGAGAAGCTGAGGGACGAAGGGCTGTTCGAGGCGGAACGGAAGAAAGCCCTGCCGGGTCTCCCGACGACCGTGGGGGTGATCACCTCGGAGAGCGGGGCCGCGCTCCAGGACATGATCAGCGTCTTCAAGCGACGCGGATGGCGAGGGAATCTGCGCGTCTTTCCGTGTCTGGTTCAAGGCGCGTCGGCCGTTCCGGCTTTGGTCGAACAGATCGAACGGGCCGGGCGGATGCAGGAGCTGGAGGTGTTGGTCGTGGCCCGGGGCGGGGGGAGCCTGGAGGATCTTTGGTGCTTCAACGACGAAAAGGTGGCCCGGGCTTTGGCGGATTCTCCCCATCCGACGATTTCGGCCATCGGCCATGAGACGGATTTCGTTCTCACCGATTTTGTCGCCGACCTTCGCAAGGAGACGCCGACCGGTGCGGCGGAATGGATCAGTTCGGCCTATCTGGACGCCAAAAACAGACTCGCCCGGCTTTCCGACGATTTTTTGCAAGCGGGCGATGTTGTGCTGAAAAATCGGATACGGGACTTGGCGCAAATGAGGGAGCGCACCGCCGCCCGCCCGTTTCTGCGGAGGATCGAGACGAGCGCCCAGCGGATCGACGAAACCCGCGAGCGAATGGTCCGGGCAATGAACCGGACGTTTCGCGAAAGGATGAGAAGCACGGAGGTCCTCAAGGATCGACTGGGTCGACGGCGACCCGACCGCGAATGGCGTCGTCGTCGGGATGTGCTGCAGGCAATGGCCCGGCGCCTGGAGGGGCTGGGGGACCGGTGGATGAATGGAAAAAGGCAGGCGCTGGAGCAGCTCGTGCGCACCCTGCGGACCGGCGGACTGGACGGAACCCTGAAGCGTGGATTCGTGCTGGTGAGCGATCGCCGGGGCCATGCGCTCGGACGTGCCTCTTCGGTGGATGCCGGATCCAGGGTGGATCTCCGTTTTCACGACGGCACCGTCCCGGCGCGGATCGAGCCGTCGGCAAAGGAGCCGGAAACCGGCCTCGATGACCGTGTGTAACCACAAGCGCGGTATTCCTTCGGCGGGTTCGGCGAGTTCACCGGAACCAGGCCCGGGACAAAGAAAGCCCCCGCGAATCGTTCGAACTACATGAAAGGCCCCTGGCTGGTCCGAGGGGCGGGAAATCCCTTACCGGTACAGGGCGTCGATCCGGTCTGCGTAGTCTCTGTGAATTACGTGTCGCTTCAATTTGAAGGTCTTGGTCAGCTCTTTTCCGACCTCGAAGGGGGTGTCCAGAAGATGGAACCGCAGAACCCGTTCGAAGGGTTTGAACCCGTTGGCATCGGATACCAGCTCCCGAACCGCTTTCTGAATTCTTCCGCGGACCTCCTCGTTGCGAGAGCAGTTTCCGTAGTCCGCAACCGGGAGTCCGGCCTGTTTGAAATCTTCCAGGGAGGGGAGGATGAGAGCGCCGAGGAATTTGCGGTCCTGACCCACGACGACGCATTGTTCGATCCAGCGTGATTCGGAGAGGCGGTTCTCGATCGGGCCCGGCTCGACGTTTTCTCCGTTGGATAGGACGATGGTTTCCTTGGCGCGCCCGACGATCTTGAGACAGTCGTTGTGGGTCATCGTCCCAAGGTCCCCGGTCCGGAACCAACCGTCTTCACTGAGAACCTTCCGGGTGGCTTCCGGGTTTTTGTAGTAGCCCTTCATGACCTGGGGACCCCGGACGGCTATCTCCCCGCGCCGACCGCGGCCTTCGCCCGGGGCCTCCGGATCCGGGTAGAGCACCGCTCCGGATTCGGGATCGAGTATGCGCACTTCCGTCTCGGGCCAGAGCGGGCCGACGGTGCCGAGGACGAGATATTCAAAAAGTCGGACCGCAACCACCGGGGAGGTTTCGGTGAGGCCGTATCCCTCGCAGACGGGGATGCCGATATCGTTGAAGAAGCGGTCCACTTCGGGCGGGAGCGCACCGCCGCCCGAAATGGTTCCGCGCAACCGCCCGCCGCAGGCGGCCTGAAGTTTCTTGATCACGAGCGGGTGGAGGGCGGCCGCCAGGGGCAGTGCGAGCCAGCCTTTCGTTATCGAGCGGAGCCGGGCGGAGTTCGAATTCGAACCATCGATGTCTTCCTCCAACCCCCTGCGGGCGGCCCGTCCCTCCCGCACGGCGCGCGAGCTGGAAAGAGCGAGGGAAAACAGTTTTCTCCGGACGGGCGAGCTTCCTTCGACTTTGCGGCGAATTGCCGTGTGGAGGCTTTCCCAGAGTCGGGGAGCCGAGGCCATCATGGTGGGCCGGATCTCCTGCAGGTCCGTTTTGATGGTCTTGAGGCTGGTGAACCAGGTGGAACAACCCCGGCTGACCGCAATGGTCTCGAAAACGCGCTCGTAGATATGCCAGACCGGCAGGATGGAGAGAAAGCGCTCTCCGGGCCCGAAATCGAACGGCAGGTTCCGGACCTGGGACATCATGTTCGCATGCGTAAGCTGCACTCCTTTGGGCTCTCCCGTGGTGCCCGAAGTATAGATCAGGGTGAAGAGATCCTCCGGTGCGACTTCGGCGATTCGCCGATCGACCGATTCGCGGCCCGCAGCGCCGAGTTTTTCGCCCTGCCGGATCAGATCGTCCAGCGGGATCCGTCCCTCGCTCCCCTTCGTTCCTGCGGTGATGACCGTTTCAACCTCCGGCAGTTGACCGGCGATTTCCGCCCACGTTCGTTCGGCCCGGTCGTTGCCCAGGATCACGGCCCTCATGCCGGAATGCCGGACGATGTAGAGCATTTCGTCCGGGGTGATATCGGTCCCGCGGGGGACATCGACGCCCCCGCACATTTGGATACCGAAATTCGCTCGCAGCCAGGTCAGCCCGGAGTCGGCGAACAGTCCGATAAAGGCTCCCCGGGCGATGCCCCGGTCGATGAGGGCGGCCGCAATCCTGGTCCCGGTCTCGGCGAGACTTCCGAAGGATTCCTTTGTCCAATCGCCGTTCGACCGCTCGAAAAACCCTCCGGCGGAACCGAAAAAGTCGCCCCCTTTACGATACAGGCAGGAGACGGTCGGTATGTTGCGCGTGCCCAGGATCGGCATTGTCGGGATGAGTGATAAGAGCGTGGTTGTCGGATGCGGTTGGAAGGGGAGGGTTGCTCGAGAACCGAAATCAGATGGAGACCGAATCGTCGATTTCAGGCAGGTCGTCTTCAAAGCGCGAGGAAGCATTCTCGGGGCTCCCGTGGGTATCGGCAGCCTCCAGATGCACTTTCCGGAAAAGATTCCGGCAGCGTTCCTGCATCAGTTCGTAGTCGGCACCGGGAGCGAATCCGTTCTCTTTGGCTTCGGTGAGAATGCTTCGCAGCTCGTTGATGGGATCCTCCACCTTCCAGAGGAGTGTCTTCATCTCCTCGTCGGAGCCGGATTGGGCGGCCTCGCCGATCAGAAACGGAATGTCGATGGCCGCTGCGGTCATGCGGTTGCGAAGCGGGAAATCCTCGATTTCCCGGCTGAAATCGAAGACGGAATCGGTGAGAGTCGAGGCTTCCTTCCAAAGGGGATAGTCGGTGAATGATTGGTACGGCATCGGGATTAAGAAGTGTAATGGATCATAAGCCTGGTGAATGACGGTTGCAAGCTCATCCGGCAGGTCAAAGGGCTGCGAAAAATAGACCAGTTCTATATTTATTGACTAACGACCTCAACCGCGGCTCCTCGACCCCTTCCGATCCTCGGAGAAAAGTTCCATTTGGGGAGCGCGGATCATGTCGTAGATCTTCAGGAGTCGAAGCAAATGGAGGGCTTCCGATTTTTGATAACTGTAGTTCGTTTCAATCCCCTGGAGCAGGTTTTCCAGGATGGTCCGAAACGTGATGATGAAATCGATGCCATGCTCTTTGAGGAGATGGATCGACTCTTCGCGATGCGGTTCGGTGGAGGGCAGTCCCGGAAGGACCAGGATCTTCGTGACGGGGTCCACCTTTCCGATCAAATCGCGGTCCTCGGTGAAATATTGTTCCACCGCATCCAGGACGTCTTTCTTCAGGAAATCGAAGATTTTGTTGCTTTGCTTGAGCATGCGGGGGGTGAAGGAGCTGGTGTGCCACCCTTTGACCACCACGAGCGCCCGGTGCACGGAGCGGATGTCACCGGAGAACAGCTGAAACCCCCGGCCCGGCGCGGGATCTTCCGGCGCGGGGTTGTACACGAGGAGATCGATCTCTTCATCGGCGCGTTTCTTCCGCGCCTGCACCTGGTATTTGCGCAATTGCCGAACCAGAAATCCGTTCAGCTCGAAATACTCCCGAACAATGTTTTCGTCGAAACCCGCCATATTCAATAAGTTGGAAAAGTCTATCGACGGGGGAACCAGCGGTTCAAGCGCGAAGCGATCCGGAGAAACCACCGC